>CAZHYF010000207.1:0-5133 GCA_964536635.1 uncultured Rhodospirillaceae bacterium | reverse complement strand
CCCTATTTGGCCGACCTCTTAGGCGCGGCCGACGAAGTGCGAGAGCGTGCCAGGGTCTTTTACGCCCAGCTTGGCCATGGCGGCCTCCCAAACGCTGTGGCGATCCAGGTGAAAGACCAGGGAAAAATCGGCCTCAACCAGGTTCCAAGACGCTTGAGCCAACTCGTCCTCAAGCTGACCTGCGCCCCAACCGGCATAGCCAAGCGCCACCAGGTGATGGCGTGGGCCTTTGCCCTCTGCGATGCGTTTGAGCGTGTCCAGAGAAGAGGAGAGCGCGAAGCCACCGGGCACCACGATATCATCATCGCTGCTTTGCTCGTCCGAATGGACCACAAAGCCGCGGCTTTCGGCGACGGGGCCGCCGTTGAAGATTTCCAGCTCTTCGTCTAGGCCGTGGTCCTCGATCTCAAGCTGTTCGAGCATTCCGGCCAGATTGAGCCCGCTCAGCGGCACATTGACCACGATGCCCAAGGCGCCGTCGTCGCTGTGCGCGCACAGCAGGATCGCAGCCCGCTCAAAGCGGGTGTCGTCGAGTTGCGGCGTGGCCACCAGCAGCTTGCCAGCCAAGGAGGCTGAGGACTGGGGATGGTTCTTTGCGCGCTTGGCTTGGTCATAAAGGCGTTCTGGCATGCAGAGAATCTAAAGACCCCACAGAGCCGTGACAAGGGGTGATGCAAAGAGATTTGCAAGTCGCTGCCGGACTTCGTAGGTCTAGGGGGTTCAGATCCTTGGGCGATGGGCCCCATGTTGCAATTGAAAGTGCTATGTTCTTGACCGATATCGCGCACACTTTGCGGAGCTACCGCTTTGTTTCCAAACGCATTGCCATGGCGCTGTTGGTCGCACTCGGCACCAGCGCCAGCTTGGCCTCTGCGCAAATTCTGCCGGGACTTGCCACGCAGGGCAGCAGCCAGGTGTCTTCGCAGACCAGCTCGATCGGCCAAGCACAACCGGGCCAAACACAATTTGGTGACTGGTCCAAGGCAGAACAGTCGCGCTGGCGCTGGGTGGCTGAAACCCAAGGGGTCGGCGATCAGGAGCGTCTGTTGCTGGGACTTGAGGCCGAATTGCAGCCGGGCTGGAAGATCTATTGGCGCTCGCCGGGCGATGCGGGCCTGCCGCCCAAACTCATGCCCGAGCCGGACTCCGACCTGACCGCGCTGGATTTTCTCTGGCCGGTGCCGCACCGCTTTCAAACCTACGGCATCGACACCTTTGGCTATAAGGAACATGTGCTGTTCCCCGTGAGCGCCACCGTAGCGCGCCCGGGCCAAGAGCAGCGCATTCACACCAAGGTCAGCTTTCTGATCTGCGAAGAGATTTGCGTTCCAGGCCAGACCAAGGTTGGTCTGGATGTCCCCGCCGGACCCGCTGAGGCCAGTTTTGAGGCGCCCATGATCCGCGAGGCCCTGTTGCAGGTCCCCGATCAAGGCCAGCGGCACAACATGGCGCTTGACGCGCTGCGCTTTGACGCCAATTTTGCCGACGGTCAAGAGCCGCAGCTCTGGCTGCAAGTGGCCAGCCGCGAGCCTCTGAACCCCGAACTGGACGCCTTTGTCGAAGCGCCGCAGGGCTGGCGCTTTGCACGCCCAGAGGTCACCTTGAGCGCGGATGCCAAGAGCGCCACCTTGCGTCTGGCGGCTAGCCCGCAGTTTGCCGCCTCTGAGCCTTTCGGCCTGGAGGATCTTGCTGTGACGATCGCCGATGGCGCGCGCGCCTTTGAGGTGCCGAGCGCGACCTTGACCCTCATCGGCCAGCAGGAGGCCCCCAATTTTGCGGCCCGCACCAAGCCAGCAAGCCCAAACCGAGGGAACATCCCGGCCCAAGACGCCGGCCTGGTCCTGTTGGCCTCTATGCTGCTGACGGCTCTGTTGGGTGGGCTTATCTTGAACTTTATGCCTTGCGTGCTGCCGGTTCTCTCGCTCAAGGTCTTGTCGGTGGTCAAAGCTCAGTCGGTGCCCCTGAGCCACGCGCGGCGCGGCTTCCTGGCCACAGCGGCGGGCATCGTCTTCTCCTTCCTGGTGCTGGCGCTGGGCGCTGTGGCGCTGAAGTGGGCCGGGGCCGCGGTCGGCTGGGGCATGCAGTTCCAGCAGCCCGTCTTTTTGCTGTTCATGATCGCGTTGCTCATGCTGTTTGCGCTCAACATGTTTGGCTTGTTTGAATTGCGCATGCCTGCCGGGCTCGGCGGGCTGGCCGGCGTGGGGACGGGCGACAGCTTGCTCGGTCACTTTGCGACGGGTGCCTTTGCGACCCTGCTGGCGACCCCATGTTCCGCCCCTTTCCTGGGCACGGCGCTCGGCTTTGCTTTGACGCGCGGGACGGGCGAAATTCTGATGATCTTCGCCACGCTGGGCCTCGGTATGGCGTCGCCATATTTGCTGATCGCCGCCTTTCCCAAGGTGGCACGCCTGCTGCCGAAGCCAGGCGCTTGGATGGTATGGCTCAAGGTCATCATGGGCTTTGCTCTGGTGGCCACGGCCGTGTGGTTGCTCAGCGTCTTGCTGCAACAGCTTGGCCTGATGGCAACGCTGGCAGCGACGGCTTTGATCGTGCTTGCCAGCGGCCTGTTCGCCTTGCGTCGTTTGCCGAGCCTGGCGCGCTTGCCGAGTCTGGTGCCTGGCCTTGTGCTGGCGCTGATCCTGGCGCTGCCGCTGGCGTTCGAACGGCCGAGCGTTGTTGCTGCTAGCCCGACCAGCGCTGGCTATCAGGTCTTCGATCTGGCCGAGGTTGAGGCCTCTGTGGTCCAGGGTAAAACCATATTTGTCGATGTGACGGCCCAGTGGTGCGTTACTTGTAAAATCAATAAGTTACGTGTTCTGGAGACCAGTTCTGCCAAGGCGCTGTTCGCCGAGCAACAGGTCGAATTGCGTCAGGCAGATTGGACCAATCATAGCGATGAAATCGCCGCCTACTTGGCCAGTTTCCAGCGTTTTGGCATTCCCTTCAACGTGGTCTATGGACCGGCGGCTCCGTCTGGGATAGTGCTTCCAGAGTTACTGACATTTGAGGCCGTCGAGCGCGCCATCGCCCAAGCGAGCTAACCGCTGGTTTGGCGGGGTATACCGCGGCCCTCTAGCCCCTAGGGAGCGCCTATGATCGCCGTTGGAGACCGCCTGCCCACCGCTGGCAGCTTGATGTACTTTGACCCGGATGCGGGGCCTGGGGCCTTCGACCTGGCAGCGCGGCTCGCCGGTCGTTGCGTCGTCCTGGTCGGGGTGCCGGGCGCCTTCACGCCCACCTGTAGCGAGCGCCACCTGCCGGGCTTCATCGTTCTGGCTGACAAATTGCAAGCCGCTGGCGTGGATGAGATCATCTGCCTGTCGGTCAATGATCCGCACGTCATGCGCGCCTGGTCCAAGAGCATGAACGGCGAGGCGCTGACCTTCGTTGCCGATTGGGATGCCTCGTTTGTCCGCGCTCTGGGGCTGGAGGTGGATCGCCACGCGCAGGGTATGGGCTGGCGCTCCAGCCGCTTTGCCATGCTGCTACGCGACGGCGTGGTGAGCCATATCGGCGTTGAAGAGCAGACCAAAGATCTGGATGTTTCCTCGGCCGAGGCCATCTTGCAGGTCGTGCAGGGCTAGCCATGGCTCTGACGCTGTATCATGCGCCGCGCACGCGCGCTTTCACCGCCCTCTGGCTGCTGGAGGAGTTGGGGCAGCCTTACGAGGTGACGAGCTTTTCGCTGGACGGCGGCTATCATCGCAGCCCGGAATATCTGGCCCTGAACCCCATGGGCAAGGTGCCTATGGTCATGGACGACGACATCCCGGTGAGTGAGTTGGGGGCCATAGCGCTCTATTTGGCGGAAAAGTTTCCCGAGGCGGACTTGGCCCCAGCGTTGGGCGATCCTCAGCGCGCCGAGTTTTTGCGTTGGGTGTTCTTCGTCCCCGGCATCGTTGAGCCTGCCTTGGCCCAGAAGTTCTTTGGCTGGGAGCCGCCGCGCAGCTCGGTCGCTTGGGGCTCCTATGACTTGATGGTCGAGGTGGCCGAAAAGGGTCTCAGCCCCGGCCCTTGGCTGTTGGGAGAGACCTTTTCCGCCGCCGATGTCCTGGTGGGCTCGGCGCTGCGTTTTGGCGTGATGTTTGGTGCCATTGATAGCCCCGTCGTCAAGGCCTACGTTGAGCGCGTCAGCCAGCGCCCTGCTTTTATCCGCGCTTCTGAGCGTGAAGCGGGCTTGGCACCAAGCGACACCGAAAATCGGGCCTAGATCCGGCACAAAGCCAGGTGCGGCCGCCACGAACCATGGGAGTTTTGCATGGCCCTGCCTGATCTGCTCGGCCAGGTCGTCTTTATCACAGGAGCCTCGCGCGGCATTGGCGCTGCGGCGGCCCTGGCCTTCGCTGAAGCCGGAGCCAAGGTGGCACTGGCCGCGCGCTCGCGCGATCAGGTGGAGGCCTTGGCGGCGCAGTTGAGCGATGCTGGGCACGAGGCCTTGGCGCTGGCCTGCGACGTGGCCGACTACGCGGCAGTCCGCCAGGCTGTGGCCGCCGCCCAGCAGGCCTTTGGCAGGCTGGACGTTCTGGTCAATAACGCGGGCTTGATCGAGCCCATCGGCCACTTCGGTGACCTAGACCCTGCCGATTGGGGCAAGGTGATTGATGTCAACGTCAAGGGCGTCGCGCACTGCATTCACGCCGTTTTGCCGGGCATGCTGAAGCAGGGCAGCGGCACAATTATCAACATCTCCTCGGGCGCTGCGACCAACGTGCTGGAAGGCTGGAGCCACTATTGCGCCTCTAAGGCAGCGGTGCTGTCCATGACCCGCGCGCTGCACGCCGAATACGCGAGCCAAGGTATCCGCGTCATGGGGCTGTCGCCGGGCACGGTCGCCACCAACATGCAGGTAGCCATCAAGGCCAGCGGCATGAACCCCGTCTCAGAGTTGGACCCCAGTGTTCACAAGCCCACCGAATGGGTCGGCCGTGAGCTGGTCTGGCTGTCGGGGCCCGAGGGCGACGCCTTCTGTGGCCAGGATTTCCAGGCCCGCACACTTGAAGCTCTGCGGGCGCGCGGGATTTTGGATTGACCGCGCGCAAAGGTCCGAGCCCTTGGCATCATTTGCTCGGATGATTGGCGTTTTAAGTCAATACGTTTGAGCAAGCCGCGAATGAGTGGCAACACGAGAGAGCA
>CAZHYF010000206.1:0-5133 GCA_964536635.1 uncultured Rhodospirillaceae bacterium | reverse complement strand
AAGGGCGACGGAAATCTAAGGAGAGATACATGGCCCGAGGTCAAAAAGAAGAACGTCAGCGCGAAGACAGCGACCTGGTAGAAAAGCTGGTCGCCATTAACCGCGTTGCGAAAACTGTAAAAGGCGGTCGTAACTTTGCCTTTGCTGCTCTGGTCGTCGTCGGCGACGGCAAGGGCCGCGTCGGTCACGGTCACGGCAAGGCGAAGGAAGTGCCCGAGGCAATCCGTAAGGCTACCGAGACCGCCAAGAAAGCAATGGTTCGCGTACCGCTGCGCGAAGGCCGCACTCTGCACCACGACGTTGACGGTCGCTTCGGCGCCGGCAAGGTGGTTTGCCGTACCGCTCCTGCGGGTACCGGCATTATCGCAGGTGGTCCGTCACGTGCGGTATTCGAAGCCCTGGGCGTCAGCGACGTCGTGTCCAAGTCTAAGGGCTCTTCGAACCCTTACAACCTGGTGCGCGCGACCTTTGACGCTCTGTTGCAGAACCAAAACCCCCGCCAAGTGGCTCAGCGCCGCGGCAAGCGCCAGCAAGACCTCTTGCAGATGCGCGGTGGCGACCTGGTAGAGGAGTAAGGCAGCATGGCCAAGAAAACCGTTACTGTGAAGCTGACCGGCAGCCACTGTAAGTGCACCGAGAAGCAGAAAGCCAACCTGTTGGGTCTGGGTCTGAAGAAGCGCGAGACTGTTCGCACTCTGGAAGACACCCCGGCGGTTCGTGGCATGATTAACAAGGTGAACCACCTTGTAACCGTACTGGACTAAAACCATGAAACTGAACGAACTACGAGACAATCTCGGCGCGCGTAAAGCGCGCTCTCGCGTCGGTCGCGGTATCGGCTCAGGCATGGGCAAGACCTCGACTTCGGGTGTCAAGGGTCAGAAGGCACGCTCTGGCGTGGCGATCAACGGCTTCGAAGGCGGTCAAATGCCTTTGTATCGCCGTCTGCCCAAGTTCGGCTTCAAGCGCCCCAACGCGCCTAAGTTTGCTGAGGTCACCACTGGCCGCATTCAGCGGGCTGTGGACGCTGGCAAGCTGGCGACCGATGGCACCATTGATGCCGCGGCTTTGAAGGCTGCTGGCGTGGTCAAGCACACCCGCGATGGCGTTCGCTTGCTCAACAAGGGCGCGCTGACGGCCAAGCTGGCTCTGTCTGTTGCAGGCGCAACAGCGGGCGCGATTGCGGCCGTTGAGGCTGCCGGTGGCAGCGTTGCGATCGCAGCGAGCGCTGCGGCTGACAGCGAAAACTAAGGAAGATACAGCATGGCATCTGCTGCTGAACAACTGGCTGCGAACTTTCGTTTCGACTCCTTTTTCAAGGCTGGCGACCTGCGGGATCGTCTGTTGTTTACGCTGGGTGCCTTGCTGATCTACCGCCTGGGCACTTATGTGCCCCTGCCTGGCATCGACGCCGATGCCATGGCGCAGCTCTTCGGCCAGATGAGCGGCGGCATTTTGGGCAACCTGAACCTGTTTGCCGGCGGTGCGGTCTCGCGCATGTCGGTCTTCGCTTTGTCGATCCTGCCCTACATCTCGGCCTCGATTATCATGCAGCTCATGCAGGCGGTATCGCCGACGCTGGAAGCCATGAAGAAAGAAGGCGAAGCCGGTCGTCGCAAGCTGAACCAATATACCCGCTACCTGACCGTGGTGTTGGCCATGGGCCAAGCCCTGGGCATCGCCTTCGGCCTTGAGAATTCAAGCTCGGCGTCGAACCCGCTGGTCACGGACCCGGGCCTGTTCTTCCGCATCCAGACCGTGGTGACTCTGACCGGTGGCACCGTCTTCTTGATGTGGCTGGGCGAGCAGATCACCTCGCGCGGCATCGGCAACGGCATCTCGCTGTTGATCTTTACCGGTATCATCGCGCAAATGCCGCAGGCTTTGGGCCAGATCCTGGAGACCGTGCAGCAGACCGACCAAGCGCTCTTGTCTTTGCTGGTCGTGGTGGTGGTCATCGCCCTGGTCTTCTTCGTCGTCTTTATTGAGCGCAGCTTCCGCCAGATCGTCGTGCAGTATCCCAAGCGTGTGGTGGGCAACCGCCAGACCGAGGGCCAGACCCAGTACCTGCCGTTGAAGCTGAACACCGTGGGTGTGATCCCCGTGATCTTCGCCTCCAGCTTGCTGATCATGCCGCAGACCATCGTCAGCTTTGGCGTCGGCGTTGAAAACGAGTGGCTGAACCTCATCCTGCAACAGTTGGGCCGCGGTCAAATTGGCTTCATCCTGCTGTTCGGTGCACTGATCATGTTCTTCGCCTTCTTCTATACCGCGATCGTCTTCAATCCGAATGAGACCGCTGAGAACTTGAAGAAGGGGGGCGGCTATGTCCCTGGCGTGCGCCCTGGCAAGAACACCGCCATCTATCTGGACTACGTGCTGTCGCGTTTGACCGTGGTGGGCGCAGTCTACCTGGCCTTCGTTGCCCTGCTGCCCGAGATCTGGGCAGGCGCTTCCAGCTCGGCGTTGATCTTTGGCGGCACTTCGATCTTGATCGTGGTTTCGGTGACCATCGACACCGTGCAGCAAATCCAATCGCACATGATCGCTCAACAGTACGAGAGCTTGCTGGCCAAGCAGCGTCTGCGCAGCGGTGATAACAAGGACACCCCCAAGAAAACCCGCCGGAGAACCCGTCGATGAAACTCATTCTGCTCGGTCCACCGGGCGCTGGTAAGGGCACCCAAGCCAAGCGTCTGATGGAAGCCTATGGCATCCCGCAACTCTCGACCGGCGACATGCTGCGCGCGGTGAGCAAGTCCGGCTCGGCCTTGGGCAACGAGATCGCAGAGATCATGCAGACCGGAGCGCTGATATCGGACGACATCATCATCAAGATGATCGCCGAGCGCCTGGAAGATGCAGACTGCAAGAACGGCTTCATCCTGGATGGCTTCCCGCGCACAGAGGCTCAGGCCGAGGGCCTGGACCGCATGCTGACCGACAAGGGCATGGCCCTGGATGCCGTGATCGAGCTGAGCGTTGATGTCAACGCTCTGGTCGAGCGCATCACCGGTCGCTATACCTGCGCCGACTGTGGCGCTGGCTACCACGATATCTTCCAACGCCCCAAAGTTGCTGGGGTTTGCGATAGTTGTGGGGGTAGCGAATTCACCCGCCGTGCGGACGACAACGAAGAGACCGTTCGTGATCGCATGCGGGTTTATGAAGAGCAAACAAAGCCCATCATCCCGCACTACGCGCAACAGAATATGCTGAAGCGCGTGGACGGAATGGCGGACATTGATGTCGTAACGGCATCAATAAAGACCATCTTGGACGCAGTGCATTGACAAATGCCTCAGGGGCTGTTATCGGCAGCTCCCTTTGTTGTGGCACTTCCTCGACCTTTGCGCGTAAGCGCCTGACGCGGCTCGCGAAACGCGAGCGCCGACTTGATCTGTAAGGAGAACGACCGTGGCCCGTATCGCCGGTGTCAATATACCAACGCAAAAGCCGCTGTGGATCGCGCTGACCTACATCCACGGCATTGGCCAGACCACGGCCAAAAAGATCGTAAGCGACCTGGGCCTGGAGCCGATGCGCCGCGTCAATGAACTGAGCGACGACGAAGTTCTGAAGATCCGCGAAAGCATCGACGCCGACTACATGGTGGAAGGCGACCTGCGCCGTGAGCGCGCCATGAACATCAAGCGTCTCATGGACCTCAAGTGCTATCGCGGTCTGCGCCATCGTCACAATTTGCCAGTTCGCGGCCAGCGTACCCGCTGTAACGCACGCACCCGTAAGGGCAAGGCTGTGCCGATCGCCGGTAAGAAGAAGTAAGGATTAAGAGACCATGGCTAGACCTGAGCGCGGCGTTCGCAAAAGAGAGCGCAAGAACATTACCTCTGGTGTTGCGCACGTCGCTTCGACCTTCAACAACACGCTGATCACCATCACCGATGCTCAGGGCAACGCGATCTCTTGGTCGTCTGCTGGCATGCAGGGCTTCAAGGGCTCGCGCAAGTCTACGCCCTACGCAGCGCAGGTTGCTGCTGAAGACGCTGGCCGCAAGGCCCAAGAGCACGGCATGAAGACCTTGGAAGTTTGCGTGAAGGGCCCTGGCTCTGGACGCGAATCCGCCCTGCGTGCCTTGCAGTCAATTGGCTTTACCATCACGGCCATCCGCGATGTGACCCCCGTTCCTCACAACGGTTGTCGCCCGCGCAAGCAACGCCGCGTTTAACGACGCCCGCTGGGCCGGGGCTGCGAACAGCGCTTCGGCCTCACAGGCGTGGGTGGGGAAGAACCAAATACTTACGCCTTGGTTGCTTTGTCAGGCGAGAGCCCCGTGGTGCTCTTCGCCTTTTTGCCGTTTTAGAGCGCGTACCGCGCTGAAGGAGTAGTTTCGGTGCTTCAAAAAAATTGGACCGATTTGATTAAGCCCACCGAGTTGGTGCTTACCCCCGGTGCCGACGGCAGCCGTTCGGCTGTCGCGGTGGCCGAACCCCTGGAACGCGGCTTTGGTCTGACCCTGGGTAACGCGCTGCGTCGTGTGCTGCTGTCCTCGCTGCAAGGCGCGGCCGTGACCAGCATTCAGATCGACGGCGTGCTGCACGAGTTCGCATCTATCGACGGCGTCCGCGAGGACGTGACCGACATCGTGATCAACGTGAAGAAGCTGGCGCTGCGCATGCACGCCGAGGGCCCCAAGCGCATGCGTTTGCGTGGCAACGGCCCCGGCGTTTTGACCGCTGGCATGATCGATTGCGGTTCGGACGTTGAGATCATGAACCCTGACCACGTTATCGCGACGCTGGACGAAGGCTCGGTCTTCAATATGGAGCTGATCTGCAACACCGGTAAGGGCTACGTCCCTGCCGCTGCCAACCGTCCAGAAGACGCGCCGATCGGCTTGATTCCGGTCGACTCGATCTTCTCGCCCGTGCGCAGTGTGTCCTACAAGGTGGACAACACCCGCGTTGGCCAGGTGACCGACTATGACAAGCTGACCGTCAACCTGGAAACCACCGGCGCTGTGACGCCTGAGGATTGCTTGGCGGTAGCAGCGCGCATCTTGCAGGATCAGTTGCAACTCTTCGTCAACTTCGAAGAACCCTCACAGGCTGGCAAGGCCGAAGAGACCCGCGACGAGCTGCCGTTCAACAAGAACCTGCTGCGCCGCGTCGA
>CAZHYF010000205.1:2621-5166 GCA_964536635.1 uncultured Rhodospirillaceae bacterium | reverse complement strand
CTAGCGCCCGATACGGCGCAGCTCGTCCAGCAGACGCAAGGTGCGCGCATCCAGATCTGGATCGCCCTGGAGGGTCAGTCCTGGAACCGCCGATGAACCATCCCGGTCGCCTTGGGCATCTGCCGCCTGGGGCCTTGCCAGAAGCGCCGGCTCAACAAGGCTTGGAACTGCTGAGCGAGCGGCGGGCGGTGCAAGATCTCGCGATTGCTGGTCCAACCCCTGCAAACGCTGCTGCAGAGCCGATATTTGCATGCGCGCCAGAACCAGTTCGGCCTCGGCGTCGTTGAGCTGCGTCACCAGCAGATCATAGTTGCGGCCAACGGCGGTCTGAGCGTCAATCAGAGCTTGGCGGCGCTGCAATTGGCGATCCAAGTCCAGGGCTTCGCGCTGCTTTTCAGCCAAGAGGCCTCTTAGGCGGTCGCGGTCAGCCTCGACCTCGCGGAAGGCTTTCTGGCTCGCAGCCAGTTGCGCTTGCTGCTCGGCCTGCCGGTCCCCATTTTGGCGCAGCGCGGTTACCTGAAGCGCCAGCTGATCGCGCTCCTGGATCAAGTCATCCAGCAAACGGCGCAGCTCCAGAGCATCGTTGATTGCTTGTTGTCTCTGAGCCTGGCTGTCAGACACCGCCGAGCGCGCGGTATTCAGATCCGCCAACAAAGCTTTGATCTCGATTTCCGCGCGGCCCAGCAGGTCCAACTGCGCGCTGTGCTTTTGCTCCGCATCTTCCAACGCTTGGGTCAAACGTGCCACAGCATCCTGCTGGTCGCCGCCTTGCGCCTTCTGCAAATCGACGAACTCGCGCAGTTGCAGCAACTCGTCGCTCAAGCGCGTAATTTCGGCCACCAAGCCCCGGCGCTCTTCGTCGCTGGCTGCTCGCAGAGCGTCAAGGGTCTGCTCAAGTTGCCGGTTTTGCCCGCCCAATTCGGCCAGCAGTCGCTCGTATTCTGCCCGCTCATTGGCGCGCGCGGCCTGTTCAGCCTGCAAAGCCGCCAGGGCTTGTGGGCCCTCGCTGCCTTGGCTTTGTGACTGCAGCCGCTGCAGCTCATCGCTGAGCTGCGCGATGGTCTGATCGCGTTGCTGCACGGCTTGGGTGAGCAAGGCAACCTCATCGCGATTGCTTCGGCGATCTTGTTCAAGTTTGATGAGTTGGCGCTCCAAGGCGGCCTTGTCGGCGCGCGCCGCTTGCAGCGCTTGGTTCAGCTCGGCCAATTCTTGCGCGCTAGAGCCGCTGTCACCCTGCTCTGCCGCGCCGTCTTCCAGCGCGGCCTCCAAGTTTTGCTTGTCCTGGCGCAGCCGTGCAATCTGCTGGCGAGCCTGCTCCAGCTCGGCTTCCAGCTTGCCCATGCGGTCGATCATGGCCTGGCGGCTGCGCTGGTCTTGCTCACTTGTCTGGCTAGCGTCGCTGGCGGCTGGCTGCCCCCCTTGCGCTGCAGTCAGAGCGGTCCGCAGCTTGTCGCGCTCCAAACGCAAGGTCGCAAAGTCGATTTGGGCTTCGTTGAGGCTCTCTTGCAGGCGGTCTATTCGCGCAGAATTGTTCATGCCCTCCTGCTGCTGGCGCCGGTTGTCGGCCGTCAAACGGCCAACCTCGGTGCGCAGCCGCTCCAGCTCCAATGCAGCCGCCTGCGCGACACTGCCATTGCCTTGCCCCAAGCGCAGGCCCTCAGCAGAGCCAGCCAACTTTTCGTTCAGCTTGCGGACCTCGGTACGCAGAGCCTCCCGTTCTTGGCGCAGACGCTCCAGGTCACCGGCGCCCGAATTGAGCGCGTCCAGCGTCAAGGGGCGAATCAAGGATTGCTGGCCTTGCTCGCCTTCGCTGTCGCCGTCGTTCTTGAACCGCAACTGACGGATTTGCGCCTCCAGCGAGGTTACCTGCCCGTTGAGGCGCTGGACCTCTTTGGCCTGCTCTTGGGCGATCCTGGCAGCTTCTGCTAGGCGCGCCAAAGCATCGTCGCGAACCTGCGCCATGGCGGCGGCTTGGTCCTCTGTCGCGCCCTGCCCTTGCGCTTCGGCATCTTTTTCTGCCACCAATGCATTGAGCTGGCGCACCTGCTCTTGGCTCAAAAGGAGCTGTTGTTGCACCGTGTTTAGGCGCACGAGCAGCCCGGCCAAGCCCTGTTGGCAGGCATCCAACGTTGGGCAGACGCGCGCGATAATGTTGGCAAGTTGGACCTGCTCGGCGCTCGGTTGCTGCTGTTGCGCGGCTTGTGCCAGCGCTGCCAGGGGCAAAGTCTGCGCCGCCTGCTGGTCGATCCGCTCTGCCGTCACCGCCCAGGCGCGCGCGCCTGGGTCCACAGCCGCCGCACCCGCCATCGCCAGCATCAAAGGCAGAGCGAAGCGAGCCAGCCCGTGCTTGGGTGCGCATCTTGGGAATCTTGCTGGCAAACTCTTGTCTCAATTAGCAAAACGTCGTTTGCAACCTAACCAGCTCTGGCGACGAAATAAAGCCCTGAAGCGGCGCGCAACCCTCCCTGCGACCTAAGGGTGTGGGCAACCTATGCCTCTGTGTCGGCAAACCTTCTTTCGCGACCAAGAGTTGAACCGCGCGACG
>CAZHYF010000205.1:0-2521 GCA_964536635.1 uncultured Rhodospirillaceae bacterium | reverse complement strand
AGCGCCACCGGAGCGCCACGCGGATGCCGCCCAGCACGCTTGTCCCAGTCGAAGACCAGCTCGGTCAGCGCGCCGCTGGGACGACCTTGGTTGTCTGCGCCAATGGCAACGATGCGATGACCGCTAGCGCGATAGCCATGATAGCCAATCAGCCAGTGTTGCTCATAACCCGGCAGACCATCAGAGCCCGAAAACACCAGCCCTAAAGGGGCCGCGTGAGCGGGCAAGAGACGCGCTGGGGCCTCGGTCTTCCGGCAATCCAGCGGGGCGCCACGGCGATAGTGGCGCGCACGCCTTTGATCTTCGATACAGTAAGGCCAGCCGTAGTGGGCACCGGGTCGGATGATGTTCAACTCTTCTTTTGGCTGATCCGCTTCCTTGTAGTCGATATTGTTTTCGCCTTGAAGCAACAGGCCGCTTTGCGGGTGAAAGGCCAGCGCCATCGAATTGCGTAGGCCCTCTGCCAACAGTTCGGGCGGGCCTAGAAGGTCGCCCTGGATCACCGCGCGGTAGAGCGCTGCCTCTGGCTTGGGCCCCTGCACGCTGGGGCAGGGAAGAGCGACCTTATCGGGCGCGTCCGGGTCCAGCTCGCAATGGTCGCTGGGCGCCCCCACGTTGATGATCAAGGCTCCGGCGGGATCATAGGCCAGGTTGGTCAAGGGGTGGCGACCCTGAGTAGGCAGGCCCTCGACCACACGCTTCTTGCTGGCTGCGGGGTTCGGCGCGCTGGGATGGTAGCGCCAGACCGCTCCGGCCGTCCCCAGATAGACCCGACCCTGGGCGTCGCGCACCAGCCCATGCGGACGGTCCAGGCCCTCGTCGAGCAAACGCAAGCGCGGGGCGTCTGGCTGCTGAACGTTCAACCGCCACAGCTTGCCGCGCCCAGGATTCCATCCGCCCATGTCGGTCAGCCAGAAAATGCCCGGCTCGACCTCCAGCAGCACGCGCGGGAAGCGCCGGCCCTTGGCATCTTGTGTGACAAGGCCCAAACAGAGCCCCGGCGCGGTTGAGACCGCCACTTTTGGGAAGGGGCCACAGCGGGCTTTACTGCGCGCATAGTCTTTGGCGCTTGCCACCCCCGCGCTCGCCAGGGCGAAGAAGGTGAACGCGGCGACGCCTAGAATTTGGAAACCAATTCTCTTCATGCTGGACCTCCCAAGTTGTGCGTGTGGGGGTTGTTTGTGTGGGGATGCTAGAGCCGGATTGCGGCGAGGAGCAGGCCGACCACAATCTGACCTCTGCCACCCCATACCCAAGGCGAGGGCTCCATCGCTCGGCCGGGCCATAGCAAAGCCCCGAGGTGATCAAGATACAAATTTGCGCGTCACCACCCGCGTGTGACTTGCCAAGCGCCTAGACCCCGCTAGTCTTGCCACTCCCCAGCCAAGAGCATGTTTCACGATTTGCATTCATGGCACATGCTCTAACTCTATGATTTATCTGCAAAGTCTCCTGCGCCCTTGACCCCAATTGCTTGGGCTTTGCTCTCGCGAGTGTTTCATGTCCTCTGCCTCCCGAACCCATCCGGTCCACCTTCCCGCCCCGCTGTTGCTCGCGGTCATCGTTGTCGCTCAAGTCGCGGGCACCGCGCAGTGGTTTGCCGGTAACGCGGTCATGGGCGATCTTATCGCGTCCTGGAGCCTGCCCGAGGCCTTCTTGGCCCAGGTGACCTTGGCCGTGCAGTTAGGATTTATCATCGGCACCTTGGTCTTTGCCGCCTTGTCAATCTCGGACCGCCTGCCGACCCGAGCGGTGTTTTTGGTGTCCTGCCTGCTGGCTGGAGCCGCCACGCTGGCGCTGGCCTTCTTGGATCACCAGCCGGGCTTGTTTTTGGTGCTGCGATTTGTGACCGGATTCTTTATTGCGGGCATCTACCCCGTCGGCATGAAACTCGCGGCAAGCTGGTTCAGCAAGGGCCTGAGCGTTGCCATGAGCCTGCTGGTGGGCGCGCTCATGGTCGGCACCGCTCTGCCCCACCTTATGCGTGGGTTCTTGGCGCAGACCGATTGGCAAGTGGTGATTGTCATGGTGGCCATGGTCAGCGCGGCGGGCGGTGTGCTGTTGTTCGCGCTGGTGCCTCTGGGGCCCTTTGCCAAGCAAGGCGCAGGCTTTGACCCCAAGGCGGTGATGGCAGCCTTTCGAACGCCTGCGTTCCGTCGTGCCAGCCTTGGCTATTTTGGCCACATGTGGGAGCTTTACGCCCTCTGGGCCTATTTCCCCGTGCTGATCGCAGCGGTCTTTGCGCGTCAGGGCCTCGGCAACGACGGTGTTGCGATCTGGTCTTTTCTGGCCTTGGCCATCGGCGCGCCCACCGGCGTGCTGGGCGGCTGGCTGGCCGTACGGTACGGCAGCGCACGCCTGGCGCAAGTCTTCCTGGCGGGCTCAGGGCTCTGCTGCTTGGCTGCGCCCCTTACGCCAGCCCTGCCCTTGTGGATGTTCTTGATCTTTCTCATGATTTGGGGCGGGGCCTGCGCTGCGGACTCGCCGCAGCTTTCCACCATCAACGCCAAGTCAGCACCGC
>CAZHYF010000204.1:0-5340 GCA_964536635.1 uncultured Rhodospirillaceae bacterium | reverse complement strand
CTAGAGCTGGTTCCAGCGCTTGCGCTTTAGACCCATGCTCCACGCCCAGAAAGGCAAGCGCGACAGCAGGTAGACCGCCGCGATGGTTGTGACCCAAGCAAAGATGATCTTGGCCGACGAATAGACCGGCACCGAGGCCTGCCAACCCTTGGTCTGCACGTCGAAGATGTCGATCATCATGGGGTGAACCAAATAAGTGCCAAAACTGTAAGGCGCGAGCTTGGAGAAAACCGGCGGCCAGGGCCAATGGCTGACCGACAGCAAGGTGAGAACAATCACCAGACAAATGCCGTAGTAGGGCAAATAGACCAGCCCGCGCGGCGGCTCCCAGGTGCCCTTGGTCATGATCTGCCAGCCATGAACCGCAAAGGCCAACACGCACAGCAGCAGCGCCAAGGAAAACAGCGGTACAAAGGGGCGCAGCAGGGCAACGTCCCGCTTGACGAACCCGAAGATCGAGAACATGGCCAAGCCGTAACCGCTGTAGGTCAGCATCTTGACCACCACCAAGGCGGTGTCACGGAACAGCCGCGCGTCAGCCTGGTAGAAATTGGAGTACAAGAAGACATCCATCTGGTTCTTGAACAGCAGCAAGGGAATGACCATCAGGCCGAGCCAAGGATGGGTGATCGCCAGCCGGTAGAGCGGATAGAAGAGCGTGAGCAAGAAGAGCATCGGCAAAAAATGCATGTGATACTGCGACTTACCTAGCGCCAGGTACTTGTACCAAGACGCAGGGTCTGGCACCAAGGCCGCCGGATGGCTCAACAGGAACCCGGGCAGCCCCAACCAGGTTTCGGGCCTTTGCTTCCAGATCTCGCCATAGAGGAAGATCTGGTCCAATATGGCCTGCTCATATCCAAAAGCGCCCGCCTTGTAGAGCCGGAAGAAGACATAGACCAGGGTCCAGACCAGGAAAGGCAGCAGCAGGCGCTTGGCCTGCTTGACCACGTGCTCGCCATAGCTGCCGACGAAACGCTCCAGCGAAACAGCCAGCAAAAACAGCGACATAACGAAGAAAAACTCGGAACGCGCAACGTTGGAGATCACGCGCCCTGCAATCGGCAGCAGCTTTTCCAACATGTCAGCTTCGGGAAAGGGCTTGCCGTGCGGATCGGTGGTTGCGTGCTCCAAGATGACAAACAGGCAAGCGAAGGTCCGGCTCATATCCAGAGCCGTGATGCGGGTCTTGGTCTGCGCACGCATGCGCGCCTGCTCGCCGAAGGCCGAGGCCTCGATATCCCCTTGGTTTGCGGGCTGGTTTGGGGTCTGGTTTGCAGGTGAGGCAGTCGCAGCAGCAAGGGCTGCGCTGACTGCCGCCGCAGAGCTATCGTGTGACGCGGACATAGATCTTTCAAGGCACTCTTTTTAGGTGCATTCGAGGGTGGTGGCGCAGCCTACCACAGGCCTCCAGGCAGCTCTAGCCCCGGCACTGGCCCTGGGGAACAAACGCGCCCCTGCCCTTCTCCTGCCCTTCTTTGGCCCTGGCAACAGGGCAGCCAAGCGGGCCGCCCTGCTGGATCAAGCGATCTTAGAGCCAGTCGTCTTCCAGGGCCAACACGTCCTCAGCACCTGCACCAACGGTGGTCGCCAAGGCTCCCGCGCGCGGCAGAATGTGCGAGACATAGAAAGCAGCAGCTTTCATCTTGGACCGCAAGAAGCTGTCCGCCGCTTTCAAATCACCGCTTGCCAGCTCGTCGCTGGCCGCCTTGGCCGAACGCAGCATGAGCCAGCCACCCGTGAGGTAACCCAACATCTTCAGATAGGGCACGCCGACCGCGGCCGCCTTGGCGGGCTCGTTGGCGTAGGACAACAGCGCTTGCAGGCCCTTTTCAGCGGCCACAATGCCTTGGCTCAGGGCCTCGGCCAGCGCGGCGTCATAGGCAGCCAGAGCGCCACGCGCGTCAGCGGCCATCTCTGCCAGCAGACCGCTGACCCCAGCGCCCTGGTCGCGCAAGGTCTTGCGGAATACCAGATCGTTGGCCTGAATGGCTGTGGTGCCCTCGTAGATCGGCAGGATGCGCGCATCGCGATAGAACTGCGCCGCGCCGGTCTCCTCGATGAAACCCGTACCGCCGTGGACCTGGACGCCGCTGGAGGTAATCTCCACCGACAGCTCGGTGCTCCACGCCTTAACGATGGGCACAAGCAACTCCAAACGCGCCAAGGCCTCAGCGCGCTCGGCCTCGCTCTCCGCCAAGCGTGAGCGGTCCATCGCCGCCGCAGCGACATATGCCAGCGCGCGCATGGCCTCGATCTGGCACTTCATCTCTGCCAGCAAGCGCTTGACGTCGGGGTGACCAATGATCGGCGTCGCGGCACTGCGGCCCAGGGGCTGGCCTTGCATCCGTTCGCGGGCATAGGCGAGCGCGTGCTGATAGGCCATTTGCGAGATACCCAGTCCCTGCACGCCCACCTCAAAGCGCGCCCGGTTCATCATGATGAACATATAGGACAGGCCCTTGTTCTCCTCACCGATCAAGTAGCCGACAGCACCGTCCTGCTCGCCGTATTGAAGCACGCAGGTGGGCGAGCCCATGATGCCAAGCTTGTCTTCGATGGAAATACAGGTGACATCATTGCGCTCACCGGGCTGGCCCAGATCGTCCAACAAGAACTTGGGCACGATGAACAAGGAGATGCCCTTGATGCCCGCAGGCGCATCAGGGGTGCGCGCCAACACCAGGTGGATGATGTTTTCGGTCATCTCATGCTCACCATAGGTGATGAAGATTTTTTGCCCTTTGATTCGGTAGTGGTCGCCCTCACGCACGGCTTGTGTGCGCAAGCTGGCCAGATCAGTGCCCGCTTGCGGTTCGGTCAGGTTCATGGTGCCCGTCCAGCGCCCCTCGATCAGCGCAGGCAAGTAGGCGGCCTTTTGCGCCTCGCTGCCCACGGCCTCCAGCGCGTCAATAACGCCTTGGCTCAACAAAGGGCAAAGAGCAACAGACAGGTTGGCTGCCTGCCACATCTCACTGACCGCGGTAGCCAAAGTGCGCGGCAGGCCCTGCCCGCCGTACTCAGGGTCAGCGGATAGCCCAATCCAGCCCCCCTCGCCCAGCGCATCGTGGGCCTCTTTGAAGCCCTTAGGCACTTGCACGCGGCCATCACCAATGTGGCGCGCATGCTCGACGTGTCCGCTGTAATTCACCGGCGACAGAGACTCTTGGCAGACCTTGGCGCACTCGGTCAAAATGGAGTTCACCAATTCTTCGTCCAGATCCTCGAAGCCGGGACAGCCCATAATGTCGCCACCCCCCACGAGGTGGCGGAGCGCAAATCGCATGTCGTCAAGTGGAGCTTCGTACAAAGGCATAGTGTCGTGTTTCCTGTGTTGGAGCCCTGCATCCGGCTGGGCGGACAAGCAGCAAAGGGCCCGTCTTGAACGTCCTTACCTTAAGGGAAAGGTTGTCACCTATAGGTATCCCTAGCTCTGAGCCGAGTCCAGGGGCATTATGGGCGCAGCCTGGCGCGGCTACGACGCAGCTCGCGAGCAGCAAAGGAGACTCTGGCAAAGTTGCTCCGCCTGGGCCAAGTCTCTCCCCCTAGCATCCCGCGACACTGCACGCAGATTTGACCAGTGCGGCGCGCCCCTTAGGTCAAAAACGCAGCCCTCGCAGCGCCAGCCATGCGGCCAGCGCATAGCTGTAACGCAAGGCTTGCAAGCTGGCTCTGGAGGGGGCATGCCCGAGCAGACACCCTTTGGAAACAACACGCTGAGACTATGACATTTCAGAGCCCAAAGCAGGCCGTTGACGCGCTGATTGGATTGATCGAGGCCAAGCAGCCCGATGGACTTCAGTCGCTGGATTTGACCGATGCGCGCGCCTTGTTGAGCAAAGCCGCGAACCTGCGGCGTTTCAAAGCCGGCGAGACCCTGGTGCAGAATTTTGCTCCGGGCGCGTGGCTCTATCTGTTGTTAGAGGGCGGCATCACCTTTTGGAGCAGCGGCCGCGCTGATCGTGAGCTGGTCACCACCGACGCGGCTTGGACGCCCTTTGGCTGGTCGGCCCTGCGCTCACCGTCGCGTTATTTCAGCCACGTGACCAGCGAGAGCGAAGGCCAGTATCTGGCACTGTCGATCGAGGACATCCAGAAGCTGTCGGCACGCCAACCCCTGGCAGCCATTGCCTTGGTTGCTTGGTGCTTTGGCCGGGCCATGCCCCTCACCGAAATGACGCGCCTGACGCCGGAGCAACAGCCAGCGGCACCCGATCTGAGCCAACTTGTCCAGGCCCCGCAGAGCGAGGCCGAGATCCCGGCGATTGCCGATGTATTGGAGCGCTCACCGGTCTTGGGCGGTCTTGGGCGCGAAACCTTGGAGACCCTGGCGCGGAGCGGCACCACGATCCAGCTCGCTGCGGGCGACTACCTGAGCCGCCAGGGCCAAACCAGCCCTGGACTTGCCATCATGATTTGGGGGCAATTCAACCTTTATTACCGGCCAAGCGATGCCCCGGACAAGCTGCGCGAGCGGTCGGCCACCCGCCCCGGCTCGGTCGTTGCTTGGGGCGGCCTGCAGGGGCAGACCATCAACGCCATCTATGACGCGCAGGCCTCGCGCGATAGCTTGGTGCTCTTGCTGGAGCCCCGGCACTGGAGCCAGCTCGTCGCGAGCCATCCCTATTTGGTAGAAACGCTGTACCACAAGCAGTTCTGGTTGCTCGGCCGCAGCTTGCGTTCAGCGCGGGCGCTCAAGCAGGTAGACACCTCGCGCTCCGGCATCGAGATTCTGCGTGCCTTGATCGACGACAACCGGCTCAATCTGCCGCCCTCCTCGACCCTGTTCGCGATCGAGATCATGCTGAACCATACAGCGACCCGCCAAGTGGCCTTCGAGCTGCTCAACCGGCTGCCGGACAGCGGTTCAGAGTTGGAAAGAGGCATCGCAGCGGTGGCCTTGGATACGCTGCGCAATCTGGAACTTGAAACGAGCCTCGCCTCAGCTTTGGCCCTGTGCTGCCCAGACCCCAGCCGCACCAAATCGCCCGGCCTAGCGCGACGAATTCGCCATGCCCGCGCCATGGAAGAGGCGCTCAACTACAGCGGATTTCAGATTTCGGGCCTAGAACGACTGCCAGACAGCGCGAATTGCATTTTCATCTATAACAGCCTGCCGGGTGGCGAGATCAGCCACCTTGCCAACGGTCAACAACTCGACCTTTGCGCCGAGTTCATCTCGGCCAAGATTGCCTACCCTCACTACCGCAGACCGGTCGCTTGGATCACCAATCCGTCGGCGAGCTCGGCCAGTGCAACCATCCTGGGCGCCATCGCCCCGCCGCAGTCACACCTGAGCGATGCTGACGCCTTCCTGGACGAGACCCAGGCGGCGCTGGA
>CAZHYF010000203.1:0-5377 GCA_964536635.1 uncultured Rhodospirillaceae bacterium | reverse complement strand
CGGTGCTGTCGCAAGTGGTGCGCCGCCACGAGCTGATGGCCAAGAAGAGCCTGGGACAGAACTTCCTGTTCGATCTCAACCTAACCGCCAAAATCGCCCGCCATGTCCCGATCTCAGCGCCAGCCGATGCGGGCTGCTTGATCGAAATCGGCCCCGGACCCGGCGGGCTGACGCGCGCTCTGCTGCACGAGACGCGCTTGCCCCTGATCGCCATTGAAAAAGACAGCCGCTGCCTGGCCGCACTGGCCGAAGTCGCGGCGCACTATCCGGGCCGCTTGCAGGTGATCGAGGAGGACGCCACCCGCCTGGACCTCACCACCCTGGGGCCCGCGCCGCGCCACCTGGCTGCAAACCTGCCCTACAACATCGGCACAGCCTTGCTCACGAGCTGGCTCAGCCGCGAGGCTGAGGCGCCCGGCAGCTTTGCCAGCATGACGCTCATGTTCCAGCGCGAAGTGGCACTGCGCATCACCGCCGAGCAAGGCGACAAGCACTACGGCCGCTTGGCGGTGCTGGCCTCCTGGCTCTGCCATTGCGAGCGCCTGTTCGACATCCCGCCCGAGGCCTTTACGCCAGCGCCCAAGGTCACCTCCAGCGTGGTGCAGCTCATCCCACGCAAGGCACCGCTGATGCCGCTGGAGCTGCAAGCGCTCGAGACCGTGACTCAGGCCGCTTTTGGCCAGAGACGCAAGATGCTGCGCCAGTCACTCAAGGGGCTGGCCCTGGCGCCAGAAGCCCTGTGCGCGGCCGCAGACTGCGCGCCCACCGACCGCGCCGAAGATGTGCCGGTGCTGGGGTTTTGCCGCATGGCCGCCGCTTTGTCGAAGCCCGCTTGACATAGCTCAGGGACAGACGGGGGCTTCTGGTCTAGACTAGACCAATGCAGCTCTCTCGCGTCTTCCCCTTTCTGCGCTCCAAGACCTTGGCCAACGGTCAGGCCAGTGCGGCGCCAGCGACACTGGCGACCAAGCCGCTGGCCTACCGCACCCGGGGCCTGACCAAGACCTATGGTGAGGGCCGCTCGGCGGTGCATGCCCTGCGCGCTGTCGATCTGGAGGTGACCCAAGGCGAGCTGTTGGTGCTCCTGGGGCCCTCGGGCAGCGGCAAATCCACCCTGCTCAATATTTTGGGCGGCTTGGATCGCGCCAGCTCGGGCCACGTCTGGTTTCAAAATCAAGACCTCAGCAACTTGGATGACCGCCACCTGACGCTCTATCGGCGCCAGCATGTGGGCTTTGTCTTCCAATTCTATAACCTCATGCCCAGCCTGACCGCGCGCGAAAACGTCGAGCTGGTGACCGAGATCGCCAACGACCTCATGCCCGCCGACGAGGCCCTGTCGCTGGTCGGCCTGGGCAAGCGGCTGGACCATTTCCCCTCGCAGCTTTCCGGCGGCGAGCAACAGCGCGTTGCCATCGCCCGTGCCATAGCCAAGCGCCCCACCGTGCTGTTTTGCGACGAGCCCACCGGCGCGCTGGACAGCAGCACCGGGCGCGCGGTGTTGCGGGTCTTGGCCGACGTCAACCGCAAGCTGGGCACAACGGTGATGATCGTCACCCACGCCGCAGCAACCACCGCCATGGCCGACTGCGTGTTGCACTTCGCCGACGGTCAAATCCGCGCCGTCGAGCGCAACGCCAACCCGGCTGAGCCCGAGGAGATCCACTGGTGAGCCCGCCCAGCACCAGCATGTCCCCTTTGGCAGCCAAGCTGGGCCGCGACCTGTGGCGCATCAAGGGCCAGGCCGCCGCCATCGCGCTGGTCATAGCCATTGGCGTCATGATGCAGGTCATGATGGCGGGCCTGGTGGCCTCGCTGGGTCAGACCCGCGACGCCTACTATCAACGCTATCGGCTGGCGCAGGTCTTTGCCCCCGTGGCCCGAGCGCCCGAGGCACTGCGCGCCGACCTGGCCGCCATCCCAGGCGTGGCGCAGGTCGAGACCCGCCTTGTCGGCGCCGGACGGGTCGAGCTGGCTGGCCACCCGCTGCCCATCGCCGCCCGCCTCTTGAGCCTGCCCGACTTGGGCCCGCCGCGGCTCAACGCGCTCTACCCCATCGCTGGGCGCGCGCTGACCCCAGGGGCTGTCGATGAAGCCTTGTTGCTCGATAGCTTTGCCGCCGCGCACGGCTTGCAGGCGGGCCAGAGCCTTAGCGTAACGCTCAACGGTCACCGGCGCGACCTGCGCATCGCCGGCTTGGTCAAGTCGCCCGAGTTCCTCTATATCAGCGCCCCAGGCGAGCTGATCCCCGACGATGCACGCTTTGCCGTGCTGTGGATGAGCCGCTCTGCCCTGGCGGCCAACTTCGACCTCAAGGGCGCTTTCAACGAGGCGCTGTTCTCCTTGACCAGGGAAGCCAAGCTGCCCGCCGTCCTTGCCGCCACCGACCGCCTGCTGGAGCCCTACGGCGCGCAAGGGGCCTATGGGTTGGAGGATCAGTTCTCCAACCGCTTCGTCGCCGAGGAAATAAAGGGCCTGGAGGTGTCCGCCCTCGTGGTGCCGCCGATCTTTTTGCTGATCGCTGCCTTCTTGCTCTATATCGTCGTCAGCCGCATGGTCCAGGCCGAGCGCCAAGAAATCGGTCTGATGAAAGCCTTTGGTTACAGCAACTTAGAGGTAGGCTGGCACTACATGCAGCTTGTCTTGGCCATCGCTTTTGGCGGTGCTTTGCTGGGCTGCGGTCTGGGGATTTGGGCGGGACAATCGCTGATTGGGCTCTATACCCAGTACTACAAATTCCCCTTCCTGGTCTTCCGCTTGGAGCCCAGCGCCTTCGTCATCGGCATCGCTGCGGCTCTGGGCTCGGCGGCAGCGGGCAGCTTGTTCGTGCTGCGCCGCTTGGTGCGGCTGGTGCCCGCCGAGGCCATGCGCCCACCCGCGCCCGCGGACTACAGCCGTTCAGGCCGCTGGGCCGATGGTCTGGCGCGCTCTATGGACCAGCTCTCGCGCATGGTGCTGCGCCGCCTGCTGCGCCAGCCTTGGCGCATGGCGGGGGCGGTGTTGGGCATAGCTTCGGGCATGGGGCTAACCCTGGCCATGCTGACCATCTACGCCGGCTTCGAGCGCGCCTTGGATCTCAGTTTTGCGGTGGTGGATCGCAGCGATGCCAGCGTAGCCTTCCTGGGCCCTCAGTCGCCCGCGGCCCTGACGGCGCTGGCGCGTCTGCCGGGCGTCTGGCAGGTCGAACCGCAACGCCACCTGCCCGTGGTGCTGCGCAACGGGCGCTATAGCCACAAGTCGAGCCTGACCGGCTTGCTGCCCGATGCGCGCTTGCTGCGGGTGGTGGACGACAAGGGCCGCCAGCAAGCCTTGCCGGGCGCGGGGTTGGTGATCGCCAAGCCGCTGGCCAAGATCTTGAACATCGCACCGGGCCAGAGCCTGCGGGTCGAGGTGCGCGAGGGCGCGCGGCCCGTGTTGACCATCCCGGTGGTCGGCCTGGCAGAAAGCCTGCTGGGCGCTCCGGTTTACATCAACCTGGAGGCGCTGAACCGGCGCTTGGGCCAGCCCGGTCACATCAACGCCGCGGCGCTGGAGATCGAGCCGGGCCAGGAACAGGGCGTCTACCAGCGCCTGAAGGACATGCCGCGCATCGCAGGGGTCAGCCTGCAATCCGACACCCGCCGGGCCTTCGAGACGCTGATGAACGAAGGCGCGGGTGCCATGCGCTTTGTCATGGGCTTCATGGCCTTCGTCATCACCTTCGGCATCGTTTACAACGCCGCGCGGGTCTCTCAGGCCGAGCGCGCCCGCGATCTGGCCAGCTTGCAGATCTTGGGCTACAGCCACGGCGAGGTGGCCTACGTCCTGCTGGGCGAGCTGGCGGCCATCACCTTGCTGGCCATCCCTTTGGGCTCGCTGATCGGCCACCTGCTGTCCTTCGCCATCGCCGAGGGCTTTTCGACCGAACTCTACCAGGTTCCCGCCCGCTTCATCCCCAGCACCCATGGCAACGCTGCACTGACCGTTCTCGCGGCCTCGGCCGTGTCGGGCTGGCTGGTGCAGCGGGGCCTGGCCAAACGCGACCTCACCGCCGCGCTAAAATCGCGGGAGTAGCCATGCCCCGCCCGTCTTCCTGCCCCTTCCTTTACAAAGCTGAGCCATGACCAGAGCAAACAACCGTCCCCGGCTTTCTCGTTTTGTCTTCATTGCTGGCGCCCTGGCGCTGGTGGTGGGCGGCAGCCTGCTGGCCTTTTGGCCCCGGCCAACGCTGGTGGACCTGGCAGGTGTGGTGCGCGCGCCGCTCCAAGTCAGCATCGACGAGGAGGCCAAGGCCCTGGTGCGCCAACCCTACCTGGTCGCCGCCCCCAGCGCCGGTCGCTTAGAGCGGGTGACCCTGGCGGTCGGGGATCGAGTCGAAGCCGGCAAGACGCCGCTGGCGCGGCTCTGGCCCAGCTTGCCCACCGCGCTCGACGAGCGCGCTAGAGAGCAGGCCGAAGCCGTGGTCCAGGCGGGGGAAGCCGCCCTGAAGGTGGCCGAGGTTGAGCAAGGCTCGGCGCAAACGCTGCTGCAACAAGCGCAAGCCGACCTTGCCCGCATCACCGCCTTGTTCGAGCGCGGGCTGGTCAGCCTGTCCGAGATGGAGCGCTTCCAGCAGGCCGAACGCGCCGCCACATCGCGCCTGGCCGCGAGCCGGGCCGCCGTCACCTTGCGCCAGGCTGAGTTGGCCCAGGCCCAAGCCACCTTGATGCAGGCCCATGAGCCCGAACAGCCGCAAGCGGGCGACAGCGCTCTAACCTTACGCGCGCCGATCGACGGCCAAGTGCTGCGGGTCTTGCTGCGCAGCGAACAGCCGGTAGCGCCGGGGACGCCGATCTTGGAGCTGGGCGATATCGCGGGCGATTTGATGGTTGAAGCCGAGCTGGTCTCCAGCGATGCCGTGCGCATCCAGGTCGGCAATCCCGTGGCGTTGGAGGCCTGGGGCGGCGGGGCAAGCCTGGTCGGCCGGGTGGAGCGCATCGCGCCGATTGCGGTGACCAAGGTCTCGGCGCTGGGCGTGGAGGAGCAGCGGGTGCGGGTTGAGATCACGCTGGCCAGCCCGCCCGAGGAGCGCCAAGGGCTCGGCCACGGCTACCGGCTGAAGGCGCGCATCATCACCTGGCAGGCCGACGCGGCCCTGGTGGTGCCCGCTGCGGCTCTGTTCCGCGATGGGTCCGACTGGAGCGTGTTTGTCGCCAGCAGCTCCGTGCCCCGGCATGGGGTGTCGGCGCTTCTGGGTGGACACGCCCGCCTGGTTAAGCGGGCGGTGACGGTCGAAGCCAACAACGGCCTGGCGGCCGCCATCTCAGCCGGGCTCAGCGCGGGCGAGCAGGTGGTGCTCTATCCGGACAAGGATTTGCGCGCAGGTCAGGCAGTGGCGGACCGCCTAGCAGCGGACTAG
>CAZHYF010000202.1:0-5392 GCA_964536635.1 uncultured Rhodospirillaceae bacterium | reverse complement strand
ATGCTGTAAAATGGCATCGACGAAGGCCTGGCGGTCGGCCCGCGCAGAGGCCTGCAAGATACGGTGGTGTTCGTCGGCCGAGCGCTGCAAGCTGGCCTGGGAACGAAAGGCAAAGGAGCGGACCAAGTTGGTGCGCTCATTATAGATGTTCAACGCCTCTTCCAGCACCTGGTTACCACAGGCCCGGTTCAGCAGCAGGTGAAAGCGCTCGTTGTGGCGAAAGGCCTCCGACAGATCGCCCGCCGCCACCGCCGCATCGTGGTCGGTCTGCACCTGGCGCAGCTTGCTCAACATGACTTCACCCAGGGGCAGCGGGGTTTGCTCAGCGGCGGCGCGGTGCAGCAGCTCGCGCATGAAATAGAGCTCTTCGACCTCGCGCTGGCAGAGGTCGCGCACAGCCGCGCCCCGGTTGGCGCGCCGCTCCACCAAGCCCTTGCTCTCCAGGATCTCCAGCGCCGTGCGCACCACATGGCGACGGGTGTGCAGGCGGTCCATAATGTCCTGCTCCACCAGGCGCTCGCGCGGTTTCAGGCGTCCAAAGACGATATCTTCTTCTAAAGCTGCGGCGACCCTTTCGCGCTCGCTTTCGGCTCTCATCAGGCTTGCTCCGTTTTTTTCCACTCTATGGAAAGACAAATCCTCGCGTCAACAATTTTATCAATTTTGATATTGACTGAATTATTAATAATTTGGTACCACCTCAATATCAAGTCCGATACAGCAACGTGCGGGCAAACCCGAAGGAGGAGACTCTTGTGAGAAAATTTCGTTTAGCGGCGAGCGCTGCCGCAGCCATCGCGCTTTTGGCGAGCGGCCCGGCCCTGGCGCAGGACTACGTTCTGAACACCGCCTCGACCGGCGGCACCTACCACCCCGTTGGCACCGCGATTTCGACCCTGACCAAGGTCAAGCTGTTGCCGTCAGAGAAGTTCTCTTTGACCGCTGTTAACTCGGCGGGTTCGGGCGCCAACGTCCAAGCTATGGGTGCGGGCACCGCTGACTTCGCCATTTTGCAAGGACTGTTCGGCTCCTACGCCGCGACCGGCACCGGCCCGGTCTCCGAGCCGCAAACCAACATCCGCTCGGTCACCATGCTGTGGCAGAACGTTGAGCAGTTCGTCTTGGCCAACAAGCTCGTGTCAAGCGGCACCGTGGACGACATGAAGGCCGCCAAGGGCATGGGCGCTGGCATGGGCGCTCAGAATTCGGGCACCATCGGCTCCAACCGCATCTTGCTGAAAGGCTTGGGCATCGATATCGACGCCGACTATAATCTGGTCTACGCCGGTTACGGCCCCACTGCTGATGCCATGGCCAACGGCCAAGTCGTGGCCGCCGGCGTCCCCTCTGGCCCGCCGACCGGCGCGCTGACCAAGCTGTTTGCTGCCAACCAGGGTGATTTCACCGTGCTGGACGTGACCGCCGATCAGTTGGCAGCCATGGATGGTGGCCGCAATCTGTGGGTTCCCTACACCATCGCAGCAGGCACCTACCCCGGCCAGGACAAGGACATCAACACCATTGCTCAGCCCAACTTCCTGGCGGTGAATGCAGACGTTGACGAGAACCACGTCTACCTGCTGACCAAGACCATGTACGAGAACCTGCCCTTCTTGCAGGCCATCCACCCGGCCACCAAGGTCATGGCGATCGAAAAGGCCATGGGCGGCCTGCCGGTCAAGCTGCACCCTGGTGCGCAGCGCTACTATGAAGAAATGGGGCTGACCATCCCGGCCCACCTCAAGAACTAAAGCTTGAGGCAAAGGCGGCGGTGCAGACACCTGTACCGCCGTTTTTCTTACCAAAACACGGCACAATGACATCATGGGGCGAAGGGTCATGGACACAACCAACAGCTATAAGCGCGACGACAGTTTGGATCTTGCCAACCCGCAGACCCGGTCCCTGCTTTTGATCGCTGCTGCGGTTGCTTTCGGCCTTTGGCATGTCTTGACCAACGTCTATTGGATCGAGCCCGGCCGCTGGCAGAATGCGATCCACTTTGCTGGCTTTGCTTTCCTGGCCTCGGTCATGTTCAGCCCCTTTGGCGCGCGGGCCAACACAGGCCTCGCCTGGGCCTTTGACCTGGCTTACGGCCTGATCGTAGCTGCGGCTGCGCTTTGGGTCGCGGGCGCTGAGAACGCGCTCTACGATCGCTCCCTAGCCATCACCAGCCAGGGCTGGCAGCTCACAATTTTCGACTGGAGCGCGGGCTTTATTTTGATCTTCGCCTGCATTGACCTGTCGCGCCGCGTTTCGGGCTGGGTCATCCCCATCTTGGTGGTGCTGGCGCTGAGCTATATTCTCTTCTTGGGCAGCTATATGTCGGGCGTCTTCCGCGCCGCCAGCCTGCCGCTCAACGACGTGATGTTCCGCACCCTCTACAACGACGAGGGTCTGTTCGGCATCCTGGCCAGCATTTCGTCAACCAACATCACCTTGTTCATGATCTTCGGCGGCTTCTTGGTGGTCTCGGGCGCCAGCAACTTCGTGATCGAGCTGTCCAAGATCGTTGCTGGCCGCATCAAGGGTGGAGCAGCCTTCGTCGCCGTCCTGTCCTCCGCGCTGACGGGGACCATTTCGGGCTCGGCGGTGGCCAACACGGCCTCGACCGGGGTCATCACCATTCCTTTGATGAAGGCCAACGGCTTTCGCCCCCAGTTCGCCGCTGCTGTCGAGGCTGCTGCCTCCACCGGTGGTCAGCTCATGCCGCCGATCATGGGCGCTGGGGCCTTCGTCATGGCCAGCTATACCGCCATCCCCTACGCCACCATTGTCACGGTCTCCATCATCCCGGCGCTGCTCTATTTCCTTTCCGTTGCCTTCATCGTGCGCATCGAAGCGGTCAAGCATGACGCGGGCTCTGACATCGACATGAGCGTTGATACTGGCAAGCTGGTCTCGGGCGGCCTGGTCTTCGTCATCCCGCTGGCCGTGATGATCTGGATGCTGTTGACCGGCGTCACCCCCGCCTATGCAGCTTGCTGGGCCATCGCGGCGCTGATGCTGACCTCTTGGGCCACCAGCATCTTGAGCCTGGCGCTGCCCGACAGCCTGTTCAAGCCGGTCGCCATGGGCCCCAGCAAGATCGCCGAGGCGCTGACCTCGGGCGTGCGCTCTTCCATCATGACCGCGATTTTGCTGGTCACCATCGGCATTATGAACAACGCCATTGTCACCAGCGGCGTCGGCAACAGCTTCTCGCTGATGATCGCGCAGTGGTCGCAGGGCTCGATGGTGCTGGCGATTGTCCTGGTGGGGCTGGTCTCTTTGGTGCTGGGCATGGGCCTGCCGGTGACAGCGGCCTACATCATCCTGGCCATTTTGACCGCGCCAGCTTTGGCCGGGATCATGTCCGACACGCTGGTGGTCGAACAATTGGTGGCGGGCATCAGCGATCCGGTTAAGGGGGCGTTGTTCTTCCTAGTCGATCACCCCAACGTGGCCAAGATCGCCGAGGGCATGAGCCGCGCAGAGGCCTGGGACTTGGTGGCCGCCGTCCCCTTTGAGGTGGCGGTGACCATCCGCCCAGCGCTGGTTGATCCGGCAATGGCGACAACCTTCCTATTGACCGCGCATCTGATCATCTTCTGGCTGAGCCAGGATTCCAACGTCACTCCGCCGGTTTGCCTGGCCTCCTTTACAGCAGCAGGGATCGCCGGATCGCGTCCCATGGCAACGGGGTTCGAGAGCTGGAAAATCGCCAAAGGGCTCTATATCGTGCCATTGATGTTTGCCTATACGCCGCTGATCTCGGGCAACTTTATCGAGGTTTTGCAGATTGGCTTCTTCGGCCTGTTCGGCATCTACGCCACCAATGCCTTGCTCCAGCGTTACAGCGAGGGGCCGCTCGGGCTTCTGGGCTACCTCTTGCTGGCGGCGGGCGCGGTGGGGGCCTATTGGCCGCTCAACCTATGGGCCAACCTTGGCGGCGCGGCGCTGGTGATCTTTGTCATCCTCAGCTCGCGGGCCAAGGCGCAAGGCCAAGCCTCGGCGAAGAGCGCCAGCGCAGCAGCCAGCGCCAGCTAACCTCTTCTCGCACCGTCCTGAAATGAAACCGCAGGCCCGGCGCGCCGCTGCGGCGGTAAGGCCTGCGCCCCACTCCTGTCCAAGGCCCGCACCCCATGACTGAAACGAGCGACATCCTGATCATCGGCGGCGGCATCATCGGCGCGGCCACCGCGCTGGCGCTGCAAGCCCGCCACCCCGGCGCAGGCATTACCCTGTTGGAAAAGGAGCCCGGCCCGGCGCGCCACCAGTCGGGCCACAACTCGGGCGTTATCCATGCGGGCGTCTACTACGCGCCCGGCAGCATGAAGGCCCGCTTCTGTCGCGACGGCGTCGCTGCGACCGAGGCTTTTTGCCAAGACCACAACCTACCCTATGACCGCTTGGGCAAGCTGATCGTCGCCACCAGCCCCGCCGAGGTGACCCGCATGCAGGCTCTGGGCGCGCGCGCACGGCAAAACGGCATCCGGATCGAGGATGTTGACCAACAGGCCTTGCGCCAGATGGAGCCCCACATCAACGGGCTGGCGGCGCTCTATTCGCCAACCACCGGGATCACCGACTATCAGCGCATGACCCAGGCCATGGCCGAGCTGTTCTGCGCGCGCGGCGGCGTGCTGCGCTATGGTGCCACCCTCCTAGGCGGCCAGGAGGGCGCGGGGCATGTCCGGGTGACGATCGCCGAGGGCGGCAGGCAAAGCCACATCGAGGCGGGCAAGGTCGTGAGCTGCGGCGGCCTGCAGTCTGACCGGCTGATTCGCTCTTTTGGCCAAGAGCCCGGCTATCGCGTCGTGCCGTTTCGCGGCGAATTCTTCCGCCTGCTCAACCAACCCGAAGACCTGGTTCGCCACCTGATCTACCCCGTGCCCGACCCCGAGCGGCCCTTTTTGGGCGTCCACCTGACCCGCAAAATCGCAGGCGGCTTTACCGTTGGCCCCAACGCCGTGCTGGCCTTCAAACGCGAAGGCTATCGCCTGCAAGACATCTCGCCAGGCGATCTGGCCGAGACCTTGGGCTATGCCGGGTTCTGGCGCATGCTGGCCAAAAATGCGGCCTCGGCGGTCTCAGAGCTGAGCGCTTCGGCCTCCAAGCGGCTCTATCTGAAGCGGATCCACAAGTATTGTTCGCGGGTCCAGCTGGCCGACCTGGCACCTTACCCCGCCGGGGTGCGCGCGCAAGCGGTGGCCAAGGACGGCAGCATCATCGACGATTTCTTGTTCGTGCAAAGCGCCCACTGTCTGCACGTCGGCAATGCCCCCTCGCCAGCAGCAACCTCGGCCCTGCCCATCGCCCAGCACATTGCCGACCAGCTTGAGGGCAAGCAAGCGACGGGCCAAGAAAATCTGTTGCAAGCGGCCTAGAGCGTCGGGCGTTGGTCCTGCAA
>CAZHYF010000201.1:0-5393 GCA_964536635.1 uncultured Rhodospirillaceae bacterium | reverse complement strand
CGAGCGGCTTGGGCCTGCCAAGCGCTGATACCAAAGAATCTTGCCAGTGCGGGCATCCAAGCAGACCGTATAGTCCAGGCCGGCGGTGACATAGAGCCGCTGGCTGTCATAGGCCAGTCCGCCGCCAAAGCCGCTGCGCTCAAACTGTGGCATCACCGAACGCGACCAGTAGGCGCGCCCGCTCTCCAGGCTGCGCGCTGACACGATGCCTTTGGCATCCAGCGTGAAAACCACCTGGTCAACGATGACGGGTTCAGAGGTCAAACGCTGGCGACGTGCGTTACCGTCACCGATGCGCACCGACCATACGCGTTGAGGTTGGGAGGACAAACCAAAGTGCCCAGCGCGGTGATGGGGGGAGCCCGCTGCGTGGGTATAGAATTTGTTGTCCTGAGCAGGTTCAAGGCTGATCTGTGGATTGATCAACACTTTGCGATCCAAAGCGCCGCTGCCCTGGCCCAAGATCGACTCGCGCCGTCCGGGTAGGGGTGGCTCGCGCCGCGCCAACACTTCTTGCACCCGTTCGCAGCCGCCGAGCAGGACCAGCGAGCCCATGCCAAGCAGCGCCGTGCGGCGGCTCAAGCTGCGCCCAGCCTGCGCGTGGCTCCGGTCTGCGGAGCCCTGCGGCAATGGGTTCGAAGGCTTGAACGATGGTGGCATATCGGCGCTCTGCGGCTCGTCCTGTTGGTGGGGCATGTGGCGGGGTTGGACCTGCTGAAGGCTAGCACGGCTGCTGTTTGGCAGCAGCCATAAGCCTGCGACGTGGGCTTACTTCCGCAGCTAGCCCTTGTCCAAAGCGGTTTTCAGTTGTTCCATGCGGAACTTCAGCGAGGCCGAGCTGCCGTCGTCCGCCAACAAGAGGTCGATGGCCGCTAGTGCTTTTGCAACCTGACCTTGCTGCACCATCAGAGCAACCTGCAATTCCTTGGCCATACCAGCGTAGGCGCCTTTGCCATCTGCCAGTGCTTTGAGGCTTGCGGTTTGGCTGTCGGACAGGCCAGTGTTGCTTGCAGCCAACAGGGCGTAAATCTCGGCCAGCTCTTTATAGGGGGCCTTCAAACCAGTGGTTTGAGCCAGCGCGCTGAACTGGGTCGCGGCCTGGTCGAAGGCTCCTTCGGCCAGTGAGCGCTTAGCCAGGATCATGGCGGCTTGGTAGCCATAAAAGTCGCTGCGCTGCGCCACTTCTTGCAGCAAGCTGAGACCGGCTTGCGCGTCGCCCTCATTGAGCAAAGCCTGCGCCTGCGCGATATCGGTCGCCAGAGCTTTGCGCTGGCTGGTCTGGTAGCCGTCATAGGCCAAGAGGCCACCGAAAGCGATGACAAAAGCCAAGATGCCAGCCATGATGAAGTACTGATATTTCTTCAGGAATTGGATCACCTGATCCTGGCGCATCTCTTCGCTGAGTTCAGCAAACAGCAGTTCGCTTGTGTTGTCCTGATCTTGATCTTGCTTGCGCACGTCGGGCTCCAGCGGGTGTGGTCGGTAAAGTCGGCTTGGTGATACCGCGTTGATGGGCGCAGGGCTAGAAAAATTCCGCTTCTGCTGCGGTTCTGCTTGAGGCTTGTGGGTCTTGCCCTCATACTGCCGCCATGAGTGCAAGCCCTACCTCCCATTTGGCCCAGCAGGCTGTCTGCTGGTCTCTGGCGTCTTGGTCATAGGCTGGATTAGGCCGGATGTCGGATCAGCCCATATCAATCGCCGAATTTCGTGCCCAGCGCGCCAAAGGCAGCCGGGCGCGCAAGCCGCTCTATTTTCAGCGCGATGAGTTGTCCTCGATCATGCAAATTTATTCGCGCTATGTGGCCGCGGGCCATTGGCGCGACTATGCCATCGATTTCGCGCCGGGCGTGGCGGTCTTCTCGATCTTCAAGAGCACACACGAGCAGCCGACCTTCACCGTCGCCAAACGTCTGGGGCCGAGCGGGAAAGGGCGCGAATTCGTCGTGCACGAAGGGGTGAAGCCGATAAAGCGGTCCGAGAATCTCGCGGATGTCTTGCGTGCCCTGGATATCAAGGTAAAGAACTAGGTGACAGATTGGCCCGGCGGTCAGCGCTAGGGCTCGCAGTTTGCCTTGGGGGGCCCCTTTCATGACGAGCATTTCGCCCGGAGCGGGCGGTGGCGATGCCAATCACCAGCGCGCTTTTTGGCTGGGCCTGCGCGATGCCGCTCCTTTGTTCTTGTCGGGTGCGCCGTTCGGGCTGCTGTTCGGCATTTTGGCCTATGAGGTTGGATTTGGGCTCTGGGGTGGTCAGGCCTTTTCCAGTTTGATCTTTGCTGGCTCGGCGCAATTCGCGGCGGCCGACCTATTCGGCAAGGGCGCGAGCCTATGGATCATCTTGGGCGTGACGGCCTTGTTGAATGCGCGCCACCTGCTCTACGCGCTGGACCTGGCAACCCGTTGCGCCCATTGGCCGAGCTGGGGCCGACTGGTTGTGGGCTACTTCCTGACCGACGAATCTTATGCCGTCACCGCTCGACGCCTCAACGCCCGGCCCAACGAGCCGTTGCCCTTGGCCTACTTTGCCGGCGCTAGCCTGGGCATGTTTGTCGCTTGGAACCTGTCAACGGCTGGTGGGCTTTTGCTCGGTGCCAGCGGTCCTGACCTGAGCCGTTTCGGCTTTAGCGTTGCAATCTATTCAGCCTACATCGCTATCTTTGTCCCCTTGCTCGTGAGCGCACCGCGTTGGGTCGCAGCCTCCGTGAGCTTGGTTCTGGCTGTCTGGCTGCGCGATTGGCCCAACCAGTTGGGCTTGGTTACTGCCATTTTGCTCGGCATTGCGGCGGGCTACATCAGCCAACGCGGCCTGCAAGCCTTGCGGCTTGGTCGTAACGCAGGAGAGCAAGCATGAACGGCGAGACCCTGGTGCTGATCGTGGGGTGTTGCTTGGTGACCTATGCCATGCGCGGGCCTGCCATGCTGCTGTTCGCGCGCATGGCGGTGCCCGACTTCGTGCGCCAGGCTTTGCCCTTTGTGCCGATCTGCGTCTTGGTGGCGATCACCGCGCCAGCATTGTTGGCGCCTGCGGGCAGCCTGGAGCTGCGGCCCTGGCTCAACGCTTGGCTGGTGGCTGGGGCGGCTGCGGGCTTGGTGGCGGCTTGGCGCAAAGACCTCGTCAGCCCGGTTCTGGCAGGACTAGCCGCCTTCTGGCTGCATCAAGCAATCGTAACCGTGTCGTGACTGGCCAGCCGCAGTGAAACGGCCTATGTAGTTAGCATGATTAGTAAGTCCTGGCATCGCCGTTGCTTGACCTTGTTTGCCCTCAGCGCATTCGCGCTGGCAGGGCTGCTCGCGGTGCCCGCGCGCCATGCCGAGGCGCAAGAGAGCAGCGCTCAGGGCAAGGCATCGCCTGTTGTGTTGGAGCTGTTCACCTCGCTGATCTGCAGTAACTGCCCCAAGGCCGACCACCTGGCGGTCGAGCTGCACGAGCGCGACGATATCTTGGTGCTGTCCTTCCATATCGACTATCTGAATATGGGGCCGCTCAAAGACCCGCTGTCGCATCGCGATTGGACCAACCGCCAGCGCTGGTATCGTGATTTGCATCAGTCCGCCTATGTCTACACGCCGCAAATCGTCATCGACGGCCAGCATACCGTCGTAGGCAGCGATCGGACCGCTGTGATGGAGGCCCTGGCGGCGGCGCGCGACGATCACTACCACCTCGTCTTTGAGCCCGCGCCCGATGGCAAGCTGCGCTTGCAGCTCGACTTGAGTGAAAACCGGCATTTGGACCTGCTGGAGCTGCACTTTAGCAAGCTGACACGCGCAAGCCTGTCAAAGCGGGGCAGCAAGGTGGTTGAGCGGCTCTATGCCAATTCGGTCATGCAGGTCGAGCGGCGTTCTGTCCCGCAGGGCGTTGGCGAACTGCTGCTGTCGTGGCAGGATCAGGACTTCAAGGCTCAGGGCCGTGCTTTTGTCCTGCAAGATCGCCTGAATGGTGAGATTGTCGGTGCCTATTGGGGCTATCGCGAATAGCTGGGGCTTCGCATGACCCGGTTTTCCCAGCGCCACCCGAATTGGGGGGCTTGGTTGAAAAATCGATCAGAACGCATGGGTCGCACAGGGGTCAAAGAGCCAGACCATGCGTCTGGCGATTGGCGATGAGCGTTTGCTTCGACAAGCTGGCTCAAAGTCCCTCGGCGCGGGTGTCGCTTGGCGCGTGCCCCCGTCGCAGCGCGCCTTGCAACGGAGGGCTGGCGAAAGAGCGTGTTTGACCGAATTACATTCAATTGACACGCTTTAACGCATTGATTTACCAATACAAACACCCGCGGCCTTAAGCCCAAAGGCTTGAGTTTTGCGCTAGACCTTGAGGGTGCGCAGGTAGGGGCGAATTTCATTCCAACCCTGCGGGAACAAGTTCTTGGCCTCGTCGTTCGAAATCGACGGCGGAATGATGACCTCCTGGCCAGGGCGCCAGTCGGCGGGCGTTGCAACCCGCTTTGCGTCCCCCAACTGCAGCGCATCGATGACCCGCAGGATCTCATCGAAATTGCGCCCGACGCTCATCGGGTAGGTCATGGTCAGGCGGATCTTCTTCTTGGGATCAATGATGAAGACGCTGCGTACTGTGGCGGTCTCTGACTCGCCGGGATGGATCATGCCATAGGCCTTGGCCACCGTCAGATCTTTGTCGGCCACGATCGGAAAAGCCAGGCTGGTATTTTGGGTGTCGTTGACATCCAAAATCCATCGCTTGTGCTCTTCAACCGTGTCTGTTGAGAGACCAAGCGGCGCGGTATTGCGCTTGGCGAATTCGTCGGCCAATTGCGAGGTGCGGCCCATCTCGGTCGTGCAGACCGGCGTGAAATCTGCCGGGTGGGAAAAGAAGAAGACCCAGCGATCCCCGGCCCAATCGTGAAAGCTGATCTCGCCAGCGGTGGTGGGGATGGTAAAATTTGGGGCGATATCGCCGATACGTAGGCTCATGGCAGGGCTCCAGTTAGCATGGTAACCATAGTTAGATGGCACCAGACCTATGTAGGCACTGCCGGTTGCCTTTAAAAGAGCTCCCATGACGCAGGCCAAGGGGGGCATGGCGCGCAGAATAAAAACCCCGCCAGGACAAAGCCGGGCGGGGCTGATATGAGACCCTCTAGGGGAGGTCGCGCGCTTGGGCTAGCTTACGAAGGCGTTGACCTGGTCTTGCATGTCGTCGGCGCTGATGCCCGCGACCGAGACCGGTTTCTTCATCGCATCGCGACGGAAGGGCTCGCCCAGTTCCTGGTTCAGCAGCACTTCGATGAAGGTGGTCACGCCCTGGTTCATCTGCGCGTTGATGGCGGTGCGCAGGGCCGTGGTCAGCTCCTCCATAGAGAAAGCCTGCACGCCATTGACGCCACAGCCTTCGGCGATCTTGGCGTAGGAGACGTTCTGATCCAGCTCGGTGCC
>CAZHYF010000200.1:3201-5441 GCA_964536635.1 uncultured Rhodospirillaceae bacterium | reverse complement strand
AAAGCGCAAACAAAAAGGGCCAGCAACGCCAAGCTGCCAGCCCTCTTGTCATGTCGTGCGCCAGAGCGCGGGCTGTTGCCAGCCCGGCCCCGCCGTCAGCCCTACAGCGCCTCGTCGGTGATGGCGTGGGTCCAAGCACCCTCAGGCTCCTTGCTGATCACCGGATCAGAGCCACCGGCCAGCAGGGTGGCCACGGTGCGCTCGTAGTCCGCGGGGTCCAGAGCGCCGTTTGAACCAGCGGTCAGCTTGGCGATCTCGCCCATCATCCGCACCTGGTGCTTTTCGGTCTGCGCGCCGGTCGCGTCGTTATCCAACACGATGCCTGCTGCCGCTTCCGGGTTCTCCTCGGCCCACTTCCAGCCCTTCATAGAGGCCCGCACGAAGCGCACCATCTTGTCCTTGAAGGCGGGATCAGCCAGGTTCTTTTCAAGCACATAGAGGCCGTCTTCTTGGGTGGCCACGCCTTGCTCAGCGTACTTGAACACCACCAACTCGTCGGGCGTCATGCCGGCGTCGATGATCTGCCAGTACTCGTTGTAGGTCATGGTCGAGACGCAATCCGCCTGGCCTTGCAGGATCGGGTCCACGTTGAAGCCCTGCTTCAACACGGTCACGCCCGCAGCCGAGCCATCGGTGGGCACGCCCAGTTGGCTCATCCAGCTCAGGAAGGGGAACTCGTTGCCGAAGAACCAAACGCCCAGGGTCTTGCCTGGGAAGTCGGCGGGGCTTGCGATGCCCGAATCCTTGCGGCAGGTCAGCATCATGCCCGAAGACTTGAAGGGCTGGGCAATGTTGACCAACGGCAAGCCCTTCTCACGCGCTGCCAGAGCTGCTGGCATCCACTCAACCACCACGTCAGCGCCACCACCGGCGATCACCTGGGTCGGAGCAATGTCGGGGCCGCCCGGCTTGATGGTGACATCAAGGCCTTCGTCTTTATAGAAGCCTTTGTCCGCCGCCACATAATAGCCCGCGAACTGGGCCTGGGTGACCCACTTGAGCTGCAATGTCACCTTGTCGGCGGCTTGTGCGATACCGGCGCTCATCATCAGAGCACTGGCGATCAGTACGCTTTTCAATTTCATTTCTGCCTCCTTATGGAATTGAAAATTCGCTTGGCTAGACTGCTCCTCGCTGAGACGGGTGCCAGAAGGTCAACCGCCTTTCTAACAAGGACAACAAGCCATAGCTCCCCGTTCCGACCATGGCCGCAACGAGAATTTCGGACCAAACCAGCTCAAGGTTCAACTGACCGACCGCAGTGGAGATGCGAAAGCCCATCCCCAACACCGGCGAGCCAAAGAACTCTGCAACAATCGCCCCGATCAATGCCAGGGTCGATGCAATCTTTAAGCCGTTGAAAATAAAAGGCAGCGCTGCTGGAAAGCGCAGCTTGGTCAGGCCTTGCCAATAGCTGCTGCCATAGGTGCGGATCAAATCCCGCTGCATTTTGTCGGTGTCCATCAAGCCTTCCACCGTGTTGACCAGCATGGGGAAGAAGACCATGACCACCACCACAGCCGATTTGGACTGCCAGTCAAAGCCGAACCACATGACCAGGATCGGCGCCAGGCCAATGATCGGCAGCGCCGCCACGAAGTTGCCGACTGGCAGCAGGCCGCGTCGCAAGAAGGAAATCTGATCAACCAAGATCGCCACACCCACCGCCGCGCTGCAACCGATCACATAGCCGCTCAAAGCGCCCTTGATCACGGTTTGCGTAAAGTCCGCCAGCAAGATCGGCAGCGAAGCGAAGAAGGTGGCGACGATGCTGCTGGGTGCCGGCAGCAAGACGCGCGGCACCTGGAAGCCGCGCACCGTGGCCTCCCACAAGACCAGCAAGGCGACGCCAAACAAGATCGGCACGGCCGCGCTGGCCCAAGCGGGCGCACCCGGGCGCGCAAGGTAGACGTTGAGCGCAAACAGCCCAGCCCAAACGACCAGGGCGAGCAAGAACAGCATCATGTTTCAAACCCCATCCGCTTGAGTGTGACCCGCTGTGCTAGGGCGATGATATTGACCAGCACGGCCGCCAGCACAGCCGCCATGATCAGCGCGCTCCAGATTTGGATGGTCTGGCCGTAATAACTGCCCGCTAGCAGACGCGCACCCAGGCCCGCCACCGCGCCGGTTGGCAGCTCGCCGACAATCGCACCAACCAAGGAGGCCGCCATAGCGATCTTCAAGGACGCAAACAGGTAGGGCACCGAGTTGGGCAGGCGCAGCTTCCAGAAGCTGTC
>CAZHYF010000200.1:0-3101 GCA_964536635.1 uncultured Rhodospirillaceae bacterium | reverse complement strand
TTGGAGGTGATCTTCTTTTGCGCAGTGGTCTTCCAGATTTCTTGCGCCACCTGATGGGGCACCGGCAGACGGGGCTTGTCCTGGCTCCAGGTATCTTGCACCAGCTCGACCGGGCTCAAGGTGATGTTCTGGCGTTTGGCCTTGTCGTAGGCCCAGTTAGCGTTCAGCGCGATCGAGGCCAGATACCAAAGCGCGAAAATCACCAGGGTCACCACGATCACGGGCCCATAGCGATAAGTGAAGCGCCCGACCCAGGGCCTAAAGGTCAAGGTCATCGTGCCCCCCTCGCAGGCCCTCACGCACGCGATGCGACAGAGCGATAAACTCCGGCGTGTCTCTGATTTCCAAGGGCCGTTCGGCTGGCAAAGTGCTCTCGATCACATCGGTGATGCGACCGGGGCGCGGCGACATGACAACGATCTTGGTCGATAGATAGACCGCTTCAGGGATCGAGTGGGTCACAAAACCGATGGTCTTTTGCGTGCGCCGCCACAAAACCAAGAGCTGCTCGTTCAGGTGATCGCGCACGATCTCGTCCAGAGCGCCGAAGGGTTCGTCCATCAGCAAGATATCGGCATCAAACGACAGCGCGCGCGCAATCGAGGCGCGCTGCTGCATGCCCCCCGACAACTGCCAGGGGAACTTGGCGCCAAACCCTTCAAGGTCCACCAACTTGAGCACGGCTTGGCTGCGCGCTTCCTGCTCCTCCTTGCTGTAGCCCATGATCTCAAGCGGCAGCTTGATGTTCTGGGCGATGCTGCGCCAGGGAAACAGGCCCGCGTGCTGAAAGACATAGCCATAAGCACGGCTCTTGCGCGCGGTCTCGGGGTCTTGCCCGTTGACCAGAATGCTGCCCGAGCTGGGGGTCTGCAGGTCCGCGATCACCCGCAAAAAGGTGGTCTTGCCGCAACCCGAGGGGCCGATGAAGCTGACGAACTCGCCGGGCGCAATGTCCAAAGACACGTCCTTGAGCGCGTGAACCGGTCCATCGTTGGTCTGGAAGGTCAAGCAGATATCGCGCGCCGAAATGGCGGTGGGTCTTGTCATGCGCCCTTGGTCCTTTGCCTAGATGCCCGCCGGGATGTTCAAGGGATTGCGCTGGATGGCCTTGGGGCTGGTCAGCTCTTTCCACTTCGACAGTGCCACGTTGGCCGCATGGAAGGCGGGGCGCGGTACGAAGCGGCCTCTGCCGGGTTGCGGCTGCGAGTTCTGGCCCCAGGCCCAGATGACATCGCCGCGCGACAGGGTATAACGCGCCTGCGCCTTGACCTGCCAGCCTTCGAAAACGTTGTAGTCCAGGATCGAATGGTGGTTGGTGGCCGAAATGGTCTTGGTTAGCTTGGGATCCCAGACCACGATATCGGCGTCGGCGCCTTCAACAATCGCGCCCTTCTTGGGATAGATGTTCAAGATTTTGGCGATGTTGGTCGAGGTGGCGGCAACGAACTCGTTGGGAGTCAGGCGGCCCGTCTCCACGCCTTCGGTCCAAAGCACCGCCAGCCGCTCTTCCAGGCCGTTGGATCCGTTGGGAATGAAGCAGAAGTTGTCGCGGCCCATGCGCTTTTGCTCGGTAGTAAAGGCCGCGTGGTCGGTAGCCACCACCTGCAAAGAGCCCGCTTGCAGACCCGCCCAGAGGCTATCTTGGTGATCCTTGCTGCGGAAAGGCGGGCTCATGACCCGGCGTGCAGCGTGGTCCCAATCGGTGTTGAAATATTCGCTCTCGTCCAGCGTTAAGAACTGCACCAGCGGCTCGCCATAGACCCGCATGCCCTTCTGACGGGCTCGGCGGATGGCCTCGTGCGACTGCTCGCAGGACACGTGAACGATATAGAGCGGCACGCCCGCAGCATCGGCGATGGTGATCGCGCGATTGGCGGCCTCGCCTTCGAACTCGGGCGGGCGCGAATAGGCGTGGCCCTCTGGCCCAGTGATGCCTCTTTCCAGCATGGTTTGCTGCATGTCGGCCACCAGGTCGCCGTTCTCGGCATGGACCATGGGCAGCGCGCCCAGCTCCTTACAGCGCTTGAAAGAGGCGAACATTTCGTCGTCCTCGATCATCAAGGCGCCCTTGTAGGCCATGAAGTGCTTGAAGGAGTTGACGCCCATATCCACCGCGTCCTTCATTTCGTTGAAGACGGTCTCGTTCCAGCCGGTGATGGCCATGTGATAGCCGATGTCCGAGCAAATCTGGGGGGCCGACTTGCGGTGCCACTCGTGGATGGCGTTCTTGATCGAACCGTCCGCGCCAGGCAGGCAGAAATCGACGATCATGGTCGTGCCGCCGCAGGCCGCCGCCCAGGTGCCGGTCTCAAAGGTCTCGGCCGCCGTGGTGCCCATGAAGGGCATCTCAAGGTGCGTATGCGGATCGATGCCGCCCGGAATGACATAGGCGCCTTCAGCGTCGATGTAAGTCGCGCCCTTCAGGTCTTCACCGATCTGCTTGATGGTCTCGCCCTCGATCAGCACATCGGCCTTCCAGGTGCGATCGGCGGTGCAGACCATGCCGCCTTTGATTACCTTGCTTGTCATGTTTGCCTCCGAATTTGAATTTTTGCTTGTGATCGGCCGGTGTTCTGCCGGCTCGCTTGATCAGCTCACGATTTTTGCGGTCTCCACGACAGCGTGGAACAAGACCTCTGCGCCCTTGGTTGACCAATCCTGGCTGATTTCCTCAGCCTCGTTGTGCGATAGACCATCAACGCAGGGGCACATGACCATGGCGGTGGGCGCAACGGCGTTGATCCAGCACGCGTCGTGGCCCGCGCCCGAGATGATGTTCTGATGCGAATAGCCCAAGCGCTCGGCAGCCGAGCGAATGGCGGTCACGCAGCTCTCGTCGAAGGCGACGGGATCAAAGCCGCCCACCTTCTCAAAGCTGATTTCCAGACCCATGTCGTCAGCGATCTTCTGGCCCTCGACCCGCAGGCGCTGCTCCATATCTTGGATCACTGCCAAATCCGGAGAGCGGAAGTCCACAGTAAAGACTACCTTGCCCGGAATAACATTGCGCGAGTTTGGATAGACGTCGATATGGCCCGCCGCGCCCACCGCGTGCGGCTTGTGCGACCAGGCGATTTCGTCCACCTTTTCCAGGATGCGCG
>CAZHYF010000199.1:4218-5449 GCA_964536635.1 uncultured Rhodospirillaceae bacterium | reverse complement strand
CCGCGCTTTGCCCGCCGCCTGGAGAGCCTGGAGCTGCGGGCCGGTGAGCGGGTCTTGCTGCTGGGGCCCTCGGGCTCGGGCAAGTCGAGCCTGCTCAACCTCATCACCGGCATCGCCGCGCCCAGCAGCGGCACGGTCGAGATCTTGGGCCACGCGATGGTCTCGGCTAAGCCCGCGCAAGCCGACCGCTTGCGGGGCGCCCATGTCGGCCTAATCTTCCAACAGCTCAACCTGTTGCCCTATGCCAGCGTTGCGCAAAACATCGCGCTGGCGCTGCGCTTTTCGCCCACCCGGCGCGCGCGCTTGCAGGCGCCCGTGTCGCAGACCATCGCCCAGCTCTTGCAGGCGCTTGACCTGGAGCCAGCCTTGGCCAAGGTGCCCGCAGCCCGCTTGTCCCAAGGCCAGCAACAACGCGTCGCCGCCGCGCGGGCGCTGATCGGTGCGCCCGAGTTGATCGTGGCCGACGAGCCCAGCTCTGCCCTGGATGCCGCCAACCGCGACCGCTTCTTTCAGCTCTTGTTCGGCAGTTTGGATGGCACGTGCCAGGCTGCGCTTGTGGTCTCGCACGACCAAGGCCTGGTGCCGCTGTTTGACCGGGTGCTGAAGATGGATCGCCTCACCCAGCCTTGGACGGACGATGCCATGGAGACCGCAGCATGAGACGCGAACCCGCTCTGCCGTTGCGCTTGGGTTTGATAGCGCTGGTGTTGCGCGCGCTTTGGTTCCGCCGCCTGAGCGTTGGGCTAACAATCCTGACCCTTGGCCTGTCGGTGGCCTTATATCTCAGCGTGTCGCGGCTGCAAACGTCGGCAAAGGCCAGCTTCCTCCAGACTGTGAGCGGCTTGGATTTGATCGTCGCGCCGCGCGATTCTGATCTCAATGTGCTGCTTTATTCGGTCTTTGGCTTGGGCGCAGCCAGCAGCGCCTTGCCCGAAGCGGCACTGGGCATGTTGCGGGCTGATCCAGACGTTGCCTGGGCGGTGCCGGCTGCTATGGGCGATTCGCATCGCGGCTACCAGGTCCTGGGCACTTCGCCCGATCTGTTCCAGCGCCTGCGTTTGGGGTCCGGGCGCAGCCTTGCGCTGGCCCAAGGACGCGCCTTCGCGGGCCCGGGAGAGCTGGTGTTGGGTGCCGAGGTTGCGCGCAAGCTGGGCTATGGCTTGGGCGACAGCCTGGTGCTGAGCCACGGCTTGGGGCTGGCCTTGACCGCGGAGGCTCTGCACAGCGCCCA
>CAZHYF010000199.1:0-4118 GCA_964536635.1 uncultured Rhodospirillaceae bacterium | reverse complement strand
ACCGGCGCTTGTATGTGGCGCTGGACGGCATGGATGATTTGCACCCGGAGCGCTTTGCTGGCGAGGCACATCACGACGACGATGAAGCGGCGGTAAATTTCGCCTACGTCGGGCTGCGTTCGCCCGCCCTGGCCCTGCGCTTGCGGGCCAAGCTGCAAGAGAGCCAACCGAACTTGGTCGCCGTGCTGCCGGGGCTGAGCCTGGCGCAGCTCTGGGGGCTTTTGGGGCAGGTCGAATTGGTGTTAAAGTTGATTGCAGGCTTGGTGCTGGCGGTGGCGCTGCTGGGTCTGGTGGCCATGCTGGTCTCCACCTTGAGCGAACGACGGCGCGAAATGGCGGTCTTCCGCGCCCTGGGCGCGCGGCCCTGGCAAATCGCGGGCCTTCTTCTGGCCGAGGCGGGTGTCATTGCGCTGTTCGGTCTGGTGTTGGGCCTGATGGCAACCCAGCTTGCCAGCGCGCTGACGGCGGCAGCGGTGGCCCAACGCAGCGGCCTGGTGCTGGCGGTGGCCTGGCCAACTCCGGGCGAGGCCCTGGCGCTGTTGGCAATTTTTCTGGCCGCCGTGCTGGCGGCGCTGATCCCGGCGTTGCGCCTCTATTGGCAAACCCTGGCCGATGGTCTCAGCCCGCAAGGCTGAGCCTCGCCCCCTTAAGCAAGGCATGAAGTCGATGCGTCTTATCCCTGTTCTCACCGCGGTCGGCCTGCTCTCGGGCCTGGCGATTGGCGCGGTTATCTGGTTGGTGCAGTCCGGTGCCGGGCCTGCCGGTGGACGGAGCGCGAGCGTCGCCCTGGCGCCGCTCAATGACTGGGAGGAGCTGGTGCCGCCGGGCGCCTTTGACTGGGTGCCCGAGCGAGTGACTGACGCAATGCTGGCCGACCCCAGCTTCATGGCCAAGGTCGAGGCCAGCGACCGCGCCACCCGCCCAGAGCTGGCCAAGACCACCTTCCGCTTGCCGGGCTACATGGTGCCCATCGACTACCAAGGCACTGAAGTCACGCGCTTTTTGCTGGTGCCCAACGCGGGTCAGTGCATCCACCAACCGCCGCCGCCCATCAATCAAACCGTGCTGGTCGAGGTCGATCCGCCGGTGGCCATGCACGACCTATTCGTGCCGATTGACGTGACCGGGGAGCTGTTTGTCGAAGAAGGCAAGACCGATCTGGCCTCCAGTGGTTATCGCCTGCAGGCCAGTCGGGTGCAGCTCTATCGCGTGCCGGGCGAACAGGCCTATGTCGATAACGCACCCAAGCTGAGCGCCGAAGACATGCTGCGCGACCCGCACGAGGGCGACCCGGCCTATGATAACACCGGCGACGCAGCAGCCCTGCCCGAGCAGTAGGGCGGTAAAGCAAGCGAAGGCGACCTACTTCTGCGGCTGGCCCGCGATGTAGGTCTGCTTGACCGCGCGATCATCGCCCAGGATTTGCAGGATGAACAGCTCCTCGCTCAGGCTCTGGGCGCGCTGGCTGCGCAGCGCCATGGCCGGGGTCGCGCGCGCGTCCAGCACGACGAAATCGGCCTCAAGACCGGCTTCAAGGCTGCCAATCTTGGTCTCCAACCCCAGCGCCTTGGCATTGCCGCGGGTGATCCAATAGAAGGCCGCCAGCGGGTGCAGGCGTTGGCCGCGCAGTTGCAAGACCTTGTAGCCCTCGTTCAGCGTTTGCAGCATGGAATACGAGGTGCCGCCGCCGATATCGGTTGCAATCGCGTTGGTCAGGCTGCGCGCCTGCAGGCCCTGGTGGTCGAACAATCCGCTGCCCAAAAACAGGTTCGAGGTAGGACAGAAGACCGGCCGCGCGTCGAACTCGACCAGCGCGTCGATCTCGCGCGGTTTCAGGTGGATGGCGTGGCCCAGCAGGGCCTTATCCGACAGCAGCCCAAAGCCCTGATAAATATCAAGATAGTCGCGTGCCTGCGGGTAAAGCTCGGCGGTGTAGTCGATCTCGGCCAGGTTTTCCGACAGGTGGGTCTGCATGTAGCAACTTGGGTTTTCGGCAACTAGCGCGCCCGCAGCCTCAAGCTGCTCGGGCGTCGAGGTGATGGCAAAGCGCGGTGAGATGGCGTAGAGCAGCCGATCCCGACCGTGCCAGCGTTCGATCAGCGCCTTGCTGTCGTCGTAGCCGCTCTGCGGGTCGTCCAGCAGGCCGTCCGGGGCGTTGCGGTCCATCATGACCTTGCCGCCGATCATGCGCATATTGCGCCGCTGTGCTTCGGCGAAAAAGGCCTCGGCAGAGGCGGCATGCACCGAACAATAAGCCACCGCCGTCGTCGTGCCATAGCGGGTCAGCTCGTCAAAGAAGGCGCGGGCCATGACGGCTGCGTGCTGTGGGTCGGCAAAGCGCGTCTCTTCGGGGAAGGTGTAGGTGTTGAGCCAGTCCAGAAGCTGCGCGCCCCAAGAGGCGATGACCTGCACCTGGGGGAAGTGCAGGTGGGTGTCAATAAAGCCCGGCAAGATCAAGTGCGGGCGCTGATCGTCGATCGTCGCCTCGGGCGCTTGGACCCTCAAGTCAGCGAAGCTGCCCACCGCGCGGATCATGCCGCCCTCAACCAGCAGCGCGCCGTCCTCCTCATAGCGATAGGCGGCCTGGTCGTCGGGGCCTTGCGGCTCGGCTAAAAAAGTCAGCAAGCGTCCACGGATCAGGGTCTGGCTCACGGCGGGGTCCTTGTTGCGGCGAGTGTCGGGGCGCGCCACTATGCATCGGTATGCCAGGCAATGGGAGAGTTTTTCGCCATGCGGGCGGTCAAAAAGCGCGCCCTTTCCCGCGCTTCGCCCGACCAATGGTCTGTGCCCGGCGCTGGGTGTCGGCTTTGGGCTTGGCAGGGGCGAGCCGCCAGGCTAGGCAGAAATGGTGCCGCCCTCAGCAAGCAAGATCACCGAAAAGGAGCTTCCATGCCCAGTCCTTCGCATACGCGCTATGATGCAATTGTCATTGGAGCCGGAGTGATCGGTGCTTGCACCGCCTACGAGCTGGCCAAGAAGGGCTGGAAAACACTGTCGATCGACAAGCTGCCCGAGGCGGGCCACGGTTCGACCTCTGGGTCTTGCGCCATCATTCGCACCTACTATTCGGCCTACGAGACCTGTGCGCTGGCCTATGAGGGGTGGCACTATTGGAAGGACTGGCAGGGCTATATCGGCACGGGCGTGGATACGCCGCTGATCACCTACCACGACACCGGCTGCTTGGTGATCAAGACCCCGCACAACAAGAACCTGTCGGTGGTCTGCGAGACCATGGACGCCATCGGTTGCCCCTATGAGCAGGTGGCGGTCGAAGACATTCCGATCCGTTTGCCGGGCGCGGACACCCACCGCTTTGACCCCGCCAAGCGGCCCGACGACCTGGGCTTTGGCGAGCCCACGGGCGATGCCGTAGCCGGGGCGGTTTTCTTTCCGCGCGGCGGCTATGTCTCGGACCCCAAGCTGTCGGCGCAGAACGTGCAAAAGGCGGCCGAGGCGGTGGGTGCCGAGTTCTTGTTCAAGGCCGAGGTGGCTGCGATCCGCCAAGCCGAGGGCCGAGTTTGCGGCGTGACGCTGAAGGACGGGCAGCAGATCGACGCCCCGGTGGTGATCAACGTCGGCGGGCCGCACTCGTTTGTCATCAATGCCATGGCAGGCGTGGCCGAGGCCATGAACATCAAGACCCGTGCGCTGCGCCACGAGGTGGCCCATGTGCCAGCGCCTCCGGGGGTCAACTTCGAGCGCGACGGTCTGGTCTATTCGGATTCAGACATCGCCACCTATGCCCGGCCCGAGGTCGGCAACCACATGCTGTTGGGCTCGGAAGATCCGGCTTGCGATCCCAAGGAGTGGGTCGAAGATCCCGACAGCTTCGACGGCAATTTCTCGGATCAGTGGAAAATCCTCGTCATGCGCATGGCCCAGCGCCTGCCCGCGCTGGGTATCCCAGAGCAAGCCAAGGGCGTGGTGGCGCTCTATGATGTGTCGGACGACTGGATGCCGATCTATGACAAGTCGGACCTGCCGGGCTTCTATATGGCGGTCGGCACCAGCGGCAATCAGTACAAGAATGCGCCGGTGGCGGGCAAGATCATGGCCGAGCTGGTCCAGGCCTGCGAGGCGGGCCACGATCACGACGCCGAGCCCCTGCGTTTCCA
>CAZHYF010000198.1:2752-5514 GCA_964536635.1 uncultured Rhodospirillaceae bacterium | reverse complement strand
CTAAAGCGCCAGCGCGGCCTTGCGACCCTCATAGATGGCGTAGGCCGCATTGCGGGGCGCGTTGGCATCGCCGATCAAGATCGGCTCCTGCCCGGCAGCAAGAAGAGCGTCCCGCAACCCCATATCGGCATGGTGGACCGTTGCCATGACCAGGCTGTCCGCCGCCAGGGTCTCGCGGCTGCCGTCCAGCAAGTTGACCAACTCAGCCCCCTCGGGGGCCCAGCGGGTAATGGCGCGCTCGGTGAGGAACTGGACCCCCAAGCCCGCCAGCGTTCGCCGCAAGGGAACATCGGTCGCCGAGCGTTGCAGCTCCTTGCCGACCAGTGCGTCGGGGGTCACCAGGCTGACCTTATGCCCCTGTTCGGCCAGGTGCCAGGCGGTGCCGCCGCCCTTCCAAAAGCCGCCCTCATCGAGCACGATCACCCGCGCCCCCAACCGGGCTTGGCGCGCCATCACCTCAGCCGCCGAGAAGACGCCACCCCGCTCGATCCCGGGCAAGCGCGCGACATGCGGCAGAGCCTTTTGAAAGCCCGTTTCAGCAGGCAGTGAGCCGGTCGCCAAGATAACCGCGCCCGCGCCCCAGTCCAAGACCTCCTCGGCCTCCCAATAGGCATTGAAGTGCAGGTCAACCCCCAGGCGCTCCAGCTCGCGGCCATACCAGGCGATCAGATCAGTTATTTGAGCCCGCCGGGGCTGAAGGCCCGCCAGCCGGAACTGCCCGCCCAGCTCGGGGGCCGCCTCGACCAGGGTTACCGCGCGGCCGCGCTCGGCGGCAACGCGCGCGGCTTCCAGGCCTGCCGGGCCCGCGCCCACCACCAAAACCCGCTCGCGGGGCTGCTGGAGGCTTGCCAGATAGGGCTCTTGGCCCCAACGATGCTCACGCCCCGTGGCCGGATTGACCAGGCAGGAGATCCAATAATCGCGCGATCGCCGCCCCCAGCACTGTTGGTTACAGGAGATACAGCCGCGGATGCGCTCGGCTTGATCGGCCTCGGCCTTAAGGACCAGCGCAGGATCGGCGATCTGGCCGCGCACAATCGACACCAGATCCGCTTCGTCCGCCCCCAGCACCGTATTGGCATTCTCGGGCGTGCGGATATGGCTCTCCGAGGTGATCTTGGCAAAGCTCAGCGCCGCCTTGAGCTGGCGGGTCAGATCAACGCTAAGCTTCTCAGGGTAAAGGAAGGTCGGCATCAGCTTATAGAAGTCGAAATAGCCGCCCGAGCCGCAAGTCACATAGTCCATCAACTGGTCGCGATCATGCAGCGCCAGGATCTCTGCCAGGCTCTCGCGGCTCAACGCCACCTCGACCTCAGGTTCGTCGCTGACCGCCAAGCCAATGATAAAATCAGGCCCGCAGGCCGCGCGGATTCGCTGCATCACTTCGCGTGAGAACCGCGTTCGGTTCTCCAAGCTACCGCCCCAGCGGTCGTCGCGCTGGTTGGAAAAGGGTGTCCAGAACTGATCCAGGAGGCCGTGGTAGGCCGCCCAGACCTCGACGCCATCAAACCCGGCTCGCTGGCAGCGTTGAGCGGCGTGGACAAAGCCATCAATGGTGGCCTCGATCTCCGCCTCGCTCATGGTGTGGCTGCCGTCGCTGTCGTGCCAAGATGGACCGCCCGAGGGCGACCAGGCCGCGTGCCAGGACAGATCGCCATCGCCGTGCGCGCCCACATGGTAGAGCTGTTGGATCATCACGGCGCCCTCGGCCTGACAGACTTCGGTGAGGCGCCGGAAGCCCGGCACCACGGCCTCGTCATTGACGCGAAAGTTGCCCCGGGTCAGAACGGCGGCAGGGTGCACCGGCATGGGTTCGACAACGATCATCGCTGCCCCACCGCGCGCGCGCGCCAGGTAATAGCCCAAGTGCTGGTCACCGGGCAGGCCCTCTTCGCTCATGTTGGTGGTGTGGGCGCCGAAAACGACGCGGTTTTTCAGCGTCTTGTGGCGCAGTTGCAGCGGTTTGAAGATGTGCGGATAAGCCATCGCGCCCTCTCTATGCTCGTGTCACCCACAAATCAGTCAAAGCGTTTGAGCAGCCCGTCCAGGCCTTGGGTCAGCGCCTCATAGGTGCCCGCCTCGCCCAAGCGGTCGCGCAGCTCGGCGTTGAAGCCGCCGGGCGTGCTGAGGTCTGCCAACAACCCCTTCAAGACGCCAGGCTGACGCAAGGGCGCGGCCAGCAAGCTGCCGCCGATCAATTGGCGCAAGAAGGCCTCGCTGCCCAGAGCATCGGCCTGGCCCACCTCCTCCAGGTGTGCCGCCAGCCAGGCTTGGGTCTCGGCCAAGATCTTGACCACCGGCGACAGCACCGCCTGGCCCGCCAGATAAGCCTGCAGGGCTTCGTCGCTTTCGATGGAAAAGATCCGGTTTTCGTCGCCGAACAGGGCCTCCAAGCTGGCGGACCAGGGCTTGCACAACAAGGGCGCTCCGCCCTGGGCCACGCAGGGAAAAGGGATCATCAGAGCCTCGACCTGGGCGGGTGCTACCAGGCGCGCCACCTCGGCCAGGTCCAGGTCGGCCATGAAGGAGACCACCCGCTGATCGGCGCGAAAGCTGAGCGCTGCCAGCACCTCGGGAGCCTGCGCGCCGGTCGTGCCGATAAAGACCAGATCAGAGCCATCAACCACGCCCTGATTGTCCGCGACTGAAACGCAGTCATAGTCGGCGCTCAAGCGCTGCGAGTTGGCTTTGCCGCGCTGGGAGACCAACAGCGGATGCCCGCGCCGCGCCAAGCTGGTCGCCACCGCCGTTGCAATGATGCC
>CAZHYF010000198.1:0-2652 GCA_964536635.1 uncultured Rhodospirillaceae bacterium | reverse complement strand
ACCGCCATGCGCGCCGACACGCCGGTGCCACAGGGCGAACGATCCAGCTTGCCCGGCTGAATGGCCACCGCAGAGCGCAGCGTTAGCCCCTGCTCGCAAGGCTCCAGCGGGCTCATGAGGTTGCAAAACGAGATGTGGCGCCAGTCGGGGTTTTCGGGATGGTAAAAGCCGAGCTGCGCGTTGGCAGCCGCCGTGATCCGCATGCCGAGCGTCGCCAGATCGCGCGCCTCGCTGGGCTCAATGCTGAAGCCCAGAGCCTTGGCATCGACCATGACAAAGCTGTCGCCGCCAAAAGCGGTATCGACGCGCAAGGTGCCCAGCCCTTCGACTTCCAAGGCCGCGTCCAGGTGGCAGGCAAAAGAGGGCAGGTTGCGCACCGAGATGGATTTGGCCTTGCCGTTCTCACAGTGCGCACGCACGCGCACCAGGCCGCCAGGCGCCTCCAAGGTCAGCTCGGTGACTGGCTCTTGCATGGGGATCAAGCCAGTATCCAGCAGCACGGTCGAAACGCAGATCGAGTTCGAGCCCGACATGGGCGGCGTGTCCTCGGGCTCCATGACGATAAAGGCCGCGTCGGCCTCGGGGTGCTTGGGCGGCACCAGCAGATTGACGTGACGAAAGACCCCGCCGCGCGGCTCGTTCAGCACGAAGCGGCGCAGACCCTGATCCTCAGCGATGTAGCTACGCTGCGCCCAGAGGCTGTCGCCCGGCGGAGCTGCGACGCCCCCGGTGATGACATCGCCCACCTCGCCTTCGGCGTGGCACGAGACGTAGTGGATGACCTTGGAGCTGCGCATGTTAGGCGTCCTTCAGCAATCGCAACGCATCATAGATGGCTGCGTGGGTGTTGCGTGCCGACACGGCATCGCCGATGCGGAAAAGCTGGAAGCTGCCCTCAGGGTTGCGCACCAGCGTTTGCGGACGGCCCGCGATCAGCGCCTCATAGTCCACCGCACCGCCGTTGCTCGACAGGGGCTTGAGGTCGAAATAGAGCTGATCGAGCGGCAGCGTGCCGTAGTTCAACACCACCTGATCGACCTCTTGTTGCTGGCTGAAGCTGGAGTAGTCGGTGCCGATGGTGGCGGCCAGGCGGTTTCCGGACCGCTCGACCTGCAACAGGCGGCGGGTTACGGTAAAGCGCACCTGCTTATCCTGCAGCGAGCGCATATAAGGCACCAGGTTCATGCCCATGATCTCGGGCGCGAAGCTGCGGTCGGGGGTCATGATCTCGACCTGAGCGCCCGCAGCGGCGGCCACCTCGGCGGCCTGCAAGGCGGCGTGATCGCCCACTTCGTCATAGATCAACACGCTTTGCGCGGGCTTGACCTCGCCCGATATGAGATCCCAGGAGCTGACGGTCAGCGCCTGGTCGCCGTGGGTCTCGAACAGCTCGGCATTGGGGATGCCGCCGGTGGCAATGATTACCAGATCGGGATGTTCTGCCAAAACCGTGTCGGCTTCCGCCCAGGTGTTGAAGTGGAAGGCCACGTCGCGCGCGGCGCACTGGGCCATGCGCCAGTCGATGATGGCCAGCATTTCACGACGGCGCGGGGATTGCGCGGTCAACCGGACCTGGCCGCCCGGATCGGCTGCCGCCTCGAACACCGTCACGGCGTGCCCGCGCTCGGCGGCCACGCGCGCAGCTTCCAGACCGCCGGGACCAGCGCCCACCACCACAACACGCCGCGCGCGTTCGGCGGCTGGGATGCGGTGCGGCATGGACAGCTCCCGCCCGGTCGCCGGATTGTGGATACACAGCGCCCCGCCCGCCTGATAGATGCGATCCAGGCAGTAGGTGGCACCAACGCAGGGGCGGATATCCTCCTCCCGGCCTTCTTTCAGTTTGAGCACGATATGCGGGTCGGCGATGTGGCCGCGGGTCATGCCCACCATGTCGAGCAGCCCTCCGGCGATGGCGTGGCGCGCGGTGGCCAGATCCGGAATGCGCGAGGCGTGGAAGGTTGGCATGCCGGTGGCCGCGCGCACGGCCCCGGCAAAATCCAAGTGCGGCGCGCTCTTCATGCCCTGAACGGGGATGATGTCGGTCATGGCCGGGTCGGTGTGGATGCGCCCCCTGATGACGTTGAGAAAATCCACCATGCCGCTGTCCGCCAGCCGCTTGGAGATCTCGACGCCCTCTTTGGCGCTGATGCCGCCGGCTTGCGCCTCGTCGGCGGTATAGCGCAGCCCAACCAGGAACTCTGGGCCGACACGCGCGCGAATGGCGCTCAAGATATCAAAGGTCATGCGCAGGCGATCATCCATCGAGCCCGCGCCATAGGGCCCCTCAAGCCGGTTGGTGAGCGGCGACCAAAACTGATCCAACAGGTGGCCGTAGGCCTGCAGCTCGATACCGTCCATGCCGCCTGCCTGCATGCGCTCGGCGGCGTCGGCGTAGTCCTTGATAATGCGCTCGATATCCCAATCCTCGACCACCTTGGGGAAGGAGCGGTGCGCGGGCTCGCGGTGCGGCCCCGCCGATACGGACGGCAGCCAATCGCCCTTGTTCCAGCCGGTTCGCCGGCCCAAGTGGGTGAGCTGGATCATCACCGCGCAGTCGTGTTCGTGGCAAGCGTCGGTCAGCTCACGCAGCCAGGGCACCACCTCGTCCTTGTAGGCCAGGATGTTGTTGAACACCGGTGGGCTGTCCTT
>CAZHYF010000197.1:0-5566 GCA_964536635.1 uncultured Rhodospirillaceae bacterium | reverse complement strand
GTTTTGGGTGTGTTTTGCCGTAGCCTCCAGGTCGCGCAAGGCAAGCTCGGCGGCCAGGCCGAAGCCGACTAGGCCCGCCACGTTTTCCGTACCGGCGCGCCGGCGCCGCTCTTGGCCGCCGCCCTGGATCATCGCCGGCATGTCGAGCCCTGGGCGAATGATCAGCGCACCCACGCCCTGCGGACCGCCGAATTTGTGCGCCGACAGGGCCAGGCTGTCGGCCTGCAAGCTGGGCATGTCGATCGCGATCTTGCCCGCCGCTTGCACGGCATCAACGTGCAAATAGCCGACCTTGCCCGCGAAGACACGCAAGTCTTGCAAGATGCCGGTCTCGTTGTTGGCCATCTGGCAGGCAACCAGCGCGCTGTGAAGATCTTCGGCCGGCTGCACCAACCCTTGAGGGTCAACGGGCAAAACCTGCGCGCCTGGGCGAGCCTGGAGCACTGCTGCATGCTCGACCGCAGAGGGACGGTAGACCAGATCGGGGCGCGCCCATGCGGCCATGTTGTTGGCCTCGGTACCGCTGGCGGTGAAGATCACGTCTTGCGGGCGCGGTGCCCCCACCAAGGCTGCGACCTGCTCGCGAGCAGCTTCGACCAGCGCCTTGGCCGCGCGGCCATAGCTGTGCAGCGCCGAAGCGTTGCCCACCTGCCCCATGACCTCGGCCATGCGGGCGATGACCTCGGGGCGCATGTCCGTGGTGGCGTTGTGATCCAAGTAGTGTCGCGTCATGACCAGGGCTCTAGCGCAACACCAGCGCTAGAGCAAGGCAAGCAAGCGCCAAGCCCTAAGCGCCAACCGCGCGGGGCTCGTCTTCGTCCTGCTTGGCATCAGCCAGCACCAGGCGCTCGCGCTCTTCTTCCAAGCTCTCGACGCGTTGTTGCAGCTTGAGCATGGCTTGACGGGTCGCGGCCAGCTCTCGCAGGATCGGGTCGGCCACGTCCGCGCCTTGCGCGTAGGGCATGAACTGAGCCTGCTCGCGGGTATCCTTGCGAGCCACCTTGGCGGGGATGCCGACCACAGTGGTGTCGCACTCGACATCACTCACCACCACGGCGTTAGCACCAACGCGGGCACACTGACCCACGGTCACCGGGCCCAAGATCTGCGCGCCTGAACCAACAATCACACCATCCAACAGGGTCGGGTGGCGCTTGGTGCCGCGTTGAGCGTCGCTGTCTACTGAAGGCGCCACACCGCCCAGGGTTACGCCGTGATACAAGGTCACGTCGTCGCCAACGACCGCCGACTCGCCGATCACCACGCCCATGCCGTGGTCGATGAAGAACCGTCGCCCCAGCGTCGCGCCGGGGTGGATCTCAATGCCCGTGAGCCAGCGCGCGATTTGGCTGATCCAGCGCCCCAAGAGCCGCATGCGCCGCTTCCAAAAGAAAGAGGCCAAACGGTGCGCCCAAACAGCGTGCAAGCTGGGATAACAGAGCAAGATTTCCACGCTCGACTTGGCCGCGGGATCGCGGGCCATGATGGCTTGGATATCTTCCTTCATACGCTCGAACATGCGCAGGCTCCTTTCGCTCGCTGCGGGCACGGTCCCCATAAAATGAGCGACTTGCCTCGCTTCTGCAAGTGCCAGCACCGACGCATGCCGCCAAGCACTATGAAATGTCTGGAAAATGACCGGGCCTTCCGCTAAATGTGATGCCCTTCGCGCCCACCTAGGGCTGCAATCCCCCATTAAGGTCTAGACATATACATGCCTGACGTCATCATTCCTGGCCCCGAGGGCCGCATGGAAGGGCGCTACCAGCACGCCCGTGAAGATACTGCACCCATTGCGCTTCTGTTGCACCCGCACCCTTTGTACGGCGGCACCATGAACAACAAGGTCATCTACACGCTCTACCACACCTTCGTGGAGAACGGCTTTTCGACCCTGCGCTTCAACTTCCGCGGCGTCGGCCGCAGCCAGGGGCAGTACGACCGCGGCGAAGGCGAGCTGGCCGATGCAGCCTCAGCGCTGGACTGGGCGCAGCAGCACAACCCCAATGCCCGTGCGGTTTGGGTCGCGGGCTACAACTTCGGTGCTTGGATCGCCATGCAGCTCTTGATGCGCCGCCCTGAAATCCAGCGCTTCGTGGTCATTGCACCGCCTTCGAACATGTACGACTTTTCCTTCCTGGCACCCTGCCCTTCGTCGGGTTTGATCTTGCAAGGCGATCAGGACGAGATCGTGCCCGAAGAGAGCGTTTCTAAGCTGATCACCAAGCTGTCGGCGCAAAAGGGTATCGAGATGGATTACCGCATCATCGACGGCACCAACCACTATTTCGGCAATCGCCTGGAGACCATGCGTCAGCATGTGTCTGATTATATCGACCGATATTTGCCCAAAGTGGACACTGGCGCTTAAGACCAGCTGGCGCTTAAGACCAGCCGGTACTGGGGCAAGTCCGCTTGCCCCACCCCACCCCTATCTGCACATGTCCGTCAGGCCGCGCGCCTGACCCTTCGAGCCGAGACGGCCCCGCCTGGGGTCCAAGAAGACCATGACCGAATACAGACCCAAATCCGACTTCCTGCGCATCGCCATTGAGCGCGGCTACTTCTTCCAGTGCACCGATATCGAGGCCTTCGACAAGGCCCTGTTGGAAGGACCGCAAGCCGCCTACGTCGGCTATGACTGTACCGCGGACAGCCTGCACGTCGGCAACTTGCTGTCGATCATGCTGCTGCGCTGGTTCCAAAAGACCGGCAACAGGCCCGTGGTCCTGATGGGCGGCGGTACGACCAAGATCGGCGACCCGTCGGGCAAGGACGAGACCCGCAAGATGCTGACGCTGGAGGGCATCAACCAAAACATGCAGGGCATCCGCAAGGTGTTTGACGCGCTGCTGACCTTTGGCGACGGGCCGACCCAAGCCGTCATGGCCAACAACGCCGATTGGCTGGACAAGCTGGGCTACATCGAGCTGCTGCGCGAAGTTGGCCCTCACTTTACCGTCAACCGCATGCTGACCTTCGACAGCGTGAAGTCGCGCCTGGATCGCGAGCAGCCGCTCACCTTCCTTGAGTTCAACTACATGATCTTGCAGGCCTACGACTTCGTTGAGCTGAACAAGCGCTATGGGGTGCGCGCGCAGTTTGGCGGCTCGGATCAGTGGGGCAACATCGTCAACGGTATCGAGCTGGGCCGCCGCACGGGTCAGGCCAGCGGCGAGCTGTTCGGTTTGACCATTCCGCTTTTGACCACCGCCAACGGGGCCAAAATGGGCAAGTCGGTCAATGGTGCCATGTGGCTGAATGCGGACCGCTTGTCGCCCTTCGACTACTACCAGTTCTGGCGCAACGCTGATGACCGCGATGTGGAGCGTTTCTTGAAGCTCTATACCGATCTGCCCCTGGCTGAGATCGCCAAGCTGGCGGCGCTTGAGGGCGCGGAGATCAACGAGGCCAAGAAAATCCTGGCGCTGGAAGCCACCGCGCTGATCCACGGTATGGCTGCCGCTGAGCAAGCGGCCGAAACCGCGCTTCAGACCTTCGCCGGCGACGGCCTGTCGGCCAACCTGCCCACCTTCGAAGTGCCGACCGCTGAGCTGGAGGCGGGCATTGCCGCCTTCGTCCTGCTGCAGCGCGCTGAGCTGGCGGCCACCGGTGGCGAGGCGCGCCGTCTGATAAAGGGCGGCGGTGCGCGCCTGAACGATGAAAAGATCAACGACGAGACCCAGGCCATTACCGCGAGCGATGCCAACGCCGACGGCCTAATCAAGCTGTCATCGGGCAAGAAAAAGCACGCGCTGATCAAGCTGGTCTAATCCGGATCTGCCCGCTCAGACGCAAACTAAAACCCCGAGCAACGCTGCGTCGCTCGCGGTTTTCTTGCGCGCGCGCCGCGGCCTTTCGGTCTTAGACGTTGAAGCGGAAGTGGAAGATATCGCCGTCTTTGACCAGATAGTCCTTGCCTTCTTGGCGCATCTTGCCGGCTTCCTTGGCGCCGCTTTCGCCCTTGCAATCGATGAAATCTTGGTAGGCAATGGTCTCGGCACGAATAAAGCCGCGCTCAAAGTCCGAGTGGATCACGCCAGCGGCTTGCGGCGCGTGCGAGCCGCGCTCAACCGTCCAAGCGCGCGCTTCTTTGGGGCCAACGGTAAAGAAGGTCAACAGATCCAGCAGCGCGTAGCCCTTACGGATCAACTTGGCCAAACCGGGTTCTTCCAGGCCCAGGTCTCCCAGGTACTCGTCTTTTTCTTCCTGGCTCTCGAGCTGGGCGATCTCGGACTCGATCTCCGCCGAGATAATCACGTGATCAGCGCCCTTTTCGGCCGCCATAGCAGCGACTTTCTGGGTCCAGTCGTTGCCAGTCTGGGCTTCTTCTTCAGAAACGTTGCAGACGTAGAGCACCGGTTTGGCGGTCAAAAGTTGCTGCTGGTCGAACAGGGCTTGCTGGTCCTTGGCGACCTCGACCGTGCGCGCGGGTCGGCCATCTTCCAGGGCCGCCACGACGGGCTCCAGCAGAGCCACCAGCTCGGCCGCTTCTTTTTCCTTGGCGCGGGCCTTCTTGCGCAGATTGACCAGGCGCTTTTCGACGCTTTCCAGGTCGGCCAGCATCAATTCGGTCTCGATGATCTCGGCGTCGCGCAGCGGATCGACCGAGCCTTCGACGTGGGTCACCTCACCGTCAAAACAGCGCAGCACGTGCAAGATGGCGTCGGTTTCGCGAATATTGGCCAAGAACTGGTTGCCCAGTCCCTCGCCCTTGGAGGCGCCTTTGACCAGGCCCGCAATGTCCACGAATTCCAGTTGGGTCGGAATGATCTTCTGGCTGCCCGCGATGGCCGCAATTGCGTCCAAGCGCGCGTCAGGGACCGCAACGCGGCCCGTGTTGGGCTCGATGGTACAGAAGGGATAGTTGGCGCTCTCGGCAGCCGCCGTCTGGGTCAAGGCGTTGAACAACGTGGATTTTCCGACGTTGGGAAGGCCAACGATACCGCAGTTAAAGCCCATGGCTTTCGCTCCTAAAGCTCAGATGAGTGACAGCAGGTTCAGCGACAAAAGCCCGCTAGCTTGGGGCTGGGCTGTCCTGCGCGACCTTTGATTGGTAGGTTTCAAACTTGCCCGCAAGCAAGAATGGCAAATGCAGCGCCAGCGTGTCCAACAAGGGGTCGAGCCAGCTTTGCTCGCTGCTGGAAAAATCGCCCAGCACATGCCCAATGACCCGCTCCTTGGCACCCGGATGGCCAATACCCAAGCGCACGCGCCAATAGTCTTTGCCGAAGTGGGCATCAATCGAGCGCAACCCGTTGTGGCCGCCATTGCCGCCGCCGCGTTTGATGCGGATTTTGCCCGGCGCCAGGTCCAATTCGTCGTAGAACACCACCACGCGCTCGGGTGGGATCTTATAAAAACGAGCCGCAGCAGCAACGCTCGGCCCGCTATTATTCATGAAGGTCTGGGGCTTCAGCAAAATGATCTTTTGCTGCGCCAGACTGGCATCAGCGACCAGACCCTGGTGCTTGGACTTCCAGCTCGAAAACGCGCTGTATTTGTCCGCCAAGCGGTCCAGGGCCATAAAGCCGATGTTGTGGCGATTGCGGGCATACTTGTCGCC
>CAZHYF010000196.1:0-5609 GCA_964536635.1 uncultured Rhodospirillaceae bacterium | reverse complement strand
CAACCCGCAAGACCCGAGGCCCAGCAGGCCGACGGTGGCTTTGCAGAAAAGATCAAGCAAAACAATAGCCGAGCGGTTGGGATCAATCGCTCGGCTTTGCAATGCATGGTGTCAGCCCCAAGACGCTGGGCGCTTACACCAGATTCTTAGTACTTGACCTCGACATGGATGGTGCCGCTGGCCTCCAAGGGCTTGAGCAGCGACATGTTGCGGGTGGCAAAAGCCTGCAACATCAAGGGATAGAGGTTGGCAATCGCGAACTCTGAAGGCCGGTGTCCCACGTCATCCAGCGTGATAAAGGCCGAAGGACCGGGACTGGATTCGTACAGCAGATGCGCCTTGGCATAGTCCATCACATTGTCCAGGCGGCCGTGAACAAAGATCTTCGGCGCTTTGACATCGGTGAAACTGGTATTGATGACCGTGGTTTTGCTCTGGCCAGCACTGGCGCCGTTGTTCTGATCTTGCAGCTTCTTCAGCGCCTCCAACAGCGGATCGGACTGCTGCACCTGCTGCGCACTTCCGCTTGGCATGGCGGCAATCGGTACCATGCCGAAGACGTTGGGGTAGGTCTTGGCCACCTCTGAGGCAGGCAGAGAGCCGACCGAGTGCGACATGACAATGATCTGCGACGGCAAAGAAGCTTGCCGCTGGGCCATGGCATAGGCGCCCAGCGCATCGTCGATCATCGCGTCAAGAGACGGTTCGCCCTCATTGGGGCCAAAGCCGCGATATTCGGGGATAATGACCGGGAAGCCCTGCTCGATGATATAGCGCAGGTACTGGGCCGAATAGCCCAGGTGACCGCGCGGACCATGCAGATAGAGCAGCGTTGGCGAAGCAGGCAGCCAGCCCTTCCAGACCCAAGCCTTCAGCGGCGTGCCATCTTGGGCCGTATAGTCCACGATAAAGGCCGGGATCGAGGTCCACTCGCTGGGTGTCAGCGCGCCCCGCTCCGGGTCAATACGCCAGGTTGCAGAACCTTCTTGTGTGGGTTGGCATGCAAAAACCAACAGCAATGCGGACAGAGCGAACAGCGCTGTATAGAAGCGGCGCATAGCAATTCACCTAAACATAAGCCAAACATGGGCGGATAAAATCCCTCAAGCCTTACTACCTCAGGTAGCAAAATGCAAGCCCAGAATTGCGGCCTGACTTGCAAAGCGCAGTGCGACCCATCAACGCCTCAAAGCGGCAAGGTCTGACGACAGCCTTCCAACTTGGCCTTGAAACTCGGGAAATTCCCAGCGCTTAGGGGCCCATCTCAGGGCCAACCCAGGGTCATCCCAGGCCTGTGACACCGTGAGCCAAAGCCAGCGCCCACAGAGCGCCTCTAGGGGCTAGGCAAGACCCCAGGTCGAGCGTATAAGAGGCCGTCAAACACGCTCCGCCGCTGGGGGCCTTGGTTTTGGCCTCAAGTCTGGCCTCTACGAAGCCTAGCCCGCTCGCCAGCACCCAGACACCCGCCCGCGGCTCAGCCAAAAACCGTGTCCCCAGACTAGAGGAGTGCGCCGTGGCGACCTTTCGCGATGCGCTAACGTTTGACGATGTATTGCTGGAGCCCGCAGCTTCCAGCGTCCTGCCCGCCCAAGCCAAGACCCAGACCCGCCTGACCCGCGAGCTGTCCTTGGGCATCCCCTTGATCTCAGCCGCCATGGACACCGTGACGGAAAGCTCGATGGCCATTGCCATGGCGCAAGCCGGCGGCCTGGGCGTGATCCACAAGAACCTCTCCGCCGACGAGCAGGCCAATCAGGTGCGCAAGGTCAAGCGCTATGAGTCCTACATCGTCCACAATCCCTTCGCCATCCACCCCGATCAGCCGCTGAGCCAAGCCCTGGCGCTGATGACCCAGCACGGCATCTCGGGCATTCCAGTGGTCGAGCGTGGCTCGCGCAAGCTGGTCGGCATTCTGACCAACCGCGACGTGCGCTTTGCCGCCAACCCCAACCAGCCGGTTCACGAGCTGATGACCAAAGAGCGGTTGATCACGGTCAGCGAAAGCGTCAGCCGCGAGGATGCTCAGCGCTTGCTGCACCAAAACCGAATCGAAAAGCTGTTGGTGGTGGATCAAGACTACCGCTGTACGGGCTTGATTACGGTGAAGGACATGGAGAAGGCTTCGGCCAACCCCATCGCGACGCGTGATGCGCAAGGTCGGTTGTGTGTGGCGGCTGCGACCGGCATCGGTGACGACGGCTTTGCCCGCATGGAAGCCCTGCTGGACGCGGGCGTTGATGTGGTGGTGATCGACACCGCACACGGCCACTCGCAGGGCGTCATCGCCCAGGTCGCGCGCGCCAAGCGCCTGTCGAACAAGGTGCAGATCATCGCTGGCAACGTGGCCACCGCTGACGGCACCAAGGCCCTGATCGACGCGGGCGCGGACTGCATCAAGGTCGGCATCGGCCCGGGCTCGATCTGTACCACCCGCGTTGTGGCGGGCGTTGGCGTACCGCAGCTCACCGCGATCATGGACGCCGTGGGCGCCGCTGAGCCGCAGGGCGTGCCGATCATCGCCGATGGCGGCATCAAGACTTCGGGCGACATTGCCAAGGCGATTGCGGTCGGCGCGGCATCTTGCATGGTCGGCTCGCTGCTGGCGGGCACCGACGAGGCCCCGGGCGAATCCTATCTCTTCAATGGGCGCACCTATAAATCCTACCGCGGCATGGGCTCGCTGGGCGCCATGGCCAAGGGTTCGGCTGATCGCTATTTTCAGACCAACGACGGCGGCAACCTGAAGCTGGTTCCCGAGGGCATCGAGGGCCAGGTGCCCGCCAAGGGCCCGGCCATCCATGTGCTGCACCAGTTGGTCGGCGGCCTGCGCGCCTCCATGGGCTACACCGGCAACGCCACGATCGCCGAGATGCGCAAGAACTGCCGCTTTGTGCGTATCACCAACGCGGGCCTGCGTGAGAGCCACGTTCACGACGTGACCATCCGACGTGAGGCGCCCAACTACTCCTCCAGCATGGCCTAGCACTTGGCTGCCTTGGCTCGGCTGGTCAGCGGTTCCTAGACTGCTGAAAGTCGGGCCCATCGCGGTTTTGCAGTGTCAGGGGCGGCGCGGCTTTGCTATAAGCCGCCCCAGAGATTGCCCGTTTGGCGCCGTTTCATCGCTGGCCGCCCCCATTGAATTTCTGGTCCCAAGAGAGCTTGCATGTCCTCCCTGTCTGACAACACCGTCCTCATTCTAGACTTCGGTAGCCAGGTCACCCAGTTGATCGCCCGCCGCTTGCGCGAAGCCAAAGTCTATTGCGAGATCCTGCCCTTCAACGCCGAGCTGGAGCGCATGCAGGCGCTGGAGCCGCGCGGCATCATTCTGGCCGGTGGCCCCTCGTCGGTGACGCAAGACGGCTCGCCGCGCGCGCCCCAGTGGGTGTTTGAGTCAGGGCTGCCCGTCCTGGGCATTTGCTATGGCCAGCAGACCATGATGGCCCAGCTTGGCGGTTCGGTTGAGGCCAGCGACCACCAAGAATTCGGCGCAGCCAACCTGCACGTCGAGGCCCCTTGCAGCCTGTTCGAAGGCCTGCCGCAAGATCAGCGCGTTTGGATGAGCCACGGCGATCGCGTCGATGCGCTGGCGCCGGGCTTCAAGATCGTTGCCTCCAGCGCAGGCGCGCCCTATGCCGCCATCGCCGACATGCAACGCCACTATTACGGCCTGCAATTCCACCCCGAGGTGACCCACACCGACCAAGGCGCGGCCCTGCTGGCCAACTTCGCCGTGCGGGTCTGCGGCTGTAGTGCCGACTGGACCATGGCCGCCTTCAAGGACCAAGCCATCGCCCGCATCCGGGCTCAGGTGGGTGACCAGGGCGTGATTTGCGGCCTGTCCGGCGGGGTCGATTCCGCCGTGACCGCGGTCTTGATCCACGAAGCCATCGGCGACCAACTGACCTGCATTTTCGTGGACCACGGCTTGCTGCGCAAAGGCGAGCGCGAAGAGGTCGAAACCCTGTTCCGCCAGCACTACAACATCCCGCTGAAGGTCGTAGACGCCGCCCTGACCTTCTTGGGTGACCTCAAGGGCGTCGAAGACCCCGAGATGAAGCGCAAGATCATCGGCGCGCGCTTTGTCGATGTCTTTGAAGAAGAGGCCAAGAAGATTGGCGGCGCGCCCTTCCTGGCACAAGGCACGCTCTACCCCGACGTGATCGAGAGCGTTTCGGTTATCGGCGGCCCCTCGGTGACCATCAAATCGCACCACAACGTCGGCGGCCTGCCCGAGCGCATGCAGCTTAGCCTGGTCGAGCCCCTGCGCGAATTGTTCAAGGACGAGGTGCGCGCGTTGGGCCGCGAGCTGGGCTTGCCGCAGAGCTTTGTCGGTCGCCACCCCTTCCCTGGGCCGGGTCTGGCGATCCGCATTCCGGGCAAGGTCGATCCTGAGTCCTGCGATATCCTGCGCAAAGCCGACGCCATCTATATCGAGGAGATCCGCAAGGCCGGGCTCTATGACGAGATTTGGCAAGCCTTCGCGGCGCTGCTGCCGGTGCGTTCGGTTGGCGTGATGGGCGATGCCAGAACCTATGAGCGGGTCTGCGCCCTGCGCGCGGTGACCTCGGTCGATGGCATGACCGCCGATATCTACCCCTTCGAGGCGGCCTTCCTGGCGCGCGTGGCGACCCGCATCGTCAACGAGGTGCGCGGCGTTAATCGCGTGGTCTACGACTACACCTCAAAGCCGCCCGGCACCATCGAGTGGGAGTAGTCCAGATATTATAAGTAATTGATTTTATTGATATTTATAGTTAGTAACTTGTTAGAAACTACGAAAGCCAATGGTTGATTCTGTTGGCTTTTTTCTTTAGTGTTAGAAAGAAAGTTAGAAACTACATCAACTATTACAAAGCGTAGATTTTGAGCACTGAACGGATAGACATATACGGTGGCAAAGCGACTATCAAACAGAACAAGTTTGGTGTGTGGCAGTTTCGTATGTGGGTAAGCAACGAAAAGCGTTATTACGAAAAGTCTTTGCGTACCAAACGTAGAGCAGAGGCTATCGACAAAGCAGAAGAGATGTACTTTGACTTACAGAATGAGTTGAAGGATGGCAGAAAGTTATTTTCTGTATCGATTGCTGAAGCCGTTGCTATCTATTTGGAACACAGAAAGATTGATGTACGCACCAAAGAGATAGTTGAAGGACGTTGGGTAACCATACGTGCTCATCTCAACCACTTTATTGAGTACGTTGGCGAAAACGAAAAAGCCGCTAACTTGGGCATAAACACGCTTGTGAAGTTTGAGTGGAAAGGCAAAGAGACTAACTACGTGCTTTTCCGCACTGAACAAGGTGCTTCAAAACAAACCGTTCGCAATGAAATGGCATCAATCTATGCGTGTCAGCGTCATCTTTGCGATATCGAACAAATCACTTCTTTCCCACGTTTCCGCTTACCAAGTTTGAAGATTGAAGGCAGTTCGACAAAGAGTGGCGAAGAAGTACAGCGTATGACTTTTACACACGACGAGTGGAAGTCGTTTTATACGTCAATGCGTTCATATGTAGCCAAAGTGAAAAATAGACTGACTGACAAAGAGGCGTTTGAACGCGAACTTGTTAGGCATTGGTGCTTGTTTGCGGCGAATAGTGGTTTGCG
>CAZHYF010000195.1:0-5619 GCA_964536635.1 uncultured Rhodospirillaceae bacterium | reverse complement strand
CCCAGCGCTCAGCCGCGCGCTGCGGGTCGGCAGAACACACCTTTGAGAAAGGACGCAGCCCATGACTCTCCCCCTGGCTTTCAAACGCTTCTGCTTGGTTTTGGCTCTGGGCCTTGGCCTGGCACCCTTGGCCCCTGCGGCTACGGCCGAGACCATTTCGCCCGACGATCTCAACTATACTGCCCGTCAGTTGTTGCAGATCGCGCTGATGGACGACAAGCGCATCCCCTATTCGGGGCTCGACGGCGAGATTGGTCCCAAGACGCTGGAGGCCATAGCCAAATGGCAGGCTCTGGAAGATCTGGCCGATCTGGAGCCGCTGGACAGCCAGGTGGTCTGCGCGCTGATCAAGCTGGGCATCAAGCGGCACGGCAGCGGCAGCAAATTGCCCGAGGTTTGCAGCTAGACCGACCAGGCCGCGACGGGACGGACCCAAGCCGCCGCCCCTGAGGGCTTGGGCGCAAAACCGCCCCAATTGCAGCCTTACATCCGCTAGCACCGTCCCCTATATTGAGGGGCAAGATCGCGCCGTGCTCAACCCAGCAGTTGGGCGCGTCAGCGGCACCCAAAACAGGATGAGGACATGCGCGCCCTATTTCTCGCTTCTTTGCTTGTGACATCTGTGGCCGCCGGGCTCTGGTGGAGTGGGGAGGGTAGCCTTGGCCGCAGCCTGCTGGCGGGCGCTGGACAAGACATGCGCCTTGCCGCCCAGCACAAGCTGGAACAACCCGCGCGCCTCGGCCAGACGCAAGGCTTTGAAGAAGGCCTTGCCCCGGGCCAACCCTCGGCGCTGTTGGTGACGACTGCCGGCCAGACCTTGGAGCCCAAGCCCGACAGCGACCAGCCGACCCGCGTGCCCAACTCGGCTGAAGAAGTGCGGCTCTCCTATGCGCCGGTGGTCAAGCAGACCGCGCGCGCCGTGGTCAACATCTACACCACCAAGATCGTCAGCACCCGCAATCGCCGGGGCCTGATGGACGACCCCTTCTTCCGCCAGTTCTTCGACATGCCCGACTCCTTTGGCGACGGCAGCGGGCAGCAGCGCCAGGCGCGGCGGGTGCAGAATTCTTTGGGCTCGGGCGTCATCGTCCACCCCGAAGGCTTCATCATCACCAATAACCACGTCATCGAGGGCGGCGACGAGATCTATGTGGTGCTGGCTGACGAGCGGGAAATGCAAGCCAAGGTCTTGGTTGCCGATGAGGAAAGCGATTTGGCGATCTTGCAGGTCGAGCCCGAGGACGGCGAACCGCTGCCCTATCTGGAGACCGCCGACTCCGACGAAATTCAGGTCGGCGATCTGGTGCTGGCCATTGGCAACCCCTTCGGAGTTGGCCAGACAGTGACCTCGGGCATTGTCTCGGCCACCGCGCGCTCGAACCGCTCGATTTCTGATTTTGGCTTCTTCATCCAGACCGATGCGGCCATCAACCCCGGCAATTCGGGCGGCGCTCTGGTCGATATGCAGGGCCGCCTGATCGGGGTCAACACCGCCATTTTCTCGCGCTCGGGCGGCTCGAATGGTATCGGCTTTGCCATCCCGGCCAACCGCGTGCGCGCCTTCTTCAACAACGTGGCTGAATCGGGCGGCCAGCGGCTGATCCGCCCCTGGAGCGGCCTGCAAGGCCAGAGCATGGACGAAGACCTGGCCAAAGCGCGCGGGCTGGAGCAGGCCAGCGGCGTCATCATCTCAGACCTTTACGACGGCGGCCCGGGCGAGCGCGCGGGCGTGCGCCGCGGTGACGTGGTGGTGGCCATCAACGGCAAACGCATTCGCGATACCGAAGAGCTGCGCTTCCGCCTCTCAGAGCTGGTGGTGGGGGAGACCGCCGAGCTGAGCATTATGCGCGGCCGCCCCGCTCAGCAGGTCACGCTGACGATGGACCTGGAGGAGGCGCCCAACACACCCAAGCCCAACCCGGTGACGGTCAGCGCGGCCAACTCGCCCCTGCACGGCGCGATCCTGGTCGGCATTACCCCGGCCTTGTCGCAAGAGCTGCGCTTGCCCAACCTGTGGAGCGGGGTGATGATCGAATCGCTGTCGCGCTATTCCTTGGCCGCGCGGATCGGCTTCCGCCCCGGTGATGTGATCGTTGGCATCAACGGTGCCACCGTGGCCACCACCCGCGAGGCGGTGGAGGCCTTGCGCGAGGGCGACGGCGAGTGGACCATCCGCTTTTACCGCAACGGGCGCTTGCGCTCGGTGCGCCTCAGCCTCTAGGCGCTGGGCCTGTGGCCGGTTTGTTTGACGACTTGGGCCCGCGCCCCTTGGCCGACCGTCTGCGTCCGCAGACCCTGGACGAGGTGGTGGGGCAAGACCATCTGCTGGCCCCCGATGCGCCCTTTCGTAAGGCCATCGAGCAGGGCCGGCTGGCCTCGCTGATCTTTTGGGGGCCGCCCGGTTGTGGCAAGACCACGCTGGCCCGGCTCTTGGCCGACAAGACCGATCTGGCCTTCGAGCAAGTCTCGGCAATCTTTACCGGCGTTGCCGATCTGCGCCAGGTCTTCGAGCGCGCGCGCAACCGCCGCATTGGCGGCCAAGGCACGCTGTTGTTCGTAGACGAGGTGCATCGCTTCAACCGTTCGCAGCAGGATAGTTTCTTGCCGGTGGTCGAAGACGGCACGCTGATCTTTGTCGGGGCAACGACCGAAAATCCCTCCTTCGAGCTGAACCCGGCGCTGCTATCGCGGGCCCAGGTGCAGGTGTTGCACCGGCTGGACGAGGCCGCCTTGGAGCGGCTCATGCAGCGCGCCGAGCAGCACTTGGGCCGCCGCCTGCCGCTCAGCGACGAGGCTCGCGCGCAGCTCTTTGCGCTGGCCGATGGCGACGGGCGCTACCTGCTGACCCTGACCGAGCAGCTCGACGGCATGACCCGCGATCTGGCCAGCGACGCGCCGCTGGATCTGGCGGGGTTGCAACGCTTGGTCCAGCGCCGCGCGCCGGTCTACGATAAGGGCCAGGACAGCCACTATAACCTCATGTCGGCGCTGCATAAGTCGCTGCGAGGCTCGGACGTGGACGCTGCGCTCTATTGGTTCGCGCGCATGCTGGAGGGGGGCGAAGATCCCAACTATATCGCGCGCCGCTTGCTGCGCTTTGCCGCCGAGGACGTGGGGCTGTCGGACCCGCAAGCTGCCGTGCAGGCCATGACCGGCTGGCAATCCTACGAGCGCTTGGGCTCGCCCGAAGGCGAACTGGCCCTGGCGCAAGTGGTGATCTATCTGGCCACCGCGCCCAAGTCGAACGCGGCCTATGTCGCCTACAAGGCCGCGCGGCGCCTGGCGCAAGAGGCGGGCTCGCTGGCGCCGCCCAAGCATATCTTGAACGCGCCGACCAAGCTGATGAAGCAGCAAGGCTATGGCCAGGGCTACGCCTACGACCACGACGCCAAGGACGGCTTTTCTGGCCAGTCCTATTTCCCCGACGACCTGCCGCGCCGCAGCCTCTATCAGCCGCGCGAACGCGGCTTTGAGCGGGACATCGCCAAGCGGCTGGCCTATTGGGCCCGGCTGCGCGCCGAGCGCCAGCGCGACGGGTCTTGACGGGCGTCAAGCGCGATGGGTTGCAGAGCCGGTTCGGGAGGATCGGTCTCTTTGTGGCCCCGCTCAGCAGCATCGTCCGCAGGTTCGCAAACTTCGGATAGCCGCGCGCGGTCGGGCGCGCTAGGCTGCGGCTATGACTGACGCACTCTCTACCCACCTCTTTCACCTGCCGCAGGAGCGCCAAAGCGATCTTGTGGCCCAGGCCTGCGCGTTGATCGATGCTCATCTGGAGGCCGAAGCGAGCTTGGCTGCTCCGAACACGGACCATGCGGACCCGCAACAGGCTCCCCTGGACAGCGTGACGTTGAACGCCCTAGGCGCTGCGCTGGAGGTCTCGCCCTTCAGCCTGCAAAAGGCCTTCAAGCGCGCGCTGGGCATCTCGCCGCGCGAATACGCCAACGCCAAAAAGATGGAGCGGCTGCGCGCCTCGCTGAAGCAGGGCGCCGATGTGGCCGAGGCCTCCTATGCGGCGGGCTACGGCTCGATCCGTGCCCTCTACGAGCAGGCCGCCGCCACGCTGGGCATGTCGCCCGGCACCTATAAGAAGGGCGGGGCAGGGGTTGCGATCGCCTACGCAATCGCGCCCTGCCACCTGGACCTGGTGCTGTTGGCGGCCACCGCGCAGGGGGTCTGTTTTCTGGCCTTCGGGCCGGACCGCGAGGACCTGGTGGGTGCACTCAAGGCCGAATTTCCGCGCGCAGCCTCGCTGCACGAGGACGCGGAGTTGCTGCAAGATTCCCTGGAGGACGTGTTGCGCTATCTGGCGGGGGATTTGCCCGATCCCGACCTGCCGCTGGACATCCAAGCCACCGCCTTTCAGCGCCGGGTCTGGCGCGAGCTCTGGGCCATCCCGCCTGGCGAGACCCGCTCTTACAGCCAGATCGCTGAGACCCTGGGCATGGGCTCCGGCCAGCGCGCGGTGGCGCGGGCTTGTGCCTCCAACAACGTCAGCCTGATTATCCCCTGTCATCGCGTTGTGCGCGGCGATGGTGGCCTTGGCGGCTATCGTTGGGGTATAAACCGCAAGAAGTTGCTGCTAGCCCTGGAAAACAAGAATTGGAACACAAAGAGCTTTGCCTTGACGGCGGACGACGCCTCAGCCTGACGCTGCGCCATCATCCGCGCGCGCGCCGGGTCAAGCTGAGCCTGGATCACCGCTCGCGCTCGGCGCGGGTGACGCTGCCAGCCGGGTTGCCGCTGGAAATGGGGCTGCGCTTTGCCGAAGAGCACAAGGGCTGGCTGGCCGCGCGTCTGGACGACCTGGAGCAGCAGCCTGCGATCCAGCCCGGCGCCAGTATTCCCTTTGGCGGCGGGTCGCTCGAGCTGCTGCACGAACCCCACAGTCGGCGGGTCTGGCTGGAGGAGGGCAGCTTGCATGTCGGCGGCGAGCCCGAATTTTTCGCGCGCCGGGTGATGGATTTCTTCTGCGATTGGACCCGCAAGGATTTGAGCCCCCGGGTGCTGGCCAAGGCCGAGCGGCTGGGCAAACGGGTCAAGCGCATCTCTATTCGCGATCAGAAGACCCGCTGGGGCTCGTGTTCGGCGCGCGGCAGCCTGTCTTTTTCCTGGCGCATCGGCTTGGCGCCCGAACCTGTCCGCGACTACCTGGCCGCGCATGAGGTGGCGCACCTGGCTGAGATGAACCATGGCCCGCGCTTTTGGGCCACCTGCGACGGCCTCTGCCCGGGCGGACGCAAGCAGCGCGATGCCGCCGAGGCCTGGCTCAAGGGCCCCGGCCGGGCCGTTATGGCGCTGGCGTTGGATTAGGGTTGGAGCTAGGCAGGGCGCATGATCAACCGTCTCGATGAAATCTTGCCCGCGCGCACCATGCGCGCCGCGCTGCGCAAGCGCCTGGTCCCGCCGCTGTGGATGTGGCTGCGGGCGGGCTTTATGGTCTTGGTGGGCTTGGGTCTTCAGGCAGCCGGCATGCCGTCGATTGCCAAGATCCTCTATACGCTGGCGGTGGTGCAGTTGGCCTCTATATCGGTCGCCGTTTTCTTTCAGGAGCTGGCCAACGCCATCAAGCGGTTGCTCGCGGGCCGCAATGCAACCCCAGGCCAGGGCAAGAAGGACTAA
>CAZHYF010000194.1:3191-5668 GCA_964536635.1 uncultured Rhodospirillaceae bacterium | reverse complement strand
TGGAGGCCAAGGAGCTGGAGTTGGGCTCGCCGGGGCTGGACGCGCCCGATACGGCGGGCAAGACCGCCGGGCGCAATAAGCAGCGCCGCCAGCAAGAACGCGGCGAAGGGCGAGGCATCCTTGGTAAAGCAGGCGGCAAGTCGGGTGCCAAGACCGCCCCAAAGACCAAAGCGGAGCCCGTCAATCCCTTGGAGAAGGTCGTCGGCCCGATCAAACGCAAACCGCGCCGCTAGTGCAAGGCGCAAACCATTGAACCCAAGAGCTTGGGCTCTGCGCGAGCCTTAGAGCAAGCCGCGAATGGGTGGCAACACAAGAGAGCATGGACTTGCGTTAAAAATCAGTCAGCTAGAGCGGAAGCGCTGTTGCAAGACCAATGCCCGACGCTCTAGCTCTGGAACTCTGGCAGGGCCGCCCCGCTTAGGCAGCCGCCAATACGCACCGGCATAATTTGCTTGGTAAGGCCGGTCTTGTCGTCGGTCTCGATAAATACGCCGCTCAAGGTGGCCTCGCCCGTCGCCGGCGTAAAGCGCTCGCTTGGCACCTTCTTTAAGAAGCGCTTGATCGAGGCCTCGGGCTGGAAGCCGATGACCGAGTTGTAGTCGCCGCACATGCCAAGGTCGGTTTGAAAGCCTGTACCCTTGGGCAAAATGCGGGTGTCTGCGGTTGGGATGTGTGTGTGGGTGCCGAAGACCAGCGACACGCGCCCATCCAGGTACTGCCCCAGCGCACCCTTCTCTGAGGTGGCCTCGGCGTGGACATCGACGATGATCGCCTGCACCGACGCGCCCAGGCGGTGCGCCGCCAGCAAGCGATCCAGCGCCCGAAACGGGTCTTCCATCGCATCCATAAAGACCCGGCCCATGGCTTGCACCACCAGCACTTTGCGCTGGTCACGCAGGGTCAAGAGCGCAGCCCCACTGCCGGGCGTGCCTTCAGGGTAATTGAGCGCCCGCACAATGCGCGGTTCTTTGTCGATGATGGTCAAGATATCGCGTTGATCAAAGGCATGATCGCCCAGCGTCAAAACATCGACCCCCGACTTCAACAGATCGCGGCACTGGTCAGCGTTGATGCCAAAGCCACTGGCCGCGTTCTCGCCATTCACCACCACAAAATCGAGCTTCCAGCGCTGGCGCAGACCCGGCAAGGCCTGCATGACGGCGCTGCGCCCTGCCCGCCCCAACAGGTCGCCCAAGCATAAAATCCGCATGCCTAGCTCTCTCGTTGGGCGCAATTCGCCTCTGAAACCTGGCAAATGTTCGCAGGTTTTTGTTGCGTTTTCATTTTATGTTCTTTAATTGTTCTAAATCCCTGGAGATATCCGCTCGCAAGAGCGCGTGCTCCAACTGGGTTGGGGCGCGTTTCTCCCAACCCCAAAGGAGCCCTTATGGCACAATTTGATCCTCAAGGCCGTGTATATTGGGGCAAAAGCCCCAGCGATTTCCCGGCCGCGATTTGGTACGATACCTCTGCTTACCCCAACGTCTCGATGAAATTCAACGTCGGAGATGGCAGCTACCTGGAAATTGCCACCTTTGATGCTGGCGACCCCAACGGCACCCTTGCCGTCAACGGCGCCTCGGTCGGCGCTGTCTCCTTGAGCCTGAACGACCTCAGCAACGTTTTGGCCGCCACCCCTACCAGCGGCGACCTGATCGCCTATGACGGCAGTCAGTGGGTGGCCACGGCCAACACCGCCGCCTCCGCCCTGGGCGAATTGAGCGATGTTTCGACCGCTGGTGCGTTGGCCAACCAGGTCTTGACCTTCGACGGCACAAGCTGGAGCGCTCAGGCCATCTCCCAGTCGCTCGACAATCTCAGCGACGTGACCGCCGCCGGAGCCACCTCAGGGCAGATTTTGCGCCACAACGGCACGGGCTGGGCGCTGGGCAGCAGCGCAGCTGTGGTGGGCGGCGCGCAGCTCAGCGACCTGTCGAACGTGACCGGCACAGCCCCCAGCACCGGCGATATCTTGCAGTTTGACGGCACCAACTGGGCTCCGGCCGCCGATTCTGGCGGTGGTGCTGGCGGCCTGGGCACTTGGAGCGAGGTTGGCAGCGCTGGCGCAGCGGTCTGGGTCAACGGCTCCAGCTACCTACCTGGCAGTTATGGCAACGTCCGCTATCGCAAGGATGATCGCGGCATGGTCGAGCTGGCTGGCCTGGTGACCGGCGTGACGGCTCAGCAAACCGTCTTCACCTTGCCGGTTGGCTTCCGCCCCCAGACCGAACAGTTCCTCAGCACAATCTGCAGCGCAGGTGCCGGCAGCATCTACATCACCTCCAACAACGTGACGGTCTACACCGCTGGCATCGCCACCAACCAGTGGACCAGCCTGTTCAACCTGCGCTTCGAGGCCGTGGCCTAACTGGGTCTATTTCCCTGGCCTGATTTCCCTGGCCTGATTTCCCTGGCCTAGAGGCTTGGCTTGAATTCGTTGACCCGAGCACCGTCCTTGCTCACCAACGAAACTGACG
>CAZHYF010000194.1:0-3091 GCA_964536635.1 uncultured Rhodospirillaceae bacterium | reverse complement strand
CTTGGCTTGAATTCGTTGACCCGAGCACCGTCCTTGCTCACCAACGAAACTGACGGCTGGGTGTCACCATGGCATCCAGCCGTTGGTCTGTCGGCTCGATCACCACGTGCGCCACCTCTTGTTCATCGTAGGCAAGCCCGATCGCCAAGGTAGGCTGTTTGGCGCGCAGATCCTCCAGCGTGCGATCATAATAGCCGCCGCCATAGCCCAAACGATAGCCTAGCGCATCGAAGGCAAGCAGAGGAACCAGCACGACCTGCGGCTCCACTCGCTCAGCGGTGTCCGGCGGGGTTTTGGCGCCAAAGGCGCCCTCCACCAGCGCCGCTTCGCTGGCAAAATCGCGAAACACCAGCCGCACGTCGGGCCCAGGCACGATCGGCAGGCAAAGACGATGCCCTTCGTATTGCAGTTGTGCGATCAGGGCGCGCGGATCCAGCTCGGTTCGGATGGGCCAGTAGCCGGAGATGATTAGGCTCTGCGGTACGGGCTGACCTGCTGTTTGGGCGCGCTGTTGCTGCTCTAGCAGCCAATCGTCGATCAGGGCCAAGACGGGCTCGATGACCGCCACCGAGGCCGCCGAGGCCTGTGCGCCATGAGCCAGCTTGCGCCGCGCGAACTGTTGTTTGCGCAGTGATTGCTTATCTTGGGTCTGCTTATCTCGCGCCGTCATGCCCGCATCGCCTTGGCTCACATCCGCCCTCCTGCCAGGATCAAAACAAAGGGCCGCCCTGGCGTTCTTGCCAAGACAGCCCTTGCCGTCAATCTTTGCCCCGCACTGCGCGGCGGGTGCGCCTGTTCGAGGCCGCTTACAGCGTGCCAGCGACCGCGCGGGTCATGTCCAGCATGCGGTTGGCGAAGCCCCACTCGTTGTCGTACCAAGAGACAACGCGGATGAAGCGGTCGCCCAAGATCTTGGTCTCGGTCGCATCGAAGATCGACGAATGCGGGTCACCATTGAAGTCACACGACACCAGCGGCTCGTCGTTGTAGGCCAGAACACCGCTGAGGCGACCAACAGAGGCCTCTTTTAGCGCTGCGTTGATGGCTTCAACCGACGCCGACTTAGAGATGCGCGCGGTGAAGTCGATCATCGAGACGTTGGCGGTCGGCACGCGCACGGCGGCACCGTTCAGCTTGCCCTTCAGCTCGGGCAGAACTTCGCCAACCGCTTTGGCCGCACCGGTTGAGGTGGGGATCATCGACATGGCCGCAGCGCGCGAACGGCGTGGGTCTTTGTGGCGCGAGTCGATCAGGTTCTGGTCGCCGGTGTAGGCGTGAACCGTGGTGCAGAAGCCCTCTTCGATGCCGAAGGTGTTGTGCAGCACGCTGGCAACGGGCGCCAGGCAATTGGTGGTGCAAGAGGCAGAAGAGACCACCAGGTGTTCGGCACTGACGATGTTGTCGTTGACGCCGTAAACCACGGTTGCATCGGCGTTCTTACAGGGCGCTGAGACCACAACACGCTTGGCGCCAGCGTCCAAGTGACCGGCGGCCTTGTCGCGCTCGTTGAACGCGCCGGTGCACTCCAGCACCACGTCTACGCCGTGATCGCCCCAGGCCAATTGCTTGGGATCGCGCGAAGACAGCGCGCGGATCGTGCCGCGTCCCAGGTCGATCCCCTCAGCGCCGACCGCCACTTGGCCATTGAAACGGCCGTGGATCGAATCGTACTTAAACAAGCGCTCTGCGGTCTCCAGGTTTGACCAATCGTTCACGGCCACGATGTCGATATCGTTGGCCTTGCTCTCGTAGAGCGCGCGCAGGGTCAAGCGGCCAATGCGGCCAAATCCGGAAAGTCCAACACGAATTGTCATAGGGTTTTGTCCTTGCATGTCTTGGGGCATAGGGGCGTATGGTGGCGGGCATCGTTGAAGTGCTGACCTTCAAGTGACAACCTCTTCGTCTCCCCGCAAGCGCTGGCCCAAGGCCGCGCCGCCATTCATCGCCAAATTGCGCGAATTCGAACATCACGCGGTTCGAGTTGAAAAATCAGGCCCTTTGAGGGGTCAAGCCTGTCGCAGTTCGACCAGGGCTTGTGGGGATTTTGCGCGTGAGCGATCCAGAGTCTTACTTTTACCTCTGGTTGAGGGCACCTCGAGACTTGAGATTCTGCTTTAGTCGCCCTAGACAAACAGAAGCGCCCGCACAGGGTCCAAGCCCCGCAACCAAGCAACCGAGCTGCATGTCCACAGATCGCCCTTCAGGCGCACCCACCGAGGCGCCCGTGTCCAGTCAAGCTGATCCCAACCTGGCAAGCGGCCACGGCCTGGACGCAGCCGACCGGATGGAGGCCGCCAAGCGTCGCCTGGACCGCGCCCTCAACGGCCTGGAGCGCAGCGTCGCCACCCACAGCAGCCGCCTGCGTCAAACCAACGCCAGCGACGTCGCCGCCCTGCGCAGCCACGCCCAAGCCGTGGAGCGCGAAAAACATCACCTGGTCAGCCAACTCCAGCGCCTGGACGCCTATTTGGGCGATCTGGAGCAGGAGCTCGCCGCGGGCCGGCCACCCGCTCTCCCCCAGACCGAGGCCTAGGCCATGGCAGAGGTCGAGATCATCATCGGCGGCTTTGCCCACCGCGTCGTCTGCCAGGACGGCCAAGAGGCCCGTATCCAGCTCTTGGGTCAGCGCATCGCGCGCGAAATTTCTGGCCTTGCCGAGCGCAACCCTGGCCACTCACCCACCCGCCTGCTGCTGTTGGCCGCCCTGCACTTCGCCGATCAAGCCGACGAGCAAGAGCGCCAGCACACCCAAGACGTGCTGCACGGAGAGGGCGCGGCTCAGAGCGATGCAGCCGCTGCCAATCAGGCCACGGCCCGCGCGCAGGAGCAGGTTTTGGAGGCAACCCAGCTCTACCTTGCCCAGGTGTTTGAAGAAATGGCGCAGCGCCTGGAGGGCCTGGACCGCGATTTGGCCGGCGTCGAGCCGCGCCTGCCCGCCGACCGCGACGACGATCAAGCCTGCTAGCTGGAGCGCTGCATGACCCAAGCCCCCCCATCGCCGGACACCAAGCCCAGTCGACGCCACGCCGCGCCGACAAAAGCTACCGCCGATGAACTGGCGGGCTACCTGCTGCGCCCAGCGGTAGACGAC
>CAZHYF010000193.1:1994-5675 GCA_964536635.1 uncultured Rhodospirillaceae bacterium | reverse complement strand
CGCTTGATCAGCTCTTCGTCGGCAACGCCTTCTTCTTTGACCCATTCGTCGACCGGCAGCTCGATGCGCAGCTTGTCGATCAGCGCCTGGCGCAGGCCGGGCGCGTCCCACTGGTCGGGGTAGGAGCCCGGCGGAATGTGGGCTTGCACCAAGCTGGTGATGGCCTGCTCGCGCATTTCGCGCACGGTATCCATCACCTCTTCGGCGTCCATGATGTCCAAGCGCTGCTCGAACACCACCTTGCGCTGATCGTTCATCACGTTGTCGAACTTGACCACGTGCTTACGGATTTCGAAGTTGCGCTCCTCGACCTTTTTCTGAGCCTTTTCAACGGCCTTGTTGATCCAGGGGTGCACGATGGCCTCGCCCTCTTCCAGGCCCAGGCGCTTGAGCATGCCGTCCAGGCGCTCAGAGCCGAAGATGCGCATCAGATCGTCGGTCAGGCAGAGGTAGAAGCGCGACTCGCCGGGGTCGCCCTGACGACCCGAACGACCGCGCAACTGGTTGTCGATGCGTCGGCTCTCGTGGCGCTCGGTGCCCAGAACGAACAGGCCGCCGGCCTCTTTAACGATCTGCTTGTCCGCGCGGATATCGTCGGTGATTTTCTGGGTGATGCGCGCGCGTTCGCCAGCGTCCTCTACGCCTTCCAGCGCCTGGCGCAGGTGCATATCTAGGTTGCCGCCCAACTGAATGTCGGTGCCGCGACCGGCCATGTTGGTGGCGATGGTCACCGCACCCGGGCGGCCAGCGTCGGCCACGATCTGAGCCTCTTGCTCGTGATAGCGCGCGTTCAGCACCTGGTGGGGAATGCCGCGCTTCTTCAGGCGCTCAGAGAAGAGCTCGGACTTCTCAATCGAGACGGTGCCGACCAGCACCGGCTGCTTTTTGCCGTGGCACTCTTCGATCTTATTGATGATGGCGGCGATCTTTTCTTCAAAGGTGCGGTAGACCTCGTCGTCCTGGTCCAGGCGCGCCACGGGTTGGTTGGTGGGGATCTCCACCACGTCCAGGCCGTAGATGTCCAAGAATTCGTCGGCCTCGGTGGCGGCGGTGCCGGTCATTCCGGCCAGCACCTCGTAGGAGCGGAACAAGTTCTGGAAGGTGATCGAGGCAACGGTGATATTCTCACGCTGCACGGTGACGCCTTCTTTGGCCTCCAGCGCTTGGTGCAGGCCTTCGGACAGGCGGCGGCCGGACATGGCGCGGCCGGTGAACTCGTCGATCAGCACGACTTCGTTCTTGCGCACCATGTAGTGTACGTCTTTTTCCAGCATAGTGTGGGCGCGCAGGGCCGAGTTGGCGTGGTGCAGCATGGTGATGGCCGCAGCGTCGAACAGCGACTGGCCCTCTTCCAGGTGGCCTTGGGCGTACATTTGCTCTTCGACGAATTCCAGGCCTTCGTCGGTGAAGATGACCGAGCGCTGCTTTTCGTCTTTTTCGTAGTGTTCGGGCTTCAGGCCCTTCATCATGGCATCAACGGCCTGATAGAGCGCGCCGGAGTCGTCTGAGGGGCCAGAGATAATCAGCGGGGTCCGCGCCTCGTCGATCAGGATCGAGTCCACCTCGTCCACGATGCCGAAGTGGAAACCGCGCTGCACCATGTCGGCCTTGCGGTGCTCCATGTTATCGCGCAGGAAGTCGAAGCCGATTTCGTTGTTGGTGCCATAGGTGACATCGCAAGCATAGGCGGCTCGGCGGGCGGCTTTGACCTGGTCATAAGGCGTATCTTCGGGCAGGCCCATGCCCTGGGTGATACAGCCGGTGGTCATGCCCAAGAAGCCGTAGACCTTGCCCATCTCATCGGCATCGCGCTGAGCCAGGTAGTCGTTGACGGTCACCACATGCGCGCCGTCGCCGGTCAAAGCATTGAGATATATGGGCAAGGTGGCGGTCAGGGTCTTACCTTCACCGGTCTTGGCCTCGGCGATCATGCCTTGGTGCAGCACGATGCCTGCAACCAACTGCACGTCGTAGTGGCGCAGACCCAGGGTGCGCTTGGCCGCCTCGCGGACGACAGCAAAGGCCTCTTGCAGCAAGTCGTCCAGATCCTCGCCTTGCTCCAGGCGCGCGCGAAACTCTTGGGTCTTGGCCTTCAGCTCTTCATCGCTCAGCGCCTCGATCTCGGGCTCCAGCGCGTTGATCGCCACCACATCTTTTTGCAGCTTCTTCAGGTAGCGATCGTTCGCCGAACCAATCACGCGGCGGATTAGAGTTTGTAGCATGGGGTCCTCTGAGGGGGGAAAAGCGCGCTGGCTCTGGCGGATCGCGGGGCGAAACTCGGGCCAAAACGGGTTATCAAATGCCGCCAACACATAAGAGCGCAACCCGTCCCTGTCAATTCAGGCGGCGTGCTGGGGGATCAGATCGCTGCTTCGTGTCTGCAAGCGCTTGCGTAGGGCTGGCGATTTGGCGCTTGCCCGTCTAGACTTTTGGCCACCAGCAGCGCCCTTCCCTTGCAGGGCTCAGGCTCGGTCTGCAAGCGAAGGATTAGGAAAGGATTTGCCATGCTGATAACCCCCGGCACTTGGGTCTTGCACCCCGGACAACCCGACTGGGGCCGCGGTCAGGTGCAGTCGGTCGCGGGCCAACGCGTCACCGTCAATTTCGAGCACGCGGGCAAGGTTGTGATCAACGCAGCGGTTGTTTCCTTGATTCTTGCCGACTAGCACCGCAAGCTGGTGCCTCGCCGCCGTCAGAGCGGCTGGGCAAGGAGAGGGAGGCAGGCAGGCATGGCAAGCGACACGAGACAGGGCACCAGGGAGCCGCTGGGGCGCTGGGGCTGCTCCATCATTGCAGCGCTCGCGTTCTTGGGTTTCTGCGCCGTGGAGGCGTCCGCCCAGCCGCGCCTACGCTACCACGACGAGACCCAAGCGCGGGCCTTGACACTGGCACCTGCCAACCGCCAGCCACCGGCGCGCAGCCGGGCCGCATGGCGTGTCTCAGGCGCCTACCGTCAGCTCTCCGCCAACGGCTTGCCCAACCACAGCGTCGGCGCTTTCCCCAATCGCGGCAACCCCAATGCCATCAGCGCGCAGCAGGTCAGTTTGCGTGTGCCTGCCAGTCCGCGCCTGACAGGACAGGCCACGCCGCTGCGGCTGGGATTCCGCTTTGGCGTCAGCCTCCAGGGCGTGCCCTTTGATCCTATGGCGGCCGAGTTTTGGCACGGCGACCGCCGCTCTGGCTGGCAGTACAATGCGCTGGGCGGCGCAATCCGCTTGGGCCTGGATGCCAACTATGCCCATGTGCAGCCCAATGGCGCCTATCATTATCACGGCCTGCCCAGCGGCCTGTTGAGCGGCCTGTCTTGGTCGCCTCAAGCGCACGCGCCCCTGGTGGGCTTTGCTGCTGATGGCTTTCCCATCTATGCGCTGACCGGGGTCAAGCAGGGCCAAGTGGTGGAGATGACCAGCGCCTACCGCTTGCGGTCAGGGCGGCGACCGGGCGGCAACCAGCCCTCGGGCGCCTACGACGGGGCCTTCCTGCAAGACTATGAGTATGTGGCGGGCGCGGGCAGCTTGGATGCCTGCAACGGTGCCTTTACCGTCTCGCCCGAATATCCAGACGGCAGCTATGCCTACTTCTTGACGCGCGATTTTCCGGTGGTGCCTTTGTGTTTTGCGGGCCAGCCGGACCAGAGCTTTGCCTTGGGACCGCCCGGACCGCCCGGCAGAGGCCCTGGTG
>CAZHYF010000193.1:0-1894 GCA_964536635.1 uncultured Rhodospirillaceae bacterium | reverse complement strand
GGCTAGCGCGCGCCGCCGCTGATCCGCTTTCAAAAAGGTCGCGTCTGATAGAGAGCAGGGCGCGCTTGGCGGCTCACCCGCGGCAGAGCTGGGCTCTATTGGGCTCCATTCTAGACGCGGCAGGCTCTGGACCTTGGTTTCGCCATGGGCTAGGCCTTTGCTGTTGGCGGGCGGGCTGCTGTGCCCGAACCTGCGCGATCTCAACCCGTGCCCTGCCTTAAGGGGTCCGGCCACCGGAGGCTTTCATGTCCGATACGTCCGTAGCATCATCCAAAGCCAGCGCTTTTGACGGCAATCCTCAGCGCCTGCATCCGGGTTCGGGCCGCCGCAAAGCTGCGCCGACGCCCAAGGGCCGTGTCGTTGACGAAGCTGCCGTCACCCGCGTGCAAATGCTGATCGGCCAAGGCCCCTACCATCGCGACGAGCTGATCGAATACCTGCACGCCTTGCAAGACGCCGAGCGCTGCTTGCGCGCCGAACATCTGGCAGCGCTGGCCGACCTCATGCGCTTGCCCATGGCGGAGGTGTTCGAGGTGGCGACCTTCTATGCCCACTTCGATGTGGTATTCTCAGACGACCAGGTGCCGCCCGAGCTGACGATCCGCGTGTGTGACAGCCTGGCTTGCATGCAACACGGTGCTCAGGATTTGGCCGCGCGGTTGAAGGCGCACTATGGTGCGTCTGTGCGGGTGCAGACCCTGCCTTGCATGGGCCGCTGTCACGCCGCGCCCATCGTTGAGGTGGGCCACAACCACCTGTGGAACGCCACCTTCGACGGCGTGGTTTCGGCGGTCGAGCGCGACGATACCCACGTCTTTATGCCGGGCTACCAGTCCAAGGCCGACTATGAGGCCGAGGGCGGCTATGGCCTGCTGCGCGGTTGTTTGGATGGCAGTCGGACGGTGAATGCAGTGATCGGCGCGCTGAAACATGCCGGTCTGCGCGGTCTGGGCGGGGCTGGCTTCCCCACGGGCATGAAGTGGGACTTCGTGCGCAAGGAAGCAGGGCCGCGCCTGATGGCGGTCAACGGCGACGAGGGCGAGCCGGGCACCTTCAAAGATCGCCACTACCTGGAGACCCGCCCGCACCAGTTCCTGGAAGGCATGCTGATCGGCGCTTGGGCGGCGGAGGCGCAGGCGGTCTATATCTATATTCGTGACGAGTACCCAGCGGTGCGCGAAATCTTGAAGCGCGAGATCGAGGCTCTGCAAGGCACGGGCCTGGCTGACCACACGCAGATCGTGCTGCGCCGGGGCGCGGGCGCCTATATCTGTGGCGAAGAAAGCGCCATGCTGGAGAGCATCGAGGGCAAGCGCGGCCTGCCGCGTCAAAAGCCGCCCTTTCCGACGCAAGTGGGCCTATTCGGCCGCCCGACCCTGATCAACAATATCGAGACCCTGTTCTGGGTGCCCTCGATCTTGTCCAAGGGCGCGGACTGGTTTGCCTCGGCGGGCAAGAACGGCCGGCAGGGCTGGCGCTCCTATTCGGTCTCGGGCCATGTCAACCAGCCGCAAGTGGTGCTGGCGCCAGCGGGCTCGACCATCCGCGATCTGATCGAGGCCTGTGGCGGCATGAAGCCCGGCCACAGCTTTAAGGCCTACCTGCCGGGCGGCGCTTCGGGCGGTATTCTGCCTGCTGCCAAGGACGATATCCCGCTGGATTTCGGCACCCTGGAAGAGCACGGCTGCTTCATCGGCTCAGCGGCGGTCATGGTGCTGTCCGATCAAGATAAGATGCGCGATGTAGCGCTGAACCTCATGCAGTTCTTCAAGTTTGAGTCTTGCGGCCAGTGTACGCCCTGCCGCAGCGGCACCGAAAAGGCCGTGGCGCTGATGGAGCGCCAGGACTGGGATTTGGAGCTGCTGGCCGATCTGTCACGGGTGATGCGCGATGC
>CAZHYF010000192.1:0-5690 GCA_964536635.1 uncultured Rhodospirillaceae bacterium | reverse complement strand
GCGATGGCGACGCGCTGCTGCTGACCGCCGGAAAGCTGGCTCGGGCGGCGGTTCAAGAGCTGCTCGATCTGCAACTGCTTGGCCACTTGCTGCAACTTAGCTTCTTGGGTCGCAGCATCCACACCGCGCACCTTCATGCCAAATGTGATGTTCTTGGCCACCGTCATGGTGGGGTAGAGCGCGTAGGACTGGAAGACCATGGCGATGTCGCGATCTTTGGGGCTGACCTCGGTCATCTCGCGCCCGCCGATCTCGATGCTGCCGCTGGTGATGGGCTCCAGGCCCGCGATGCAGTTGAGCAAGGTGGACTTGCCGCAGCCCGACGGGCCAACCAGCACCAGGAAATCGCCAGGCTCGATCGAGACATTGATGTCTTTTAGAATCTCGGTCTGACCGTAGTTCTTGTAAAGGGACTTGATATCCAGAATAGGAGCCATGGTTTTATCCTTTCACGGAGCCCGCAGTCAGGCCGCGGATAAAGTATTTGCCAGCAACCACATAGACCAACAGGGTCGGCAGCGCGGCGATGATGGCGGCGGCCATATCGACGTTGTATTCCTTAACGCCCGTGGTTGAGTTGACGATGTTGTTGAGGGCCACCGTTACCGGCTGCGTGCCCGCTTGGCTGAATGAAACGCCGAACAAGAAGTCGTTCCAGATCTGAGTGAACTGCCAGATGACGGTCACAACGATGATCGGCAGGCTGAGCGGCAAGAAGATCGACCAAAAGATGCGAAAGAAACCCGCGCCATCGACTTTGGCGGCCTTGACCAGCTCGCTGGGGATGGTGACGTAGTAGTTGCGGAAGAACAGCGTCGTAAAGCCGATACCATAAACCACGTGCACGAAGATCAGGCCCGGGATGCTGCCCGCCAGGCCCATGAGGCCCAACATGCGTGCCATGGGCAGCAGCACCACCTGGAAGGGGATGAAGCAGCCGAACAGCATGAGCGAGAAGATCAGGTTGGCGCCCTTGAACTTCCACTGAGCGATGACGTAGCCGTTGATCGCGCCCAGGAGCGTCGAAATCAGGACGGCAGGAATGGCAAGCTGAACCGAATTCCAGAAGTAGGGGCGCAGGCCCTCGCACTGGATGCCGGTGCAGGCGCTGGCCCAAGCGGTGCGCCAGGCCTCAAAGGTGACCTCGCGGGGCAGGGCGACCAGGCTGCCGGTGCGGATCTCCTCCAGGCTTTTCAGCGAGGTGGTGACCATGACGAACAGCGGCATGAGGTAGAAGAGCGCGAAGATGATCAGCACGCTCAAAAGCGCGATGCGCAGAGCGCTGCGGCGCCAAATGCGCGCGCTGCCGGGGGACTGGCTGGACGAAGGCGCAAGATTAGTCATGTTTGGCCCTCAGCTCGGAGTACAAATAGGGGACGATGATGGTGAAGACCACCGCCATCATGATCATGGCAGAGCTGGCCGCTTGACCGATGTCGCCGCGCGAAAAGGCCATGGTGTACATGTAAGTCGCGGGCAGATCGGTGGCGTAGCCAGGGCCGCCGCCGGTCAGAGCGATGACCAGATCGAAGCTCTTGATCGCCAGGTGAGCCAGCACGATGAAAGCGCTGAGGAAGATGGGCGCCATCGAGGGAATGATGATGGCCGAATAGATGCGCCACGTGGGGATACCATCGACCTGTGCGGCCTTGATGATCTCACCATCGACGCTGCGCAGGCCCGCCAAGAACAGGGCCATGACGAAGCCCGAAGCTTGCCAAACACCCGCGATCACAACGGCGTAGATCGCCATCTTTGGGTTTACGACCCAATCGAAACTGAAGCTCTCAAAGCCCCAACCGCGGACCATAGCCTCGATGCCAAGGCCGGGGTTCATGATCCACTTCCAGGCGGTGCCGGTGACGATCATCGACAGGGCCATGGGGTAGAGATAAATGGTGCGCAGGACACCTTCGGTGCGGATCTTTTGATCCAGCAAAATCGCAATCAACAGACCCAGGACCATCGCGATAACGATGAACAGGAAGCCGAAAACAAACAGGTTGTTCAGGGCGGTGTCCCAGCGCGGTGACGCGAAGAGGCGCTCGTATTGAATCCAGCCAGCGATATCGTATTTGGGCAGGAGGCGCGAGCGGGTGAAGGAGACCCATGCGGTCCAACCAATGAAGCCGTAGACAAACAACAGTACAGCAGCAAAGGAAGGGGCAAGGACGATCTTGGGGATATGGCGTTGGAACCATTCAACCATGATTTCGACCTTTCAATCAGGTGGGCTGCGGCCAGCCAAGCTTGATGTGAGGCTCAAGCGCGGCCAGCCGCAGTCGCCGTCGGCTTACATGGAGTTTGCGACAGCTTGTGCCAGTTGGGCAACAGCGTCAGCAGACGACATGTCAGAGTTGAAGTGCGCAGTCACAACATCGGTGATGGCACCAGACTGCGCGCCGCGCAGCGCCATGCCGTGGGCATAGCTGGGCAACAGCGAGCCGTTGGCAGAGCTTTCAGCCATGTCCTTGGCAGACAGGTGTGCACAGCTATCGAACTCGTCCAGGGCAACGTCTGTACGGGCAGGAATTGAACCCTTGTTCAGGTTGAAGACCTTTTGGAAGTTCTTACCAACAATCAGCTTGGCCAACAGCTTCTGGCCCGCTTCTTTGTCAGCGCCGCCAACATTGAACATGGCAAAGCTGTCTACGTTGTACAGGAAGCCGTCGCCAGGGACTGAGGCACACAGGAAGTCTTTACCAGGGGCTTTGCCTGCTGCCAGGAATTCGCCCTTGGCCCAGTCACCCATGATCTGAAAGGCTGCTTCGCCGTTCATGACCATAGCGGTCGCCAGGTTCCAGTCACGACCAGAGAAGTTGTCGTCTACGTAGCCACGCATGGTGCGCATCTGATCAAAGACTTTGACCATGGCATCAGAGGTCAGCGTGTCAGCGTCCAGCTCGACGAAAGCCTTGTGGAAACCCTCAGCGCCCAGGATGCCCAGAGCGACGGCCTCAAAGACAGTGGCGTCCTGCCAAGCTTGACCGCCGTGCGCCAGCGGAATGATGCCCGCTGCTTTCAGCTTCGCGGCCGCAGCGTTGAACTCGTCCCAAGTGGTGGGCATGTCGATGCCGTTGGCCTTCAGCACGTCAGCGTTGGCCCAGATCCAGTCCACGCGGTGAACGTTGACGGGCGCAGCACACCAGGTGCCTTCGCACTTCATGTGGCCAGCGATTGACGCGGGCAGTACGTCCGCCCAGCCTTCTGCCTCTGCTACGGCTGAGATGTCAGCCAAAACGCCCTCTTCGTACCATTCTTGAATGGCTGGGCCTTTGAGCTGTACGGCCGCCGGAGCGTTGCCAGACAGAACGCGCGCGCGCAGCGCCGTCATGGCCGCGTCGCCGCCGCCGCCAGCAACCGGCATATCGGTCCAGGTGCCGCCGTTGTCAGCGAATTCTTGTTGCAGGACTGCGACCGACTTGGCTTCACCGCCAGAGGTCCACCAGTGCAGCACCTCTGCTTTCGGCTCAGCCCATGCCGAGCTGGCTGCGGCCAGCGCCACAACAGAGAGAGTCGCAAGAGCAGTAATTCGGGTCATATATTCCTCCCAGAAATGTCGGGGCCAACATGGCCACCGCTGCGCACAGTCTGGCTGAAATTGGCGCCGGCGCAACCGCCCATCCCGGTCTGTTCACCGTGGCGGGCCAGATTTTGCGGTGCTTTGTTACACTCTGTTACTCTGGCCCAGATTTTGTTGCACGATGTTACAAATAATGGGTGCTAGGATCAGCTATCTTAGCATTCGTGCCATGGTATAAGCAAAAATCGGCACGGCAGGGAGGGCAAACTCAATGACGATTCCGCGCCTGTTGGTGGTGGACGACGACACAGAAACGCGCGAAATGTTGAGCGAGTTCCTGCGCCAAAGCGGCTTCATAGCGCTGCCGTCGAAGAGTGAAGGCGAGATCCGCCGCCACCTGACCGCTGGGCGGATCGACCTTATTTTACTGGATGTCATGTTGGGCGACGAAAATGGGGTCGAGATTTGCGCGCGGCTGCGTCGCGATCAAGACGTGCCGATCATCTTGGTCTCGGCCCTGTCGGCCGATCACCACCGCATGGCGGGCTATCAGGTGGGCGCGGACGACTATGTGGCCAAGCCCTTTAACCCGCAACTCTTGCTGGCGCGGGTGCGCGCGGTGCTGCAACGCGCTCAGCGCAGCTCGTCCTTAGTCTATCGGCGGCGCACGGCGAGCTATGGTTTTGGCGGTTGGCACTACGACGGCAAGCGCGACGAGCTGCGCTCGCCCGAGGGCTTTCAGGTCAGCCTGTCCAAGCGCGAATCTGCCCTGTTGCGGGTCTTCTTGGCCAACCCGCACATCCCGCTGACCCGCGATGAAATCGCCGCCGCGCTGGATGTTACGGGCGATGGCGACGCCAGCGGTGAAGGGTCCGGCCGGGCCATCGACGTGCTGGTGGGCCGTCTGCGCTCCAAGATCGAGACCCAGCCCAAGGAACCACGTTTGCTGCGCACTGAGCGCGGCGTGGGCTACGTTTTCGCGGTGGATGTGGCCGAGGAGGAGGCCCGGTGAGCTTGCGACTGCGCTCCTTGGGGTTGATCTTGATGAGCCTGCTTTTGGCCTTGAGCCTGGTGTCGGCCTGGATGTGGTTCTCCTCCAACGCCGCTTGGCAGCGCCACCTGACCAAGAACTTCGTCGCGGGCATCTCGCTGTATGAGTTCTTGCGTTCTGGAGCGGCCTTGCCCGCCGGCTTGACGGCCAGCTTGCTGACCCAGGTCGAGGCCGAGTTGGCCGAGCAAGGCGCGCTGGCGCAACTGCCGGCAAACCCTGTTCCGGCCTACATCACCCACATGTCGATCGCAGCGGGCGGTCCCGATCCGACCAGCGGCGCTACCTTGAGCCTGGCCATTATCTCTGACCGGCTGCGCTATGCGGTAGCCGAGCTACCGGCCAGCGGTGGCGGTTCAGCCGCTGAGAAGGTCGGCCAGGTTACGCGCTTGATCGCCACCTATTGCAGCCAGGCACAAATCATCGTGCGCTTGGGCGATGGGGGCTGGTGGCGTATCGATGGTGGGGCGCTTTGGGGCTGCGCGGCCGCGCCCACTGACCTGCGCCTATGGGCGGTCTTGTTGGTGGCTCTGGGCCTGGCGATCTGCGCCACCTTGATCATCGAGACATCTTCGCACTTTGACACCTTCGCCCGCGCGCTGCGCAACCGGCGGCGTTTGGGCGGGCCGGATGCCTATTCGACCGCCGGTCCGCAAGAGCTGCGCGATATGGTTGATGCGGTGAACTCCTACCTGGAGGCCGAGCGCGAGCAGCTCCGCAACCGGGCAATTGTCTTGTCGGGCGTTAGCCACGATTTGGGCACACCTGCGACCCGCTTGCGGCTGCGCACCGCGCTGATCGGCGATAGCGAACTGCGCGAAAAGCTGGAGCGCGATATCGACCGTATGACCGGCATGATCGACAGCGTGCTGACCTACACCCGCGCCGAGCTGAATGCTGAAGAGCCCCGCCAGATCTCGCTGACCGCGCTGGTCGAGGCTTTGGTGGCCGACTTCCAAGACTTGGGTAAGCCTGTGGACCTGATGGCCACGCGTGCGGGATCGGTGGAGGCCGGGCGCTCGGTCTTTGGCGCACAGGTGGGCCATGCTGCCATGCCCGAACAGCAGCGCATCCTCGTGGTGGCGCGGCCCATATCGCTACAGCGGGCCATCTGCAACT
>CAZHYF010000191.1:2886-5708 GCA_964536635.1 uncultured Rhodospirillaceae bacterium | reverse complement strand
CTCAGCTTTACCTTAACGTAAACACAATCCCATTCACGGAAACTAGTGGAGCCCGCTTGCGGGCGATGGGATTATGCAAATATTGCTCTTGATAGTGTTCGTTGTGGCGGCCTTGACGATTGCCGCCTACGCGCGGCTCAGCCTGCGCGGTTGGGCTGGGGCCTTGCTGCTGTCCGCTGCTGCGATTGCCTTCCGCTTTGACATTACGGCGCTCTGGGCGATTGGCCTGCTGGCGCTGCCGGCGATTGTCACCCTAGCGATCAGCGTTCCGGCCATCCGCAAACCGCTGGTCTCCCGGCCCATCATGGCGCTGATCAAGCCCATCTTGCCCCAGGTCTCGGCCACCGAGCAGGCCGCCTTGGATGCTGGCACCGTGGGATTGGATGCCGAAATCTTCTCGGGCCAGATCGACATCGCCGCCCTTCGTGCTGTGCCAAAGCGCGCCTTTAGCGATGAAGAGCAGGCCTTTTTGGACGGCCCCACAGCCCAGCTCTGCGAGATTCTCGACGACTGGCAGATTCGTCAGGATCGCGACCTGCCGCCCGAGGTCTGGGACTTCATCAAGGACAAGGGCTTCTTGGGCATGATCATTCCCAAGGCTTACGGCGGATTGGCCTTTTCGGCCCATGCCCAGTCCGAGGTGGTCTCGCGCATAGCCTCGCGCTCGGGCGCAGCGGCGGTGTCGGTCATGGTGCCCAACTCCTTGGGCCCGGGCGAGCTCTTGTCCCACTACGGCACCGAGGCGCAAAAGCAGCACTACCTGCCGCGCTTAGCCAAAGGGCAGGAAATTCCCTGCTTTGCGCTGACCGGTGAGCGTTCGGGCTCTGATGCGGCCTCGATGCGCGATGTCGGCGTAGTCACGCGCGGTACCTATAATGGCGCAGAGGTGCTGGGCATCCGCGTCTTTTGGGACAAGCGCTATATCACGCTGGCACCGATTGCGACCTTGCTGGGTCTGGCCTTCTATCTGACTGACCCCGAGGGCCTCTTGGGCGGCGAGGCAGACATAGGCATTACCGTAGCGCTGGTGCCGCGCGATCATCCGGGCAATGTCATGGGGTATCGCCACGACCCAGCGGGCGGCGCCTTTATGAACGGCCCAACCTGGGGCGAAGATGTCTTTATCCCGATGGAGTTCGTCGTGGGCGGCCAGGCCATGCTGGGCCAGGGTTGGCGCATGCTGATGGAGCAGTTGGCGGTTGGCAGGGCTATCTCGCTGCCCGCCGTTGGCACCACCGGCACCAAGTCGGCGCTGCGGATAATCTCGGCCTATGCGCTGGTGCGCCGCCAATTCGATCTGCCGATTGGCAAGATGGAGGGCATCGCTGCGGGGCTGGCTGAGATTACCGCCGATGCCTATGTGCTGGAGGCGGCGCGCTCTTTGACCAACAGCTATCTGGGGCAGGGGCAAAAGCCTTCGGTTCTGTCGGCGGTCTTCAAGTATCAGGCGACCGATCGTCTGCGCGGGGCGCTCAACCATGCCATGGACATTCAAGGCGGCAAGGCGATCTGCGACGGGCCCTCGAACCTGCTGCTGGCGGCCTACCAAGGCGTGCCGGTGGCCATCACCGTTGAGGGCGCCAACATCTTGACCCGCAGCCTGATTACCTTTGCGCAGGGCTCCTTGCGCGGGCACCCCTACCTTTTAAAGGAGATCCAGGCGCTGCAGGACGGTGACCTGGCGGCTTTTGATGCGGCTATGACCGGCCACGTCGGCTGGATGGCGGCGATCAAGTCGCGCGCCTTCTGGCACAATCTGACCGGCGGGCATCTGCTCAAGCTGACAGCCCAGGTGCCAGGGCCCTTGGCGGGGCACTATCGCCAGTTCAGCCGCGCCGCGCTCAGCTTTGCTCATCTGTCCAACGTGGTGCTGGTGAGCTTCGGCGGTGGGCTCAAGGCGCGCCAGATGGTGTCAGGACGCATGGCGGATTGCTTGTCAGAGCTGTATTTCATGGCCGCGGGGCTGAAGTACTGGGAGGATCTGGGCAGCCACAAAGAAGACCTGCCTCTGATTGAATTTGTCATGCAACGCCACCTCTACGCGCTGCAAGAGGCTATGCGCGATGTGCTGGCCAATTTGCCTGCGGGGCTCGGCTGGGCGGTGTCGCCCGTGCTGTTTCCGCGCGGCGCTTGGCGGCGTCCGGCGCGCCATGCCCAGATCCGCAAGATCGCGGCCATGGTGCAGGTGCCCGGCGCGCAACGCGACCGCCTGACGCCCTCGGTTTATGTGCCCCAGACCCGCGAACGTGATTCGCTGGCAGTGCTGGAGCAGGCCTTTACGATGGCGTACGAAAACCAAGAGCTGTATCGCAAGGTCAAACAGGGCGCGCGCAAGCTGGGCCTCAGAGCCTTCCACGATCGCGATTGGTACGCGGTGCTGCAAGACAACCAAGTGCTGACCAGCGATGAAGCCGAGCGGCTGCGCGCACTGGAGCGCTTGGTTCACCAGGTGGCGGCGGTCGATCGCTTCGCCCACAACAGCTTCCTGGCAGGCGAAGCCGACGGCTTCCAGTGGCACGACTAAGCGACTTGCAAGGCCAAGGCGCCTTTGCCTAGATTAACGCAGATTTAACGAAGGACATGACTATGGCAAACCCCATCGACCTGGCTCCCGATCTCAAGCATTGGCGGGTGTTTCAGGACGCCGAAGACCTGTTGTGGCTCATTTTCGACAAGGCCGATGCGCGGGTCAACGTGCTGTCGGTCGAGGCCATGGCCGAGCTAGCGCAGGCTATGGATGTCATCGAGCCTGTAGCGGCCTCGGGTGCGGTCAAGGGGCTGGGCATGCTCAGCGCCAAGCCGGGCTCTTTTATCCTGGGCGC
>CAZHYF010000191.1:0-2786 GCA_964536635.1 uncultured Rhodospirillaceae bacterium | reverse complement strand
GGGCCTGACCGCCATGCTGACAGCCAAGCACTATAAGGCCAGCCAGGCAAAGGCCATGGGCATGGTCGATCAGCTCGTTCCCGATGGCGGCCGCCTGCGATGGGCGGTCCGCAAGGCTCTGCTGAGCCCGAAACCGCGCCGCAAGCTGCCTTTGATGGCGCGGCTGACGCGCGGCCCGCTGCGGGGCATGGTGGCCAAGAAGGCGCGCGAGATGACGGCAGCAAAGGCACGCAAAGATCACTACCCTGCGCCCTATGCGATCATCGACCATTTCTTGGAGAATGGCGGCTCGTCAGCGGCCATGTACAAGGGCGAGGTCGCGCGCTTCCCAGCGCTGATGCTGTCCGATACCGCCAAGAACCTGCGCCGGGTCTTCTTTTTGCAAGACCGGCTCAAGAAGGAGGCGCGCGGCAAGTTCCAAGCGCGGCGGGTGCATGTCGTCGGCGCTGGTCTGATGGGCGGCGACATCGCGGCCTACTGCGCGCTGCAAGGCTTGGAAGTCAGCCTGCAAGACCTGGACATGGAGCGCATCGCGCCCGCTCTCAAACGCGCCAAGCGCCTGTTTGGCAAGCGCTTGCGCGGCTCGGCAGCGCAAAAGGCGGCCGAAGCGCGCTTGATCCCCGATATCGAGGGCAAACACCTGGGCCGCGCCGACGTGGTGATCGAGGCCATTGTCGAGAAGCTGGAAGTCAAGCAAAAGGTCTTTGCGGAGATCGAGGCCAAGGCGCGCCCCGACGCCATCTTGGCCACCAACACCTCGGCGCTGCCTCTGGCCGAGATTGCGCAAGGCTTGAAGGAGCCCGATCGCCTGGTCGGTCTGCACTTCTTTAACCCCGTGGCTCAGATGCCGCTGGTCGAGGTGGTCTATGACCCCGCCAGCCGCGAGGCGTCGGTCCAGGCTGCTCTTGCTTTCGCTGCCCAGATCAAGAAGACACCGCTGAAGGTTTTGTCGGCCAAGGGCTTCATGGTGAACCGGGTGCTGGTTCCTTATATGTATAAGGCGCTGGAGGTGGTGGCTGCTGGCACGCCGAAAGAAAAAGTCGATGCTGCTTTGCTGCAATTCGGCATGCCTATGGGCCCCATCGAGCTGCTGGACCAAGTGGGGCTGGATGTGGGCGCCTATGTCGGCCAGACCCTGGGCTATGATCAAGGCCCTGGCGCTGAATTAATGCAGGGGCTGATCGACGCCGGAACGCTGGGCATGAAGACCGGGCAGGGCTTTTATACCTGGAAGGATCGCAAGGTGCAGCGCTCTTTGGCAGACTACGAAGGCCAAGACTTGTTGGCTCTGGCCGAGGAGATATTGCAGCCGCTGTTTGATGAATGCCAACGCGCGGTGGACGAAGGTGTGGTGGACGACGCTGATCTGGCGGATGTCGGCGTGATCTTCGGCACAGGCTTTGCGCCCTTCCGTGGCGGGCCCTTACACTATGTTGCCAACAGAGCAGCAACCACTTCAGACGCATAAGAAGAGATAAGACATGCAGACCCAAATTCGACCTGTTGCGATAGTTGGCTCGGCGCGGATTCCCTTCGCGCGCGCCTACACCGTATATAATGACATTGATAACCTGGCCATGCTGACCACTGCCGTCGAAGGCTTGGTTCAGGCCTATGGCCTCAAGGGCCAGCACATCGGTGAGCTGGTGGGCGGCGCGGTCACCAACCCGCAGCGCTACTGGAACCTGGCCCGCGAGGTGGTGTTGAAAACCAGTCTGGCGCGCTCGACGCCGGGTATTACCATGTCGATTGCTTGCGGCACCTCCTTGCAGGCGGCCTTGCAGATCGGCGCCAAGATCGCCAGCGGCCAGATCGACAGCGGCATTGCCTGCGGTGTCGATACCATTTCTGATTCGCCCTTTTCGGCCAACGCCCGTTTGGTCAAGCGCCTGCTGAAGGTCAACCGGGCCAAGACCCTGGGGCAGCGGCTGGCCGCCTTCAAGGGCTTTGGCCTAGGCGAGCTGATGCCTATACCGCCCAGCAACAGCGAGCTGGCAACGGGTCTCAATATGGGTCAACACGCCGAGCTGATGGCGCGCACTTGGGACGTGAGTCGCGAGGAGCAGGACGCCTGGGCGCACAACTCGCACCTCAAAGCAGCCGCCTCTTACGCCGAGGGCTTCCACGACGACCTGATCGTGCCCTGCGAGGGCGTGTGGCAGGATAACAACATCCGCTTCGACTCCTCCATGGAGGCTATGGCCAAGCTGAAGCCGGCTTATGACCGCTCATCGGGCAAGGGCAGCTTGACCGCAGGCAACTCGACGCCACTGACCGACGGGGCGGCCAGCGTGCTGCTGGCCAGCGAAGACTGGGCCAAGGAGCGCGGCTTGCCGATTCTGGCCTACCTGACCGGCGGCGAGGTGGCAGGCAACGATTTCGTGGCGGGCGACGGGCTGCTGATGGCGCCGACGATCGCCATGTCGCGCATGCTGGCACGCCAGGGCCGGGGGCTGGGCGACTTCGACATCGCCGAAATCCACGAGGCCTTCGCTGTGCAGACCTTGGCGACGCTGGCGGCCTTCAAGGATCCCGACTATTGCAAGACCCACTTGGGCCGCGACGAACCCATGGGCGAATTTGCACCCGAGACCATCAATCCCAAGGGCTCCAGCTTGGCCTATGGGCACCCCTTTGCCGCCACCGGTGCGCGCATCACCGGCTTAACCGCCAAGCAACTGGCCGCTCGTGGTGGTACCGCCAAGGCGGTCATCTCGGTCTGCACGGCTGGCGGCATGGGCGTGGTGGCCAGCCTGGAGGCGGCCTAGCCTGGCTCGGCGGCCTAG
>CAZHYF010000190.1:2109-5766 GCA_964536635.1 uncultured Rhodospirillaceae bacterium | reverse complement strand
CCTCAGCTGGGCAGGCTTCAGCCGGCTGGCAGGGATTGCTTGATCGCCAACTCCAGCTTGCCCACCACCTCAGGGATTTGCGCTTCGGTCATAATGAAGGGCGGCGCCAACAGCACATGGTCGCCGTTGCGTCCATCGCGGGTGCCCGACATGAGATAGCAGATCAATCCCGCCTCTTGCGCCGCCTTCTTGATCTTGCCCGCCAGGCCCAGCGCCGGATCGAAGGGCTGCTTGGTCTCGCGGTCGGCCACCAGCTCGACGCCGCGGAACAAGCCCCGCCCGCGTATGTCGCCGATATTGGGGTGCTGGCCCAGCGCCTGGCGCAGCGCGGCATCCAGCTTATCGCCCAGCGCTGAGACGCCCGCCACCAAGCCGCGATCCAGCAACGCGCGCACCACCGCCAAGCCCGCCGCGGTCGCCACCGGGTGGGCCAAATAGGTGTGACCATGCTGGAAGAAGCCCGAGCCAGCCTCGATCGCTTCATAGATGGCCTTGGTGCAGAGCATCGCGCCAATCGGCTGATAGCCCGCGCCCAGGCCCTTGGCGATACAGAGGATATCGGGCTCGACGCCATCGGCCTCGCAGGCAAACAGGTGGCCGGTGCGCCCCATGCCGCACATGACCTCGTCCAGGATCAACAGCACGCCATAGCGGTCGCAGATCTCGCGCACGCGCTTGAAATAGCCTGGCGCGGCGGGCACGGCGCCCAGGGTCGCACCGACAACGGGCTCGGCGATGAAGGCCATGACGCTATCAGCGCCCAGGCGCAGGATTTCGTCCTCCAGCTCTTGCGCCACCCGCAAGCCGTAGTCTTCCAAGCTCTCGTCCTCGGGCTTTTCAGCGTAGGCATAGCAGGGCGCGATGTGGCTGACCTCGATCAGCAAGGGCGCGAACTGTGCCCGGCGCCAGGCGTTGCCGCCCGCCGACAGCGCGCCCAGAGTGTTGCCGTGGTAGGATTGGCGGCGCGCGATCAGGTGGCGACGCTGGGGCTCGCCGCGCTCCAGGTGGTACTGACGCGCCAGTTTGATGGCGGCCTCGGTGGCCTCAGAGCCGCCCGAAACGAAATAGACCCGATCGATATCGCCGGGCGCGTTGGCCACCAGCAAGTCGGCCAGCGCCTCGGCAGGCTCTGAGGTAAAGAAGCTGGTGTGGGCGAAGGCCAGTTGCTGCACCTGGTCTTGGATCGCGCGCACCACCTCGGCATCAGAGTGGCCCAGGCAGGAGACCGCAGCGCCACCCGAACCGTCGAAATAGCGCTTCCCGTTGGCGTCGATCAAATAGCAGCCATCACCCGCGACTGCGGTCGGCAGCGCAGATTTGGTGTGGCGGGGGAAAACGTGAGAGCGGCTCATCACTAGCTGTCCTTGGATGTAGGCGAAGTAGGGGCTGTAGGCGAAGTAGGGGTCGGCCAAAGGCCGGCAGCAGACGCGCGGGCAACCAGAGCCCGCACGGAAGCGGCGTTGTCGGCGATCAAGCTGCCGTCGCTGGCGTGGATGTTGTTTTCAAAACCGATGCGCGCGCCACCGCCCGCAGCCCAAGCGGCCAGCAGGCAGTCGATTTCTTGCGGGCCAAAGGCGCAAACGCTCCAAGACCAGCGCCAAGCGGCGGCCGCGTCCTGCGTTTGGGAAGCCCGCCCCTGGATGGCTGGCAAGATCGAGGAGAGGTCTTGCGGTTGACCGTGACGGGCCGGGCTGTAGCTGCCCAGAACGAAGATGACCTCGCGCTGAAGCGCGCCGATCAGCCCTTGCTGGTCCCAAGCCTCAAGCTGGGCCAGGCAGTCTGGGGTATAGAGAATGTGTTGGACACGCGTACCCACCTCGCGGCACAGCGCATAGATGCGGGCGGCCTGGTCGCCATCGCGCGCCATCTCACGCACCGAGATGCTGGCCGCCGCCGGACGCAGCGCCTCCAGACAGGCGCGCTGCTGGGCGACGTCGAAGACGCCCGCGCTTTCTGTGGTGATCTGCACCGCCATGCCGGGCACGGCCTCTGCGACGGCGGCAATCGCGGCGCGATAGCGTCCGGCGTCCAGGCTATGGCTCTGATCATCGTTGCGCACATGCAGGTGCAGCGTATCGGCGCCCTCGGCAAAGCAGGCGCGCGCGGTGGCCGCCAGCTCCTCGGGGGTGATCGGCAGACCCGGATGGTCGGCCTTGGTGCGGCGCGCGCCGTTGGGCGCCACCATCAGCGGTGGGCGGAGGATCACAGCAGCGCTCCTTTCATGCGGCGGCCTTCGGGGTCAAAAGCTGCGCCCGCTTGGACGCGCGCGGTCCAGCGCTTGCCGGTCACCAGCACCTCGACGCTGCTGGGCCAGGACGCCTCTGGGTTGGGCATCTTGAGATGCGCCAGCGCCACCGGGCGGCCAAGGCGATAGCCAAAGGCTGCCGAGCTGGTGGTGCCGATGATTTGACCGTCTGACACCAACGGCTCGTGGCCCAGAGGGCAGGCCTGGGGATCGTCAAAGATCAGGGTCGCCAAGCTCGGCTTGCTGGCGCTGCGGCGCTGCTCCAGGCCAGCCTTGCCCAAGTAGTCCTTGCGCCGAGAGGCCAGGCCCGCCAAGCCGGTCTCGACCGGGCTGACATCGCTGTCCAGCTCGTGGCCCATGGCGGCAAAGCCCTTTTCGATGCGCATGGAGGTCTGGGCATAGAGCCCGGCTGGTTCAGCCCCCGCGGCGGTCAGCGCGGCATAGATGGGCGCTGCATTCTCCCACTTAGCGGTAATCTCGAAGCCCGCTTCGCCGACATAGGACAGGCGCACGGCGCGCACATGCTTGCCCGCGATGTGGGCGGGGCCGAGCTTGAAATAGCCCAGCTCCAGCAGCTCGGGCGCGCCGCAGTCGCGCAGGATGCGGCCAGCCTCAGGGCCCATGAGGCCCAAGACGGCGTAGTCTTCCGTGCTATCGGTCAGGGCGACGTCATAGCCCTCAGCGTGGCGGCGCAGCCAGGCCAGATCGCGCTTGATCGCATTGGTGCCAACAAACAAGCGATAGTGCTGATCGGTGATGCGCTGGGCGGTGATGTCGCTGGCGTAGGTGCCTTGCTCGGTGAGCAGTGCGGTATAGATGGCCGAGCCCGCGGGCTTGTCCATATTGGCGGCGCAGACCCACTGCAAGAAGGCGCAGGCCTCAGGCCCCTGCACCTCGATCTTGCCAAAGCAAGAGGCATCGAAGAGGGCGGCGCGCTGATGCGCTGCTTCGACCTCGCGGCCCACCTGCTCGAACCAGTCCGGACGGCCAAAGCTGAGCTGCGGCGCGCCCTCCTGGCCGACGCTGGCCTTGTTAAAATAGAGCGGGCGCTCCCAGCCGTAGACCTGGCCAAAGGCAGCACCGGCAGCCGCGTAGGCGTCGTGCAGAGCCATTTTGCGCAGACCGCGCGCTGTTTTGAGCTGGCGCCCGGGGTAGGTGATCTCGTAGTGGGTGCCCAAGATTTCGGGCGCGCGGGCCATCAGATGCTCGACCGAGTTGAAGACCGGCGCAAAGCGCTGAGCGTCGGCCTCGCTCAAGTCGTAGGCGGTGCGGCCATGCACAATGCAGTGCGCCAGGTTCATGCCAGCGCCACCGCCCGAGGCCAGCCCCACCGAATTCATGCCACAACCCAGGAACAGCCCGCGCGTCTCAGCGGTCTCGCCCAGCATGAACATGCCGTCGGGGGTGAAGCT
>CAZHYF010000190.1:0-2009 GCA_964536635.1 uncultured Rhodospirillaceae bacterium | reverse complement strand
ACGTTGCCCTGGATGCCGTCAATCGGCTTGGTCAAAAGATAGAAATGCTCGCAGGCCAGCAAGGGCACCTCGGCACCCGCTAGCGCCCCCACCTCACGCGACCAGAGGCCGGCGCAAAGCGCAATGGCGTCGCAACGGATGGTGCCGCGGCTGGTCTCGACCCCGCGCACCCGCCCGCCTTCGGTCAGAATGCCCGTAACCCCGGTTTGTTCGAAGATGCGCGCACCTCGGCCTTTGGCGGCCTTGACCAGCGCCGCGCAAACATCGCTGGGCGACACGCGGCCATCGTCGGGCGACCAAACCGCGCCAATCACATCGTCGGCGTTCATCAGCGGCCAGCGCTCCAACGCCTCTTGCGGGCTGATGGCGTCTGCGCGCACACCATAGGCCTTGGCCAGCGCCTCTTGACGTAAGATGTGGTCCAGGCGGCCTTGGTTGGTGGCAATGGACAGCGAGCCCTTCTGAATCCAACCGACGCTTTGGCCGGTCTCCTGCTCCAGGCGACTGTAGAGATCGACCGAATACTGGATCATGCGGGTCAGGTTTTGCGACGACCGCAGCGCGCGCACCTGCGCCGCCGAGTGCCAAGTGGTGCCCGAGGTCAGCGCATTGCGCTCCAACAGCACAGCATCGCTAGCGCCCATCTCAGCAAGGTGGTAGAGCGTCGAACACCCCATGATCCCGCCGCCAATGACGACGACGGAGGCATGGGAGGGAAGATCGAGCGAAACGGTCATGGGCAGCCGGGAAACATGAAGGAACGGCGAACCAAAAAATCTTGAACGAAAAACAAGATTAGTCAATCAATCAAAAATATAACGATTGTTATTGACTGCCTGACCGCTTTGTCACTAGCGTTGGCGCATGGATCCTGCCTTGAAAACCAAGACCATCGAAGCTCTAAAGCGCCAGGCGGGCCATTTGGCCCCGCGCCTGAAGCTGGTGGCCAAGTATATCGTTGATCATCCGCTCGATTTCGGCCTCGACTCGATCCGCGAGACCGCGCGCAAATGCGGAGTCTCGACCTATACGCTGGTGCGCCTCGCCGAGCAGCTCGGATTCTCGGGCTACGAGGAGCTGCGCGAGCCCTTCCGCCATGCGCTGGTCTCCTCAACCCACTTGGCCGAGCGCCCGGCGTGGATCGAATCGGTGCAAATGGCTGGCCCCCTGGGACCGACACAGGCCGAGGCCTCGCTCAACGCCATGGGTATCGTCCACCGTAGCCTGGAGCGGCTGGCACCCGAAGACCTGGAGCGCGCGGTGGCGCTCATGCTGGGCGCCCGCCGGGTCTATCTGACCGCCGTGCGCTCGACCTACGCGCTGGCCTATTATTTTCACTATGTCGGCCGCATGGCGCTGCCGAGCCTAGAACTGATCCCGCGCCATATGAACTCGGCGATCGACGATTTATCCGACGCCGATGCGCAAGATGTCTTGGTGGCACTGACTTTTACGCCCTATTCGCGCGAGGTGGTGGAGGCCTGCAAATTCGCCGAGCGGCGCGGCACCAAGATCATCTTGATCTCCGACTTCGACGTCATCTCCAGCGAATTCACCTCCGCGGTGACCTTGATAGCCTCGGTCATCTCCACCCACCACTTCGGGTTTTACACCGGCGCTATGGCAGTGATCGACGTGCTGTTGGCTGGTCTGGTCAAGAGCGGCGGCGAGGCCGCGCGCCAACGCATCCAGCGCTACGAAACCCTGCGCCAGCAGAACAACGCCTACTGGGTGGCGAAAAAAACATAAGTTTTTTGGTGACATGAAAAAAAACTTTAGCGACTTTAGTCGCGTGTAATCCGGGCGCCCTCGCGCTCGTGGCACCCAAAACCAAGGGAGAAGCATGTGAATATTAAAACATCTCTGATCGGCTTGGCGGCCGCTTCCGCCGTCAGCCTGGGCTCTGCTGCCTTTGCAGCCGACCAATTTGTGACCATTGGTACCGGCGGCGTGACCGGCGTTTACTACCCCACTGGCGGCGCGATCTGCCGTCTGATGAACAAAGGCCG
>CAZHYF010000189.1:2467-5809 GCA_964536635.1 uncultured Rhodospirillaceae bacterium | reverse complement strand
CCAAAAGGGCACTTCAGCGCTGGCAATCCAAGGCGGCTTCTGGCAAGCAGACCGGATTGGGTCACAGCAGCTTGAAGGACCAGCGCCATGCAGATAATCCCCGCGGGAAGCCGCGCCTCGCGCCCCGGAGCCGCCGACTGGTTTACCGGCCAGGTCCGCTTGGACCCGCTGTTCAACGCCTTTGACCAGGCGCGCGTCCAGGGCGCGGCGGTGACCTTTGAGCCCGGCGCGCGCACCGCCTGGCACACCCACCCCTTGGGTCAGACCCTGATCGTCACCGCTGGCGCTGGCCGGGTGCAGCTTTGGGGCCAAGCGCTCCAGATCATCAAGCCCGGCGATGTGGTCTGGATCGAGCCGGGTGAAAAGCACTGGCACGGCGCGGGCCCCGAGACCGCCATGACCCACATCGCCATCCACGAGATGCAGGACGGCAAGGCCGTGGACTGGCTGGAGCATGTCAGCGACGCCCAGTATCTGGGCCAAGACTAAGAGCGCCGCCGCGTGCCAAGCCTGAGCCAAAAGGCCGTTGCAGCTCTCAGCCCGGCCGCGCTGGAGCGCCTCCATACCGGCAGCTTGCTGACCCGGTTGCAGGCTCTGCGTGCGCTCGAAGCCTGCCCAGCCACCAGCGCCTGGAGCCCGGCCGAGATCCAAGCGCTGCGCCCCTGTATGCTCTTTCAGTCCGACCCGGGCTTCCTGGAAGCCCTGGCAGCCGTCAAGGCCGCGCTGGCCAAGCGCGAACACCTTCCGCGCGGCAGCAAGGCCCAGCGCCAACAGCAGGCACGCTCAAGCAAGTGCGCGCAAAGAACCCTGCGCGCTCGGGGGGCAACGGCATGACCAACCCCGCCTTCATCCTGGCAGCCCCCTCCAGCCATGCTGGCAAGACCTCGGTCACGCTGGGGCTGCTGCGCGCGTTGCGTCGCCAGGGCCTGCGGGTGGCAGCGGCCAAGATCGGCCCTGACTATATAGACCCCGCGTTTCACCAGGCGGCCTGCGGGCGCGCTAGTTTGACCCTGGACCCTTGGGCCATGCCTGCCGCGCGCTTGGCCGACCAGCGCCGCCGCCTGAGCCAAGACAGCGACTTGGTGCTGATCGAGAGCGCTATGGGCTTGTTCGATGGTGCCGCCGACGGCAGCGCCAGCACCGCCAGCCTAGCCAAGCAGCTCGGGCTGCCGGTGGTCCTGGTGGTGGATACCAGCGGTATGGCGGGCTCGGTGGCAGCCCTGGTTCATGGCTTTGCCAGCTTTGATCCCGGCCTGGAGCTGGCGGGCCTCATCTTGAACAAGGTGGCCTCGCCCCGCCACGGCGCGATGCTGCGCGCTGCGCTGGCGCCGCTGGGCCTACCGGTGTTGGCGGCGCTGCCCCGTCAAAGCGACCTGGATCTGCCCTCGCGCCATTTGGGGCTGGTGCAGGCGGGCGACACTCCCCAGCTTGAGACAAAATTGGAGGCGCTGGCGGACTGGGTGGCGGCGAGCGGCTGCCCGGATGCCTTGCTGGCTCTGCGGTCTGACCAGGCCAGGGTGGCACCAGAAGCCCGCAAACTCCGAGCCTTGCCCCCCCTGGGCCAGCATATCGCCGTAGCCCAAGATGCGGCCTTCAGCTTTATCTATCCGCACATGGTGGAGGATTGGCGCGCGGCGGGTGCGCACATCACCTGTGTCTCGCCGCTAGCGGATCAACCCTTGCCCAGCGGCGTCGATGCGCTGTTCTTGCCCGGCGGCTATCCCGAATTGCAGGCCGAGGCCCTGTCAGGTGCCCAGCGCTTCTGGCGCTCGGCGCACCAATTGGCGGCGCAAGGCGGCTGGATCTACGGCGAGTGCGGCGGCTACATGGCCCTGGGCCAGCGGCTGGTGGATGGTGCTGGCCGCGCCTGGGACATGGCGGGCCTGTTGGATATCACCACGCGCTTTGATGCACCGCGCCGCCATTTGGGCTACCGCGCCATGCAGCTTGCGGGCGACACGCCCCTTGGAGCAGCCGGCGCCCGCTTTCGCGGCCACGAATTCCACTATTCCAGCCAAGAGAGCCCGATCAGAGGCCAGGCGCTGTGGTCGGCAAGCGATGCGCAGGGCCAAAATCTGGGCGCTGCCGGTCAGATCAAGGGTCGGGTTTTCGGCTCATATCTCCATCTGGTTGATTCGCAGGCCTAATTTTGCGGGCCTGTTCGCGCTAAAGGCGCACCCAGCAAAGCCGCAACCAAGACCAGTCCTGCTCAAGAAAGCGTGATCGGCGGCCAGACCAAGGCTGCTTGATCCGGGCTGTGACCAGATTGCGACAAGTGAGAGCAGACCAAGGCGCCAGCCCCAACAAACCCCAATTTCAGAGACGTTTTCCCGCTTGGCGCTGATTGATCGCCCTGCACATTTGGCGTAGTATCCATTTTGTCCTCAGGGAGAAGCGCCAATCGTTTTCAAGGCGCTTTCGATGACAAAGATTTGAGCACTTAAGCATACCTATAAAGAGATTTAGACCATGCCATTTGATTTTTCTGACGAGCGCGATTTCAACGACCGTGACGACTTTGGTGGCAACTTCGAGCAGTCGAGCCCCGAGTCCTTCCGCGCTTGCTTGGAGTACCTGCAAGAAGAAGCGCTGCGTAACGGCTACACCTTCCCCGGCCATCTGATCGCCTGCGCTGCTGAAGCCATGGATTGCTTTGTGGAAGATTTCCGCAAGGCCAAGCAGGCCTAAGACGGTCCTGCTCGCTGCCAGGCCTCAGGACCGAAACGGCACTGTTGCTTGGCTGATGCACCGATTGAACGGGGCGCTTTGACCTTTCCTTGTTAGGGGCTTGGAGGGGACAAAGCGCCCTGTTTGCGTTTGGCGGCCACCATTCCGCGGGCCCAGCGCCGGCTTCGCTGGCTTGCCGTCTGGCACCAGCGTGCTGTCGGCAGCGCAAGCCACCGGCGCCCTTGTGCCCAAGCCGATGGGCTTTGCGCCAAGGCGCGCCTTTCCAGGCGACGCGACTTGGGCTAAAAGGCGCGCCATGACGACCAAATCCCTTCGTTCCGTTCTGACCATCGACACCCAGGCTCTGGGTGAAAACTGGCGCCGCCTGCAAGCAAAGGCCCCCGGTTTGCCCTGCGCTGCTGTGGTCAAGGCCGACGGCTATGGCCTGGGCCTAGCTCCGGTTGGCCGCGCGCTGTGGCAGGCCGGCACCAGAGCCTTCTATGTCGCCCATTTCGAAGAGGCCCTTTGCCTGCGCGCCGCCTTGCCCGAGGCCGACATCACCGTGCTCAACGGCCTGGTCGCCGAGCCGGGCGCCTTCCTTGAGGCCCGCTTGCGCCCGGTGTTGAACAGCCTGGAGCAGCTCGACCGCTGGCGCGATCAGGGTCAAGGCGCGCC
>CAZHYF010000189.1:0-2367 GCA_964536635.1 uncultured Rhodospirillaceae bacterium | reverse complement strand
AGCGGCGTCTTCTTGGGCCCGAACTATCACTTCGACCAGTTGCGGCCCGGCGTTGCGCTCTATGGCGCCAATCCGACACCCGGTCAGACCAACCCCATGCGACCTGTAGTGCGGCTGGACTGCCCGATCCTGCAAATCCGCGAGCTGCCCGCTGGACGCGGGGTGGGCTATAATGCCACCTGGTCCAGCATGCGCCCCAGCCGCATCGCCACCATTCCCTTGGGCTACGCCGATGGCTTCTCGCGCCAGCATTCCAACGTCGCCACGCTGTTTTGGGGCGAACAGCCCGTGCCCCTGGTGGGGCGGGTGTCGATGGACCTGGTGACCGTCGATCTGAGCGACCTATGCCAGCGGTCAGGGCCTCTACCCCAGGTCGGTGACACTCTAGAGCTGTTGGGCCCGCAACAATCCGTTGATCTCTTGGCCCAAAGCGCCCATACCATCGGCTACGAAATTCTGACCTCGCTGGGCGCGCGCTATGAGCGGCGCTATCTTTAGACCCAAGCGCCAGTTGCTGCGCCCTTGTCCTAGTACCTGAGCCCGAGGCCCGAACAAAAAGGAAGACAGCGTGTTCAACTTTGTCGGTTGGATCGGATACCGCGTTCTGAGCTTTCTGGGCGCGATTGGTCACTTCAGCATGTTTATGGGCATGGCCGTCAGCCAGAGCCTGACCCCACCCTATCGCCCGCGCCGCATCTTGATGGCCTGCCTGGATTTGGCGCTGCTGTCGCTGCCGGTCGTGGGCCTGACCGCGATCTTCAGCGGCATGGTGCTGGTGCTGCAATCCTACACCGGCTTTGCGCGCTTTTCCGCTGAGTCGGCCATTCCCCAAGTCGTGGTGGTCTCCTTGACCCGAGAGCTGGGCCCGGTTCTGGCCGGTCTGATGATCGCCGGGCGCGTGGGCGCGGCCATTGCCGCCGAGCTGGGCACCATGCGCGTCTCGGACCAGATCGAGGCCATGCAAGCCATGATCAAAGACCCCATCTCCTACCTGGTGGTGCCGCGCCTGATCGCGGGCGTTGTGGCCATGCCGATCCTGGTCGCGGTGGCCGATACCATCGGCGTGCTGGGCGGCTATATGGTGGCGGTCTATCGCCTGGGCTTCAGCTCGGCCGGCTATTTGACCGCAACGCTGGAATACCTGGAGGTATTCGACGTGGTCTCGGGCCTGGTCAAAGCGGCGGTTTTTGGCTTCATCGTGACGGTGGTCGGGGCCTACAAGGGCTACTACGCCAGCTCTGGCGCGCAGGGCGTTGGCCGCGCGACCACCAGCGCCGTGGTCATGTCCGCAATTCTGATCTTGGTGTCGAACTACTTGATTACCGAGGCGTTTTTTAACCGCTAGGGCACATCGCGGGAAAGGGTCACCGCATTCCAGCTGGCTTGCGCGTTGGGATTCTCCAGCTTCATCCATCTTGAGGCAAAGGGGAGTCCGCACGACCCACACAATCCTTGCGGTGCCTTGGATTTGGCGTTTTACCGTATCGTGGAAGCGGCCTGCGCGCGCACTGACGGTTTTGGGACAAGATCGTAACATTTTCGACACAAGAGCCGGGCAAGTTGCGCTTAGATAGCGCCTCTTGTATTCGTCTTGCGCATCCTTGTTTGCCAAAGGTCCACCATGCAACTTGCTCCTTTCTCGCTCGGTCATCGTTTCTATCGCGGCAACCTGCACGGCCACTCCAACCTGTCCGATGGCGCCCGCAACCCGGCCGAGGTGGTGGCGGTCTATAAGGCTATGGGCTACGACTTCACCTGTCTGTCGGACCACTTCATGGAGGGTCTGGACATCGGCGCGCCCAGCGTGCCCGACAGCCGCGATTTGCGCGACGATCGCATCACGACCATCCTGTCTGCCGAGCTGCACTGCCCAGGCAAGAAGTACGACCGGCGCGGTCTGTGGCACATCGTGGCCAACGGCCTGCCGCTGGACTTTCCCGCGCCAACGGAAGACGAGACCGGCCCCGAGCTGGTGCGCCGCGCGCAAGCCGCTGGCGCCTATGTCTCGATTGCCCACCCCGAGTGGTACGGCCTGACCATGGATGAGGCCATGGCCATCAGCCACGCCAATGCCATCGAGGTCTATAACCACTCTTGCATGCTGGAGTGCGACCGCGCCTATGGCATCGCGGTGGCGGACTATCTGCTCAATGAGGGCAAGCGGCTGCACTTCAACGCCACCGACGACAGCCACCTGCGGCTGGACGATTTCGGCGGCGGCTGGGTCATGGTGGCCGCCGAGCGCAACGATCCCGACCTGTTGGTGGCCGCCCTGAAGGCGGGGCACAACTATTCGTCGACCGGAGCCGAGATTCACGATTTGGCCTTGGATGGTGACATCTTAACTGTCCGCTGTTCGCCTGCGGT
>CAZHYF010000188.1:0-5841 GCA_964536635.1 uncultured Rhodospirillaceae bacterium | reverse complement strand
TCTACAAGCGGGTCAACAATGGTGTCTACAAGGTGGGCTTTGCGGGCACGCAAGCGGTCTATGAGGAAGAGGTGGCGCTGCTGTTCGAGACTTTGGACTGGTTGGAGGCGCGCCTGAGCCAAGCTGACACGCTGGTGGGCGGGCAGATCACCGAAGCCGATTGGCGTCTGCTGCCCACCTTGCTGCGCTTCGATGCGGTCTATGTCGGTCACTTCAAGTGCAACATGCGCCGCATCGCCGATTACCCGGCGCTGTCGGCCTACATCGAGCGGCTCTTGGCCTATCCAGGGGTCGCCAGGACCGTCAACATGCAGCACATCAAGCGCCACTACTACGCCAGCCACCGCAATCTCAATCCCTCGGGCATCGTGCCACTTGGCCCCGATCTGCCCTTCGCCCGCTTTTTGGAGCCGAGCACGCCACCCCGGCTTGAGGCTGTAGCATAGTGTCGAATGGTCGGTTCATCGAGTAATAAAATTACGCATTTGCTTCGGCTGATGCAATTGTGAAGCGGAGCCAATTGATTTTTTGCCCCAATGTGCTAGGCGCTGTGGTGATTCATAACGCAAGACCTTTGGGGACAATTTCATGCGCTCTATTTTTGCTCTTCTGGGCCTGGTCGGCCTGCTCTTCAGTCTGCCTGCCACGGCGGCACAAACCGAGACTTCCTTGGGGATGACGCCAGCGCCACAGCAGGGCATCCAGCTTGCGGCCACCAGCTTCCCCAGCTCGCGGGTGTCAAACTACGGCGGCAACACCATTGGCTCCGCGCGTGACATGCCGGCGAGCATGGGTAACCGCTCGGGCAATGTGGTAGCGAAAATCTACCTGTCGCGGCAAGAAATGGAAGTCTACGTCAACGGCAATCTGCGCCATACCTGGAAGATCTCTTCAGGGCGCGCGGGCTATTCGACCCCGCGCGGCACCTATCGCCCGCAGCGGATTTATTCTTCATATTTCTCAAAGAAGTATGACAATGCGCCCATGCCGAGCGCAGTATTCTTCAGCGGTGGCTTTGCGGTTCACGGGACGGGCCACATCTCGGCCTTGGGACGCCGGGCCTCACACGGCTGTGTGCGTCTGCATCCGGGCAATGCGCGCGAATTCTTTAACTTGGCCAAGACCTATGGCCGCAATGTTAAGATCCAGATCCTCTAAGGCAGCACGCCGGAAGATCTGACGCTTCGCACCACAGATGAGGAGGCATCCGGGCCAGGCGGTCCAGATGCCCTTTTCTGCGGCCCTTTTTTGTGATGGCGCAGGCGGTGGCCGGTCCGGCTCTGATTGCTCTTGCGTCTAAAGTCTGCTAGCTCCAGGGCCATGCAGATGTTGACCCTTGTCTTGGTGGCGATTGGCGGCGCGCTGGGCGCGCTTGCCCGCTTTGGATTGGCCCAATTGGGCCAGCTCTGGGGCTGGAGCGGCTTGCCTTGGGCGACCTTGCTGGCCAATACGCTGGGCTGCTTCTTGATGGGCCTGATTGCGGTGCCCGTCACGGCGGCTTTGTTGGCCGGCAGCCTGGATAGCGCCTGGGCGCAGGGCCTGCGCGCCTTGATTATGGTTGGCTTCTTGGGTGCCTTTACCACCTACTCCAGCTTCGCGCTGGAGGTCTGGCGTCTGGCCGAGGGCCCGGGCAACGGCGCCACGCTGACCGCTGCGGCCTATGGGCTCGGCACCTTGGTGCTGGCGGTTCTAGCGTGTGGGCTGGGGCTTTGGCTGGCCGCTGGCCTGTTTCCTCTGCGCTCTGTTTAAGGAGGCCCCCGCGTGAGCCCAAACGATCCCAATTCCGAGCTGCCTGAAGCTCGCCCCGACGCGGTCGATGAGGCCGCGCAGAGCGCCGAGCAACAAGCCGCCAAGCCCAAAACCGCCGTGACCCAGGTGCGGGTCGCGCGCGAATTTGACGGTCAACGCCTGGACCGCTGGTTCAAGCAGCAGCGTCCAGGACTGAGTTTTGGTCGCTTGTCCAAGCTGCTGCGCACCGGACAGATCCGGGTGGATTCCAAGCGCGCCAAGCCCGATACCCGCCTGTCTGCGGGGCAGATGATCCGCATTCCGCCCTTGGAGCTGGACACGCTGGCTAGCCCTTCGGTTGCCAGCGCAGGCAGTGGGCGTTCGGGGCTCAGCGAGGCGGACCGCGCTCTGTTGGAGCAAGCGCTGGTCTATGAAGACGATGATATGGTGGCGCTGAACAAGCCGCCGGGGCTGGCGGTCCAGGGTGGCTCTGGCACCGCGCGCCACCTTGATGGCATGGTTGCGGGCTGGCGCAAGGGCGGCCGCCTTCGGCTGGTGCATCGTCTGGACAAAGACACCTCGGGCCTGATCTTGCTGGCCAAGAGCGTCGGGGCAGCCAGCCGTTTGACCCAGGCCTTTAAGACCGGCGGTATTGAAAAGACCTATTGGGCCGTGGTGGTCGGGCGTCCGCCCTATGGCTCGGGCGAGATCAAGGCGCCGATCGCCAAGATGGCGGGCACCAATCGTGCCGGGGGCGCTGGCTCGGGCGCCGAGCGCATGGTGGTCAGCGATCAGGGCCAGTTCGCGCTGACCCACTACCAGGTGCTGGACCGCGCGGGGCATAGAGCCGCTTGGCTCGCCTTGTCGCCGCGTACCGGGCGGACCCACCAGCTGCGCGTCCACTGCGAGCACATGGGCACGCCCATCTTGGGCGACGGCAAGTATGGCGGTCAGGCGGCCTTCTTGGATGGCCTGGACCTGTCGCGCAAACTGCACCTGCACGCGCGCCAACTGCTGGTGCCGCACCCAGAGCTGGGGACTTTGCGTCTGACGGCGGACCTGCCGAGCCACATGGTGGCGACCTTTGATACCCTGGGCTTCAGCCTCAGCCAGGCGCGCGATCTGGATGAAGACGCGCCCTGGCGCTGATATTGGGGCGCTGATATTGGGGCGCCGTGGCCCTGGGCCCTCTTGCGAGAAGAAATGAAGCACTATGATCGGACCTGGACACCGCTTTCGCCTGTTGGCGTTTGACTTTGACGGCACGCTGGCCGACAGCAGCGCCAACATCTACCGCGCCGCCAGAGATGCCTTTGACGTGCTAGGCTTGCCATATCCGGGTGACCCGGCGGTGGGAGCCACCGTTGGCCTGGACCTGATGGGCTGCGCCCGGCGCTGGCTGCCAGAGGGCGCGTTGTCCGACCACCAACGGCTGGCCGATGCCTATCGCCACGCCTTTGTTGCCATGCGCAAGCAAGGCGACTTCCACGAGCCGCTGTTCGATGGCGTGCGCGAGACGCTGGGCAGTCTGACCCATGATGCGGTCTTCATGGGAATTTGCACCGGAAAGAACCGGCGCGGCCTGGACCACATGTTGGCCTACCACGACATCCAGCACCACTTTCACACGCTGCAAACGCCCGATACCAACGCCTCGAAACCGGCGCCGGACATGGTGGTCGCGGCGCTGGGCGAAACGGGCTGTGAAGCGCCGGACTGTGTAGTGATTGGCGACACTTCCTATGACATGCTGATGGCTAAGGCAGCGGGCGCGCTGGCTGTGGGGGTCAGCTATGGCCACCACCTGGAGCGCGACTTGCTGCAAGCGGGCGCAGACCTGATCATCCACGCCATGGCCGATCTGCCAGAAGCCTTGGCCCGCTTGTCCTAATCATTCTTAGGGTTGGAGCAACAGCGCTTGACCAGCGCCGAGGTTGGCGACCTTGTCGGTAAAGTCGGCGTCCTTGATACTGATACCCGTTAGCCCGGCAGCGACGGCGCGTTGCACGGGGCCTTGGGCGAAGTCGGGCAGGTTTTGCTGCACGAGCTTCAGCATGTCTTCAGGCAAACAAATTGCAACCCGGCAATCGGGAATGCGTCCCAGCAGGGCGAGCACCTCTTTGCTGAGGCAACCCTGATCGCTGGCTTGGCATAGGGTGACGGGCTTGAAAGGAACGCAAGAATTGCTGGCGGCGTCATAGCGCTGGCTCGCACCGCAGATGGGCAGCAAGTCGCCGCAAGCAAAGGGGCCGCAAACCAGCTCTAGGGCTGACTTGTTAAATGCGTCAAGGTTGATGAGCGCCGATGGGTTGGGACTGCTGAGCAGCATACCGCCCTCAATATGCATCCGCGACGAACAAATGTCTGCCCAAGGGCTGTCAGGGCCATAGATGATCTGCGTGCAGATAAAGGGCACCAGAGAAGTCGCAACCTTGTCCAGTGTCGGCACGCCATCCTTTAGGCTCAAGCGGCCGGAGCCGGCGGGCAGATCAACCGCAGGCTCGCGACCAGCGATTAAGACCTGAAGGTCGCTGCGGCTGATGATCAGCGTGTCCTCTGCCGAGGCGGGTGCCGGTGCAATCAGCGTCGCAAGGCTGGCTATCATGGCCGCCAGCAGGACCAATATTGGTGCACGCATAAGTCTCTCCCTTGATGTTTTCAAAGAAGATATTACCCTAAAATAAGTAAAAAATCAAAATTACCTTAATATTGTTGTCGAGTTAACCTGGCAGCACGCCCGTCGCCATGACCGGCAGCCTGGAGCCAAAGTTAGGGCCAAAGCCCATGGCCTCGGTGATGAGGCGCTTTTTCAACCTCGGCATGCGGTCCACCGCCGCCAAACCCAGATCGCGCGCGATGCGGATCGGCGGGAGGGCGGTTGAAAACAACCGGTCCAGCGCATCGGTCGCCGCCAGCATGGCGACATTATCGGGGCGGCGCCAGGCCTGGTAGCGCTCGAGCTGATGCAGGTCGCCCAGCGCCAGCCCGCGCTGGCGGGACTCGACCAAAATCTCGGCCAGGCTGGCGATGTCCTTCAGCGCCAGGTTGAAGCCCTGGCCCGCAATCGGATGCACCCCGTGCGCGGCGTCGCCGATCAGCGCCAAGCCGGGCAGCACATAGCGGTCTGCATGCTGCGCCGACAGGGGGTAGACCCAGCGCTGGCCAACCGGCGTCAGGCGGCCCAGCCAGGGGCCAAAGCTGGCGTTAAGACAGTCGGCCAAATCGTCTTGGCTGAGGCGCGACAGGCCTTTGGCAGCGGCCTCCGATTTGGTCCAAACCAGCGAGGAGCGGTGGGTTCCGTCCGGCAGGTCAGGCAGCGGCAGCGCGGCAAAGGGGCCGTCGGGCATGAAGTGCTCAAAGGCCCAGTTGTTGTGCGGCTCGCTGTGGTGCAGGCAGGTCACCAGCGCCCATTGGTGATAGGGCCAAGATTGCAGCCCGATGCCAGCGGCCTTACGGGTGGGCGACGGGCGGCCATCGCAGGCCAGCACCAAATCGGCCACCAATTGGCGCCCGTCTTTCATGCCCAGGCGCGGCAAGGGCTGGCTGAAGTCGAACTCGGCCACCTCGCACTCGGTCCAGAGCCGCTCGCCGAGGGCCGCGCTCATCGCCCGGAACAGCACGTTGCGGATTGGCTGGTTTTCGGTGATGTAGCCCATGGGGCCGTCGCGATAGCTGCCCTGATCGCTGAACCCCAGATCGGCGACGTTGAAGGTCATTTGCAAGGGGGAAATGCGCCCGTTGCGCTGCGCGTCGGTGATGCGAATGTGGTCGATGGCGCTGGCATAGGGCGTCATATCCTCCCACAAGCCCAGCGATTGGAAGATCTGTTGGCCCGCTTTGGCAATGGCGTGGCCGCGACCATCGAAGGCGTCATCCAGCGTCACGGGGTAGGGCGCACGCTCGATCAAACGCACGTCAAAGCCCAGCTTGGCAAAGGTGATGGCGGTGGTCATGCCGGCAAAACTGCCGCCGATAATGGCGATTTCACAGCGGTCGGTGCGCGGGGTCTGGGTCATGGCTGGCTCCGGTGCAGGGCGATGGGCAGAGGCGACTATAGACAGATAGCCACGGCTTGCGGCTGGGACAAGGCGGCACAGCGGCAGACTACCGAGC
>CAZHYF010000187.1:0-5841 GCA_964536635.1 uncultured Rhodospirillaceae bacterium | reverse complement strand
CTAGATAGTTTGAAGGTGGGAACCGTTTCGGTGGCACCTCGTTGCCTTCGAAAACGACTATTAGCTAAGCGAAAATGAATTGCAAGCACTAAACCTATGGTTGAGTCACTTTTTTTCCTTCTTATCTTATCTGCATATACGGACCTACGCAAAAGGCTTATCCATAACTGGGTTTCGCTTTTGGTTTTCGGAATATCCGTGTTTTATGCCTTCTCAACGGATGGCAACCTCATCGGTCGAGTCGTCGTCCTGCCAGGCATTGCTTTTATTATACTTTTTGCCTGCTACCACATCGGAATGATGGGTGGCAGCGATGTCAAACTGTTAAAGGCATTGATGCCATTGATCGGTTTTGCGAATATTTCGCAATTTGCGCTGCATACTATCCTTGTTGGTAGTTTGGTTGCCCTTGTGGTGCTGCTTCACTCGAAAGTCGGGAAAGCGCGCGGTGTAATACCGAAAAATGACACACCATCGGTGCGGTACGGCGTTGCGATTGCGGCCGGAACCATGACCTCAGAACGCATGGTTTCAAAAATTCTAAGTTACTGGGGCATGTTTTTTAAAAGGTCTAGAACAATATCGGATTGCCGATCGGTTGCAAAGGAATAGATCATAGGGGGAAACTACGGATACGGCCGAAAAAAGCGCCGATTCGTAGCCCGGACGTCGGTAGTTCTACGGATGAAAAACGCAAAATCCGTATAATTACGGACATGCGCCAGCCCTCGCTTGGCGTCAAAACTTTGCGTTCTCGCTGGTTTCCGGGTGTTGCAGCGCCTGTGCGGCACCGCCGAGGACAAGGCCATGGCCTGCCCAGGGCCCATTTGGCCCGCCAAGCGCCAGCAAAAACCCGCTTCGCGTCTGCGCTCGACGGTAGAGCGGCCGACCGGCGAGCCAGAACCCGGTCGTCAGGTAGCCGCCTTTCGCCATGCCTTCAGGTCTGCGGAAAAGCCTCGATCGCGACGCCAGAGCGATTGGTCTTTAGATCTTCGGTGACGTTGCGCTGAACCAGTTAGAGAGCGCCAGCTTCGGCAGGGCTACCGAAGGACACATGGCCTGGGGCCAGCGGATGGTCGAAAAAGGCCGGGTTCTGCGCCGGGCTCTCGGCCTCGCTGTACCAAGCCCGCCAGAAAAACAGCCCAGACGCGGGGGCGCAGGGGCCCGCAGCCTGACGATCGCGCCCATCCAGGACGGCCTTCAGATCCTCTGGGGCCCATTTGCCCCGCCCCACTTGGGCCAGGGAGCCCACCATGTTGCGCACCTGGTTATGGATATAGGACTTGGCGTAGCTGCGAATGATGATCCAGTCCTGCTGACGCTCGACGCTGAGGTGGTCCAGCGTCTTCACCGGGCTGGCGGCTTGGCACTCGGCGGCGCGAAAGGCGCTGAAGTCGTGGCGTCCTTCCAGCAAGCGGGCCGCCGCTTGCATGGCCTCGTGATCCAAGGGCCCTCTGTGGTGCCAACAATAAGGTCGGTCAAAGGTCGGCTCTGGGCGCCGGTTCAAGATACGGTATTCATAGGAGCGCCCCAGGCAAGAAAAGCGCGCGTTGAAGCCTTCGGGCGCGTCCTGCACCTTCAATACCGAGATCTTGTGGCCACGCAGCAGGGCGTTCAGCGCCTCGCGCACCCGGTTGGCATTGGTCGGCTTGGCCAGGTCCAGGTGGGCGGTCATGGCTCTGGCGTGCACGCCTGCATCGGTGCGTCCAGCGCCCTGGATATGGACCCGCTCTTGGGCAAAGGCAAAGGCGGCATCTTCAAGCGCCGCCTGCACCGAGGAGCCATTGTCCTGGCGCTGCCAGCCGACATAGGCGCCGCCGTCGTATTCAACAATGAGCTGGTAGCGCTGCACCACGAAGCTAGCCCGCTTGATCGGGCAGCAGGCTCTGCCCTTGGGGCACCGCGCGGCCATTCAAAAAGGCCTTGGCCTCCATGGCGGCCTTACCGGCGGGCTGTAGCAAGGTCAGCCGCAGCGCTTGGCTGCCGCAGGCCACGGTCAGGCGGTCGTCCAGCGTCTGCCCGGCGGGGCCGCTGGCTTGAACCAGCTCGGCGGCCAGCACTTTGATGCGCTCGCCCTTGAGCTCGAAGAAGGCACCGGGGACGGGGTTGAAGGCGCGAATGCGACGCTCCAGAACATCGGCAGGTTGGTGCCAGTCCAGCCGCGCTTCGGCCTTATCCAGCTTGTGGGCATAGGTCAGGCCCTGGTCGGCTTGCGGCTGGGGCTGCCACTCTTCCAGCGCCAGGGCCTGGGTCAGCGCCGCTGCGCCTAGGGTGGCCAGGCGGTCGTGCAGGCTGGCGGCGGTCTCGTCGGCTGCGATGGCCAGGCGCCGCTCCAGGATCACGGGGCCGGTGTCCAAGCCCGCTTCCATGAGCATGATGCCGACGCCGGTCTCGGCGTCCCCGGCCTCGATGGCCCGCTGGATGGGCGCCGCGCCCCGCCACCGTGGCAGCAAGCTGGCGTGGACATTGATGCAGCCGCGCTTGGGTGCATCCAGAACCGCTTGCGGCAGCAAGAGGCCATAGGCCACCACCACGGCTGCGTCGGCCTCAAGAGCGGCAAAGGCGGCCTGCTCGGCGGGGTCTTTCAGGCTCAGCGGGTGGCGCACCTCCAGGCCCTGGCTCTCGGCGTAGGCCTGCACGGGGCTGGGGCGGGTCTTGTGGCCGCGCCCCGCCTTGCGCGGCGGCTGGCTGTAGACGCAGACCACCTGGTGCCCGGCCTCGATCACAGCCGCCAGGCAGGTTTGCGCAAAATCGGGCGTGCCCATGAAGACGAGGCGCATGCGGGTCGGCTCCTAGGCGGTTTGGCGCTCGCGCGCGACTTTCTTGGCTTTCTTGATCACCATGTCGCGCTTCAGCTTGGACAGATGGTCGGTGAACAGAACGCCGTTCAGATGGTCGATCTCGTGCTGAATACAGGTCGCCAGCAAACCGTCGGCCTCCAGCTCGCAGGTCTGGCCGTCGGGGTCCAGATAGCGCAAGGTCACCGCCGCGGGGCGCACGACATCGCCGTGGCCGTCGGGGATCGACAAGCAGCCTTCGTTGTATTTGTTGGTCTCTTTTGAGGCCGCGATAATCTCGGGGTTGACCATTTGCAGGGGCTGGGGCTCTTTGCCCTCCTGCTTGTCCGCGCAATCCATAACGATGACGCGTTCGAGGCGGCCGACCTGATTGGCGGCCAGGCCGATGCCGGGCGCATCGTACATGGTCTCAAGCATGTCATCCATCAATTGGCGCAGCTCGGGCGTGATGGTCTCGACGGGCTGGGCGACTTGGCGCAGCACGGGATCGGGGACAAGAACGATGGGCAAAAGGGCCATGGGGGCTCCGTGGGTCGGGTCAAAATGTGGGAGGCGCTGGCTCTGCTAGCGGGCCAGCAAAGCACTCAATTCGGCGCTCTGCGCGGCCAGCAAGGCCAGCTCGTCGGGCAGGCTCAGGCGATGGTCGCGCTCTTTCAACAGGTGGCAGCGCACATCGTGGCTCGCCAGCTTGTCGGTCAGGGTCAGCGAGCGCTGCCAGGGCACCGCCGTATCTGCTTGTCCATGTAGGATGCGCACCGGCCCATGAAAAGGGATGACATCTTTTAGCAACAAGTGCTGGTCGCCGTCTTCGATCAAGGCCATGGAGACGTGGTAGGGCTCGTCGCTGTAGTCGTTGGGCAGCTCGACATAACCTTGGCTTTGCAGTTGCTGCTTGATGGGGTCATCAAAGCGATCAAAGAAGAGGTCGCGGGTGAAGTCGGGCGCCGGCGCGATCAGCTGGAGGCCAAGGGCGCGCTCTGGCCGGGCCAGGGCTGCCAGCAGGGCAATCCAACCGCCCATGGACGAGCCGACGAGGATCAAAGGGCCGTCGGTGAGCTGGTCGATGACATCCAGCGTATCTTGGCGCCAACAGCTGATGGTGCAGTCTTCAAAGCGGCCCGCCGACTGGCCGTGACCGCGATAGTCAAAACGCAGGTAGCCTTGACCGCGCGCCAGGGCTTCTTGTTCCAAGAAGACCGCCTTGCTGCCCAGCATGTCAGAGCGATAGCCCGAGCAGAACACCAGGGTTGGCAAGTGGGCGCCCGCGCTGGTCGGCGGCGTATAGGCATAGGCCAAACGCGGGGCCGCGTCGCGCTCAAGCCATTGGGGCTCGGGCAGGCTGCTGTCGGGCGGAGAACTGGTCATAGGGGCCTCGCGGTTTTGGGGCGCGCGGTTTGGAGAGGCGGGCGGTTGCAGTCCCGCTTTGGGGACGGTCACACTCGGGCCTTGCTTACCAGCCCGCGGACTTGCTAAGCCCTTGCGCACCGTTGTGCTAGCATAGCCACCGTCAGGTGCAAGGGGCAGGTGTGAAATCCCGCCCTCCTGCGGCAGGCGCTGCCGGTTTGCCATCTTATCCTGACTGCCGAAAAGGAGCCGGGCCCGTGACCGCATCACCCCAACTGACCGTTCTGCAGGTCTTGCCCGCGCTGGAAACCGGCGGGGTCGAACGCGGCACGGTCGATATTGCCGAGGCCATTGTTGCGGTTGGCGGGCGCGCCCTGGTCGCCTCGAAGGGGGGGCGCCTGGAGCTGCCCTTGCTGCGCGGCGGCGCCGAGCACTTCAAGCTGCCCATGGCCTCGAAGAACCCGCTGACCATGTGGGCCAATGTCGGACGGCTGGTCAGTATCATTAAGGAGCAAGGCGTCGAGCTGGTGCATGCGCGCTCGCGCGGACCAGCCTGGTCGGCCTACCTGGCCGCCAAGCGCTGTGGCGTGCCCTTTGTGACCACCTTTCACGGCGCCTATTCCACCAAGGGCGGAGCGCTGAAGCGCGCCTATAATGCCGTTATGACCAAGGGGGACCGGGTGATCGCCGTCTCGCAGGGTATTTCCGAGCACATGCAACAGGTCTATGGCACCGATCCTGACAAGATCCGCGTCATTCATCGTGGCGTCGATACGCGCGACTTGGACCCCGCGGCCATCGACCCCAAGCGCGTCGTCTACCTCTATGAGCAGTGGAAGCTGCCGGATGACAAGCGCTTCGTGACGCTGCCGGGCCGCATCACCCGCTGGAAGGGTCAACACCTGTTGGTCGAGGCTATGCGTCAGGTGCAAACGCCGGACGCGTGTGCCTTGATCGTTGGGCCGGGCGCTGGCCACGAAGACTATGTGCTGGAGCTGCACGAGGCGATCCGCAAGCATGGCCTGGAAGATCGCGTCATTTTGGCGGATTCCTGCAATGACATGGCCTCGCTCTATGCTCTGTCGGACGTCGTCGTGTCGGCCTCGATCCGCCCCGAGCCTTTCGGGCGCATCACCGCAGAAGCTATGGCCATGGGTGTGCCGACTGTGGCCCCGGCCTATGGCGGCGCAGCGGAGCAGATTTTGCACGGTCAGACCGGCTGGCTGTTCGAGCCGCAGAACGCAGCAGATATGGCACAAGCCATCGACCATGCCCTGAGCCTGTCGCCCGAGCAACGCCAGCAGCAAGGCGCAGCAGCGCGGCAAAGGGCCCTGGACCATTTCTCCAAGGAGCAAATGGCGCAGGCGACCCTTGATGTCTACGCCGAGCTTTTGTAGCCGGGGCTGATGTAGACCTTTGCCACCAAGGCGCTGCGGTCTCCAAAAAGCGCAAGTTTACGGGCGGTTTTGGCCGCTTTCCTGGCTTTTGCCGCTGCGAAAGACTGGCCATGCGCCCAAGAGTCGTGCTAAAGCTGGCACCAGTGAGCGCGCGCGACCTTGAGGCCTGCGCGGTTTCTGTCTCGCGATTTGATACTGTAACATGAACGGAGCAAGCCCATAGCTAGAGGTCCGATGGCCCCTCAACGTCAGGAAGGCCCCCGTACGAACCGCGCCATTAGAGTGCCGGAAGTACGCTTGAT
>CAZHYF010000186.1:0-5922 GCA_964536635.1 uncultured Rhodospirillaceae bacterium | reverse complement strand
GGCTTGGGTTGCAGCCCCTCATAGCCGTCGGCAGGCAGCGGCCAGATCACCATGAGATCAGCGCGGCGCGACGGCTGGCGTGGGTCTCTTACAGACACAACCAGCGATTCCAACAGCCGGTCGCTGCCCAAGGTCTGGATAACGCTTCGGCAGGCCTCACTGCCATTGCGACAAACGGCAATCGCGGTATCGGCGTTGATATCGCCGCGGCCGCCAGCGGCCTCGATGGCGACCAAGCGGCTGGTGCCAGCATAGTAGAACGGCGCTCCCACCCACAGGCTCTGATCCAACAAGAGAAAGTCGGGAGCCGGACGGTCCGCGCGTTGGCTGGCAGCGGTCAAAGCCCGGCCGATCTGAGGCCAGGGGTTGACCTGCTGTTTGACCGCGTTGGGCAGCAAGATATTGGCCGTTCCGACCGCCAGGGCAAAGCCCAAGGTCGCCCCCAACGCGATGCCCGCTTGGCGCAAAGGAACGCCGCGCATAGGCAGGTTGGTGGACCAAAACAGCAGCACGACAGGCAAGCAGGCATAGACCAGCACCGCCAAGCGCTCCAGCGGCTGCACAGAGCCCCACAAGAGGCCATAGAGCGGTGGCACAAACCAGCTCAGCAGCGCCAGCACGCCCGAACCAAGCAGCAGGTTCAGCGCATAGCTGCGTTGGAGGCGTGGGTGGTCGAACCAAACGCTCTGGCGAAACCGGAACCGCAAACGTAACAAGACTGCCCCAACGGCCAAGGTGCCCAGCGAGACCAGCACTACCGACAGCGCTCGGAAGTGGCCGCCGGTCATAAGGTAGTCCAAGCTGACCTCAGCAAACAGGTGCTTGCGCAGGGCAGAGCCGAGCAAATCGCTGCCCAGCAACAAAGCCAGGGGTAGAAGGCAAAGCAAAATCAGCCGCAGCGCTGCTTGTGCGCCCCGTTTGGGTCCGCGAAAACACCCCTGGACGCAGTGCTGCAAGACCCCCGACACCAGCAACCAAAGCAGGAAGCCAAACGCCAAGACCAGCATGGCGTGACCGTTGAGGCTTGCGGCCAGCGCAGCCGTGGCCAAAAGCGCATAGGCCCACACGCGGGGCAGAACCAGGATGCGCAGCAAGGCATAGCAAGCCGCAAACCAAAACGGCAGCAAGAGGACAATATTGTCCAGATCAGGCGCACCGGTGAGCGAGAATATCGGCAAAAACGCTAATGCAAACAGCGCGATATAGGCCGCGGAGCTGTTCAGGACCCGCCGGGCGATCAGCCAGATAAACAGCGCAGCCAAGCCCAGGGCCGTTTGGATCAACAAGTGATAGAAGAAGGCCTGATTGGGCAGGATTTGAAACCAGCCCAGCAAAATCGCATGCCGAAAGCTGGGCGGTTTGTCAGACATGCGCGCAGCGGCAAAGTCGGACAAAAACTCAAGCGGCAAGCCCGCTGCGGTCAGGCCCTGGGTCAGAGTCCAGGCCGCAACATAGACCAACAAGAAGGCCAGCAGCCAAGCGGGCATCCAGGGCGTCGAGAAGCGCAAGCCCCTTGCCTGTAGCTCGCGCCCCAGCGGCAAGGCCCGCGAGGGCGGCGCCTCTGCAGCGCTGGCGCCCTCTGGGCGCGACGGCTCCGCGGGCACGACCGAAGACTGCGCTGCCTCCAACCCTGAAGAGCCCGCCTCAGCCATGGCCCTTAGGCTCGCACGCTTTCGGGCATGCGCGCTTCTTCACTGGCGGAGGCCAGGAAGTCGTCCAGGCTCATGACCGTCTGACCCTGGCTACCCAGGCGGCGCACGGCGACCGAGCGGTCTTCCATTTCGCGCTCGCCCACGGCGATGATGATCGGCACCTTGGCCAAGGAGTGCTCACGGATCTTGTAGTTGATACGCTCGTTGCGCAGGTCGGCGTCCACCCGCAAGCCCGCCTTGCGCATGGCTTCCACCACGTCCATGGCATAGCCCTCGGCCTTCTCGGTGATCGGCGAGACCACAGCTTGCAGAGGCGCAAGCCACAAGGGGAACTTGCCTTCGAACTCTTCGATCAGAATGCCGACGAAGCGCTCAAACGAGCCGAACAGCGCACGGTGCAGCATGACCGGACGGTGGCGCTGGCTGTCTTCGCCCACGTATTCGGCGTCCAGGCGCTCGGGCAGGTTGAAGTCCACCTGCAAGGTGCCGCACTGCCAGTCGCGGCCAATGGCGTCGCGCATGACGAATTCCAGCTTGGGGCCATAGAAGGCGCCTTCGCCGGGGTTCAATGTGTAGTCCTTGCCGGTGCTCTCCAAGGCTTCGCGCAGCGCTGATTCGGCCTTGTCCCACAGATCGTCCGAGCCAACGCGCTTTTCCGGGCGGTCTGAGAACTTGACGCTGATATCGGTAAAGCCGAAGTCAGCATAGATCGAATACACCAGGTCGATAATCGCCAAGGATTCTTGCGTGATCTGATCTTCGGTACAGAAGATGTGGGCGTCATCCTGGGTGAAACCGCGCACGCGCAACAGGCCGTGCAGCGCGCCAGACGGCTCGTAGCGGTGCACCTTGCCGAATTCAGACACCCGGTAGGGCAGCTCGCGATAAGAGCGCAGGCCCTGGTTGAAGATCTGCACGTGGCCCGGGCAGTTCATGGGCTTGATGGCGAACAGGCGGCCGTCCTCGGTCTCAGTCACGAACATGTTGTCGTGATAGGCTTCCCAGTGGCCAGACTTTTCCCACAAGCTGCGGTCCATGATCTCGGGCGTGTTGACCTCGAAATAGCCGGCTTTCTGGTTGCGCGCGCGCATGTAGTCGTTGAGGCTCATGAACATCTGCCAGCCCTTGGGGTGCCAGAACACACAGCCTGGCGCGTCGGGCTGGAAGTGGAACAGGTCCATGGCCACGCCCAGCTTGCGGTGATCGCGACGCTCGGCCTCTTCGATCTGCTTCAGGTGAGCGTCCAGCGCCTCCTTGCTGGGCCAGTGGGTGCCATAGATGCGCTGCAACATGGCGTTGTCCGAGTTGCCACGCCAATAGGCGCCAGCCACCTTGGTCAGCTTGAAGGCCTTGCCCATCCACTTGGTCGAGGGGAAGTGCGGACCGCGGCACAGGTCGGTAAATTCGCCTTGCGTATAAAGCGTGATGGTCTCGCTGTCGGGCAAATCGTTGATCAGCTCAACCTTGTAGGCTTCGCCCTTGGCTTGGAAGAAGTCCAGCGCCTCTTGGCGGCTGACCACCTGGCGCTCGATGGCGATGTTCTTGTCCACGATCTGCGCCATGCGCTTTTCGATGGCTTCCAGGTCGTGGGTCGAGAAGGGCTCGTCGCGGGCGAAGTCATAGTAAAAACCGTTTTCGATCGCCGGGCCGATGGTGACCTGGGTGCCGGGGAACAGCTCTTGCACGGCTTGGGCCATGACGTGGGCCGCATCGTGGCGCAGGTGCTCCATAGAGCGAGGATCCTCGCGGGTCAAAAGCTCCACCGTGGCGTCGGTCTCGATCTTGCGGTGCAGGTCCCAGGCCGCGCCGTCAACCAGAGCCAGGCCGACTTTCTTGGACAGGGATTTAGAGATGGACTCAGCAATTTCGAAACCCGAGACAGGCGCCTCATAAGCGCGCTGGTTGCCGTCGGGAAAGCGGATGGTGGGCATGATGGACAGGTCTTTGTTATCGGATACATTGGGGGGACTCGCAGGCGAGCCGCCCAAGACATAAACCCCAGCGCCGCCAAAGCCAAGCCTTGCTTTGGCTCTTCAGCAGACTGGCCGCAGCTTGGCTGTCCGAGGCGACATGGCAGGTGGCGCAATTGGCCTAGCCGAGGCAGCGACAGGCTGCTATTTGCCAAACAGTCGATGCACGCAATCAGCCCAAGAAGGTGCCCCCATGAGCCAAGCCCAGACCTTTGACGTGAAGCCCTATTGGCAGAACTACATCGATGGCCATTGGGTGGGCGGCGGCGCCGGGCGCCTGACCGTCGATAACCCCGCCACCGGTGAGGCGCTGGCCGAACAAGCCATGGCCGATCGCGCCGATGTGGACAGAGCCGTGCAGGCCGCCAAAGCCTGCCACGACAGCCGCGAACTCAGCGACTTGCGCCCGGTCGAGCGCGGCCGCATGGTGCAGAAGATGGGCCACTATCTGCTGACGCATAAGGACGAGATCGCCCAACTGCTCTGCTTGGAGGCGGGTAAGCCGCTGTGGGAGGCCCACATCGAGGTCGCCGGCGCGGCGCGCTATTTCGAATACTACGGCAACCAGGCCGAGACGGTCGAAGGCCGCTCGATCCCGCTCGGCGGGCGCTATCTGGACTTCACCGTCCACGAGCCCTATGGCGTTTCAGGCCAGGTCATCCCTTGGAACTACCCGGTCGAAATCGCGGCCCGCTCTTTGGCAGCGGGGCTGGCGACCGGCAATGCCTGCGTGGTCAAAACGCCCGAGCTTGACCCGCTGTCCAGCGCCTACCTGGCTCTGGCCGCAGAACATGCAGGCCTGCCGCGCGGGGCGGTCAATATCCTTTGCGGTTACGGGCACGAGGCGGGCGATGCTCTGAGCGCGCACCCGGATGTCAACCAGGTCGTCTTCACCGGCTCGGTGCAGACCGGCATGCTGATCGCGGCCAATGCCGCCAAGCATGTCGTGCCTTGCGTGCTGGAGCTGGGCGGCAAGTCGGCGGCTATCGTCTACCCCGATGCCGATCTGGACAATCTGGAGCAGTCGATCCGCTGGGGCATCTATTTCAACGCAGGCCAGGTCTGTTCGGCTCTGTCGCGCCTGATCGTGCACGAGAGCATCCGCGATCAGGTCGTCGAGCGCGCAGCAGCGGTTGCCGCGCGCCTGGACGTGGGCGCGGGCATCGAGCGGGCCGAGTTCGGCGACAGTATGGGCGCCATGGTCTCGGCCAAGCAACGCGACCGGGCGGAGGCCATGTGCCGCCAGGCCGAGCAGGAAGGCGCGCGCCTAGCCGCCGGCGGTCACGCGCTGAACCGGCCGGGCTTTTTCCTGCAACCCACGGTGTTTGACGGCGTGACGCCCGACATGACCATCGCTCAGGACGAGGTCTTCGGCCCCGTGCTGTCGGTGCTGTCTTTCAAGGACGACGCCGAGGCCATCGCCCTAGCCAACGGCACCGACTACGGCCTGGTGGGCGGGGTCTTTACCGCAGATGTGGAGCGCGCCATGGAGGCCGCCCAACGCCTGCGCGCGGGCCAAGTCTTCGTCAACGAGTGGTTCGCTGGCGGGGTGGAGACGCCGTTCGGCGGCTACGGCAAGTCGGGCTATGGCCGCGAGAAGGGCCGCGAGGCGCTGTGGAACTATGTGCAGACCAAGAACATCGCCATTGCCCGCATCGCCGGCACGCATCCCGGCCGGGCTTAGCGCTCTTTGCCGGAAACTTCCAAAAGTAAAGCCACGAGCCTTGTGTTGACATAATAGAGGTTCCGGCCCGCTTTGCGCTCCTCGACAAGGCCAGCGGCGGCCAATTCCTTTAGGTATTTGCTGGCCGTCGGACGCGATACGCTCAGATCATTCTTAACGAACTCAATGCGCGTATAGGGGTGTCGGAATAGGTTGTTGAGCAGGTCTTGCGAATAGAGATGCGGAAGGTCGGACCTTAGCTTGTCTTTGGTATCCTGCATCTGCTGGCGGATGCCTTCGACCAAAACCAAAGTCGTCGCCGAGGTCTCTGCAACGGCCTCCAACATCCAACAGACCCAGGCTTGCCAGGCCTCGGTTTTGTCTTGCGCGTCGCGCACCGCCTGGAGCAAGGCATAATATTGCTGCTTGTTTTGATTTATGAAGCGGCTGATGTAGAGGATTGGAATGTCGAGAAGTTCCGCCTTGGTCAGATAAATGACATTTAGGATGCGACCTATGCGGCCATTTCCGTCAGCAAAGGGGTGGATGCTCTGAAATTGATGGTGAATGATTGCCATCTTTATCAAGGGGTCAAGGCCGCTGGCGCTGTCGTCGTTCATGAAGATTTCTAGCGCGT
>CAZHYF010000185.1:4739-5960 GCA_964536635.1 uncultured Rhodospirillaceae bacterium | reverse complement strand
TCTTGCAACAGCCCCTCCGCTCTCGCTGACTGATTTCTAACGCAAGTCCATGCTCTCTCGTGTTGCCGCTCATTCGCGGCTTGCTCTAGGCGCGCACCAAGGTTCCGGCGCCGGATTTGGACAATAGCTCGACGATCACGGCGCCTTCGATGCGGCCGTCCAAAATGACCGCTGCACCCACGCCGCTTGAGACCGCCTTGGCGCAGGTCTCCAGTTTGGGGATCATGCCGCCTTTGATGGTTCCATCCGCGCGCAGTGCCTCGACTTGATCGAGCTTTATCTCTGTCATCAGGTGGCCTTGCTTGTCCAAGACGCCGATGACGTCGGTCAACAGCAGAAGGCGCGCTGCACCCACCGCCGAGGCAATGGCACCCGCCATGGTATCGCCGTTGATGTTGTGGGTCTGGCCCTCTGCGTCAGCGGCAATCGGGGCGATGACGGGGATAATGCCGCCCGCCTCGAAGGAGGACAAGACGGCGGGGTTGACCAGCTCGGGCTCGCCAACGAAGCCCAAGTCGTGGCTGCCTTGCACTTTGACCGCGCGCACCAAATCGCCGTCCTTGCCAGAGATGCCGACAGCACGCCCGCCAGCGCGGTTGATTGCGAGAGCGATGGATTTGTTGACCTGGCCGCTGAGCACCATTTCAACGACGCCCATGGTGGTGGCGTCCGTCACGCGCAGGCCATCGACGAAGCTGGCTTCGTGATCGAGCGCGTCGAGCATGTGGTTGATCTGCGGTCCGCCTCCGTGCACGACGATGGGCTGAATGCCGACCTGGCGCAGTAAGACCATGTCCTTAGCAAAGGCCTCGAACAGCGCAGGGTCGGTCATGGCATGGCCGCCAAATTTGATCACGATGCTGCGGCCGTAATAGCGGCGCAGGTCGGGCAGGGCGCCCCTTAGGACTTTGGCCTCGGCGCGATAGCGGGCCATGAGTTCATCGTATTCGCTTTGCGGCATGGGTCTGTGTCCTTTGGGATGGCACTGGTTCGTAGCAAAGGGCTGGCTGGCGCGGCGCTCAGCTAGCCTTCGGCCATGGCAGCAATATGCGCGCGCAATCGGTCAATGCCAATGCGCTTTTCTGAGCTGGTCAGCAGGATTTCCGGGAAGGCGGCGACGTGCTTGTTGACCTCGGCATAGCAGCGCTGCACCAGGTCATCCAACTCGCTGGCCTTGATCTTGTCGATCTTGGTCAAGACGACCTGAAACGACTGCGCGGC
>CAZHYF010000185.1:0-4639 GCA_964536635.1 uncultured Rhodospirillaceae bacterium | reverse complement strand
CGGGCTAGGTCGCGACGTCCCACCAGTGCGTTGATCAAGCTCGATTTTCCGACGTTCGAGCGTCCGGCAAAGGCGACCTCGGGCTGGGCTGGCTCCGGCAGACCCGCGAGCGCGACCACACCTTTGACAAAGGTGCAAGGACGGCGAAACAGAGCCTCGCCGTCGGGCAATTCGATCACCGGCGGTTGAAAGCGTGGCGCCTCAGCGCTGGCCTCGTCGCCTGCCGGTGATGGATTGGGGCTGTCTGCCATCAGCGCTTGCGTCCCTTGCCTTTGCTTGAACGGCGCTGCTTGCTGCTTGCGGCCGAGCTGACCTTGGCTGGTGTATCGCCAGCCTCAGCCTCAGCGGCAACGGCTGCCTCGGGGGCATCGCTCGCAGCGGAGCTGGTCTCAGCAGGAGCCGCCTCGCTGTTGTCCTGCAGGTCTGCACCATCGGTGGAGTCCGCATCGGCCTCAGCGCTTGGGCTGTCGGGGGCAGGCTTGGTCTTGGTCTTGCCGCCTTTGGTCTTCTTGCGGGCTTCGCGCTCGGCGCGTTTGTGGGCGTCCGCATAGCGCATGATGGTCCATTGCTGGCCGAAGGTCAGGATGTTGTTGGCGGTCCAGTAGAGCACCAAGCCAGCCGGGAAGCTCGCCAGCATGAAGGTGAAGATGATCGGTAGGAAATTGAAGATCATCGCCTGCTGCGGGTCTGCCGGTGGTGGGTTCAGCTTCTGCTGCGCCCACATGGTGACGCCCATGATCAAGGGCAGCAGGCCGATCGACAGGATGTTGAGCATGCCCAGATCCGGCACGCTGTAGGGCAACAAACCGAACAGGTTGAAGACCGTGGTGGGGTCGGGTGCGCTCAGGTCTTGAAGCCAACCGAAGAAGGGCGCGTGGCGCATCTCGATGGTGACGAACAAGGTCTTGTAGAGCGCGAAGAAGACCGGGATCTGCAGCATCATAGGCAAACAACCGGAGACCGGATTGGCGCCTTCTTTTTTGTACAGCTCCATGGTTTCTTGGCTGACCTTGGCGCGATCTTCAGGATACTTTTCTCTGATTTCTGCGATCCGGGGCGCCAAGCGGCGCATGGCAGCCATGGAGACATAGGAGCGCCAAGCTAGCGGGAAGAAGAGAATCTTGACCGCAATCGTCAGCAAAATCAGCGCCACTCCGAAGTTGCCGGTCAGATTTTCCAAAATGATCAGCGCTTTGGCGAAGGGCTTGGTCAGGTAATAGAACCAGCCGTAGTCAATGGCCTTGTCGAATTGCTTGAGATCGAACCGCTCGGAATAGTCGTCGAGGCGGCCAACTTGCTTGGGGCCAGCAAAGACCAGCGAGGTAACCTCTGCGCTTTGGCCGGGGTCCAACAGCACGTCAGCGAAAGAGTAGCCTGCGGAATATTCCTGCACGGCGTTCGCCACGCGCCCTTGTGTGACGATAGACACAGGTGCGCTCTGGTCCAAAGGCATCACGGACGAAAGCCAGAACTTGTCGGTAAAGCCGATCCAACCACCGGCCGATTCAAGGCTTTCGGTTGCGCCCTCCGCGCCGGTCAAGTTCTTGTACTCGTATTCGTGCAAACGGTCCTTGGCGAAGCCAATGGCGCCTTCGTGAACCAGCCAGTTGCCGCTGGTCTCAACCAGGCCGACGCGCTTATTGCGCACGAAGGGGCGTAACGTCATGCTAGCAGGGCTCGCATTGCTCACGCTATCGGTCACCTGGATCAGGTAGTCGTCCAACAGCTCAAAGCGGCGCTGGTAGGTCAGGCCGTCGAGCGTCAGGTTCAAGGTTACGGGCAGGCCGCGCGCCAGCGTGTCGCCGTCAGCGGTCCACAGATGGTTGCTCGCCGGTGTCTCAGCCGAGCCCGCGCGACGCTGCCAGCCCATCTCAACATAATAAGCGTTGTCCAGATTCGAAGGCTGGAGCAGCTCGACGTTGGGGCTGGTCTTGTCGATGGTCTCATGGAACTGGGTGAAGGTCACATCGTCAATCAAACCGCCGACCAAATTGATCGAGCCTTCGACCAGCGGATCATCGATGCGCACGCGCGGGCTGGAATCCAGCGCCAGAGCGCGGCCTTCGCCTGCCTCACCATAGGCGATCACACCGCCCTGATCGACACGAACCGCCGGGTTGCTCCCTGCGGTGGACTGGTCAAAAGCATCGCCCTGGCCTGTGGCACTCGGACTGGCGGTGCCAGCAATTTCTGACGTCTCAGGGTCCGGGGTCGGCTGCGGTTTCGGGCCGAAATAGGTTTGCCATACGAAGAAGACAACAGCGGTCAAGGCCAAGGCCAAGAAGAGGTTACGCTGCTCTTCGGGGTTGCGGTTTTGGTTGAGCATAGAACGCAAAGCTACTCGTGTTTGGGCGGTACAGGGTCATAACCTGAGCCACCGAAGGGATGACAACGGGCAATACGGCGCAGCGTAAGCCAGGAGCCTTTGATGGGCCCGTGCGACTGAAGCGCCTCGATGGCGTAAGCCGAGCATGTCGGCTGAAATCGGCAGCGCGGTGGGATCAAAGGAGAAATGAACCAGCGGTATAGCCGAACCAGCAAGATAAGCAAGGCGTTGAGCCCGGCCTTGGGCGCTTTTGCGAGAGCCAACACGAGCCGTGTCATATCAGGCCTTTCTTTCAGTTGCGTGTCGGGCGGCTGAACGTAGGTCGAACGACCTTGTGCGGCTAGATACGTCGAGTTCTTGCGGGCTGCAAGGCGCTAGGCGTCGCGCTTGGCGGGCTGGCCAGCACCGGGAGCCGGAGCCCCTGGGTCGCACAGCGGCGTCAGCAGGCGGTCGGTTGCGCGTTGAAAGTCTTGCTTCAGCTTCGCGTAGTCGCGCTCCAGGGTCTCCTTGCGCGCGATCAACACCAGATCAACGGCGGCCTGGGGGCGATCGGCCAGCACCTCTTGCGCAATGGCGCGCAGGCGCCGCTTGGCGCGATTGCGGGCGACGGCGTTGCCGACTTTTTTACTCGCCGTAAACCCAAGCGCCAGCCGTTCTCCCAGCCGGACCGCAGAAGGCTCCTGCGGGTCGCGCTCGCGGGCCTGCACAACCATGCCTTTTGCGACATGCTTCTTGCCGCTGGCCGCGGCGGCCAGAAATTGGCGGCGTTTTTTCAGGCGCTGGATCTTGGGCATAGGCGCTTCGACGGTGTGGGCGGCATGGCCACGAGGCCTGGCCTTGGTGGAAAGCCAGCCGCGCGGTGGGTTCTAACGGCACGCGCTTTGCTCTAGAACCACGAAAAACCGCTGCTCCCGAGGGTGCAGCGGGTCACGAGGTCTGCTCATCGCAGGTCCAGGCGAGCTTCGAGCGCGACTCCAAGGCCGCGATCAAAGCCACCTTGCTGGTTAGGCGCTCAGGCGCGCGCGGCCCTTGGCACGGCGGCTTGCCAGAACGCGGCGACCGTTCTTTGTGGCCATGCGTGAGCGGAAACCGTGGCGGCGCTTGCGGACCAGGCGAGAAGGCTGATAGGTGCGTTTCATTGCAAATCTCCAAACGAGGCGTCCCTGACGAGGCGTTGTGATCGTTGCCATGGCTCGTTTGAGCTTGCAGTGATCCAGGCAGGCCTGTCTGACTTTCTTTGAATTAGGGCGCACCGTATAGGCAATGCTGGCGAGCCTGTCAATTGGCCTGGCGGTTGAATCATCACTTGAGCAGAGGTGGTAGCGCATAAGTCGGCCACGCGCGCGCCGACGCCAATGCTCGCGCAAGGTAAACAATTGTAACCGTTGAGCTCACGCAAGTGTCACAGGAAGTTTGTTTTCCCCGGTCAGGGAAAGGCGTAGATGCAAAGGGAATGTGATTGCAAGCCGCTCACACATGCAAGATTGCCCCGTCATGCGGGCTTCGACCTGGCTGCGTGAGCCTGGATAAAAAAGGATTGTTACGTGTCCCTTACTCAAAAATCGTGGGTTCTGCGTTTGACCCCAGTGGCCGTCATCGTCTTGGCGGTGATCTTGAGTTTCAGCTTTGATCTTCGCGCCGTATTTTCTCCTGAGGGTTTGATCGCAAACAAGGATCGGGTCTTCGCCTGGATCAACGCGCGCCCCATGGTGACCGGTGTTGTTTTCGCGGGGCTCTATGCGGTGATGGTGGCTCTGTCGCTGCCGGTCGCCTCGGGGTTGACGCTGCTCGCGGGCTTGCTGTTTGGGGCCTGGTGGGGTTTCTTTTGGTCTTTCCTGGGCGCAATGGGCGGGGCCACGGCTGTCTACCTGGTGGCACGCTTTGCCTTGGGTGATCTGCTGCATGCGCGCTCGGGCACTTGGGTCGCCAAGTTGGAGAAGGGTTTTCACGAGAACGAATTCTCTTACCTGTTGATGTTGCGCCTTCTGATCGTGGTGCCTTTCTTTGCCATCAACGCGGTTTCGGGCCTGCTCAATGTTCGCCTCTCGAACTACGTTTTGGCGACGGGCTTCGGCATCATTCCGGCAACTTTGCTGAAGACCTTCTTGGTCGGAGGCGAAATCCGCGACTCCTTTCTGCTCCACAACACCCTGCCGCCGCTGGAGAGCCTGTTGCTTGATCCCCGGCTTTGGATCGCCATGCTGGCGCTGGCCGCTCTGTCGCTTGGCACCATCTTTGCCAAGCGCATGGCGGGCGATCATGTGAAGGAATTGCGATCATGAGCAAGCCGATCAAGGCTGACATCTGCATCAT
>CAZHYF010000184.1:4428-6011 GCA_964536635.1 uncultured Rhodospirillaceae bacterium | reverse complement strand
TTGCGGCTCCGTCCGGGCGATCCGTCAGCCCTGGCCTTGCAGTGCTTCGGCTTCGCGGCGCCATAGCCCACGGGTCTGGCGGCACCAGTAATAGGTGCCAGCCTGCACCCGGCTGCGGGTTAGGGCATAGCCCAACGCGGGCTCCAGCTCACTGACGAGGCGCGCTTGGGCCAGGTCTTGGTTGGCGGCCAAGGGAAGCTCGGCGACCAAGGTTGGAATGCGTTCCAGGTATTCGACCAAGGTCAGATTTCGCGTTTCGGCGAAAAACAGCTCGGCAAAGCCTTCGCAGTTGCTTTCAAACCAGCTCCAGTCGAAGTGCAGGCTTTTCAATAGCCCCAAGTGCTGCTGGGTCGGAAGGAATCGGAAACTCGGGTGCTCAATGCCTTCAATCAACGGCACCAGGCTGTCAAAGCGCATCGTAGGATCTGTTGCCAACCCCAGGGCGATCTCGGTTGCCTCCGGGCTCAGGCGCGGCACCTCTGACAGGGCTCCTTGCGGGCTGTTGCCGTAACCCAAAAGCATCGCCAAAGAGCCCTTGGCAACCAAACGCTGTGGCGTTGCCTGGCAGGTGGCGTGTTGCAGAACAATGCTGAGCGCGCAGGGCAGATCGCGATAGAAATCCAAAATCTGGCGCCGGATTTGCTGGTCGTAGGGTGGCTTTAGCCCCAGCCAGCGCGCGAGCTGTTGGCCCGGGCTGTGGCCGCCAAACATGGCCAAAGGGTCACTGAGCAGGCAGGCGGCATGGCCCATCTCTGGGTCAGCCGGGCTGTGCACGAACACAAAACGTCGCAAAGCTCTCAGGTGGGCGGAGGTCAGAGTGAAGCGTTTGTCCATTGTGTGGGCCTCATGCGGCCGGGATACAACGCCAGCCTGAGCTTGGTTTGGGACTTAAAGGTTACTTGCCTGACCAGGGCGGTCCAGTGCTGGTAGGGCAGATCGGGCCTCAACGGTCTGGGGCGACACTGAAACCGGCCTGAGGCCAGGGCGACGGGCAGGCAAGCTGTTGGAGTTTCGCCAGCAGTGCTTGCGCAGCAGGGCGCTTCCAAGCGCTAAAATTGTAAACTCCGCACGAAGCTGTAAACTCGGGCGTCCGATTTGTGGGCAAACATGGCGCGTCGAGGACATGGCAATCCCGACCGGCTGGCTATACAATGGGGAGCGAAGAGCAGGTGGCAATGCGGCGCGCGCGGTCAAACGCGCTGCGCCGACAGTCGCAATGAGACAAAGGACCAAGGCATGAGCGAGAGCAACTCCATCACCTTTACCCTGGACGGCCAGGAGGTGGCGGCCAAGCCCGGCGAAACCATCTGGCAAGTGGCTCAGCGTCAAGGCGTTGAAATCCCGCACCTTTGCTATTCGCCCGAGCCTGGCTATCGCTCAGACGGTAACTGCCGCGCCTGTATGGTGGAGATCGAGGGCGAGCGCGTTTTGGCGCCCTCATGCACCCGCAAGCCCAGCGAAGGCATGGTGGTCAAGTCGGCGTCAGAGCGCGCCAAGAAATCACGCGACATGGTGTTTGAGCTGCTGATGGCTGACCAGCCCGCCAAGCCGGTCGCCCACGATGACCGCTCTAAGTTCTGGGC
>CAZHYF010000184.1:2598-4328 GCA_964536635.1 uncultured Rhodospirillaceae bacterium | reverse complement strand
CTGGCGGGCTTCGGTTCGGCCAAGGGCTCGAACGAAGAGGCCTACCTGTTCCAGAAGCTGGTGCGTATGGGTTTTGGCTCCAACTATGTCGATCACTGCACGCGCCTGTGTCACGCTTCGTCGGTGGCAGCCCTGATCGAGGGTATTGGGACCGGTGCCGTGACTGCGCCCTTTACCGCCGCCCAGGACGCGGATTGCATCATTGTGATCGGCTCCAATCCCACGGTGAACCACCCGGTTGCAGCGACCTACATCAAGCAAGCCGCCAAGCGCGGTGCTAAGTTGGTGGTGATGGACCCGCGCAAGCAGGGCCTGACCCGCCATGCTTGGAAGCACCTGCAGTTCAAGTCGGGCCAAGATGTGCCCATGCTGAACGCTATGATCCACACCATCTTGGCCGAAGATTTGATCGACCACGACTACGTGGCGCGCATGACCGACGGCATTGAGGATATCCGCGCCGCGGTAAAGGACTTTAGCCCCGAAGCCATGGCGCCTTTGTGCGGCATCGATGCTGAAACCCTGCGTGAGGTGGCGCGCAGCTACGCCAAGTCCAAAGCCTCGATCATTTTCTGGGGCATGGGCGTCTCGCAGCATGTCCATGGCACCGACAATGCGCGCTGTTTGATCCACCTGGCGCTGTTGACCGGGCAGACCGGCCGGCCCGGTTCGGGCTTGCACCCGCTGCGAGGGCAGAACAACGTTCAAGGCGCATCTGACGCGGGCCTTATTCCCATGTTCTACCCGGACTATCAGTCGGTGATGAACGCGGACATCCAGAACCGCTTCGAAGATTTCTGGGGGGCTGATCTGGACCCGGTCAAGGGCCTGACCGTGGTTGAAATCATCGACAAAGCCTTCGAGGGCGAAGTCAAGGGCATGTATGTCATGGGCGAAAACCCGGCCATGTCGGACCCCGACCAGCGCCACGCACGCGCGGGCCTGGCCAACCTCGACATGCTGGTGGTGCAGGACATCTTCATGACCGAGACCGCCTATTTCGCAGACGTGATCCTGCCGTCCTCAGCCTATCACGAGAAGTGGGGCTCCTTCACCAACACCAACCGCCAGGTGCAGATTGCGCGCCCGGTTGTGCCCATGCCGGGCGAGGCCAAGCAGGATCTGGAGATTATCCAGCTCATCGCGCGCCAATTGGGCCTGAACTGGCACTACAGTGGCGCTGGCGAAGTGTTTGGCGAGATGGCCGAGGTGATGAAGTCGCTCAACAACATCTCCTGGGAGCGCTTGGAGCGCGAGTCTGCTGTAACCTATCCCTGTGCTGCGCCCGATCAGCCTGGCCAAGACATTATCTTCGCTGATGCCTTCCCGACCGCCAGCGGCAAGGGCAAGCTGGTGCCGACTGGCATCGTGCCGCCCGACGAGCTGCCCGACGCCGACTATCCGATGATTCTGTCTACCGGGCGCATCCTGGAGCATTGGCACACGGGCTCAATGACCCGGCGCGCGGGCGTGCTGGACAGTATCGAGCCGGAAGCGGTGGCTTTCATGCACCCCCGCTATTTGCGTAAGCAGGGTATCGAGGCGGGGGCAATGGTGCAAGTTGCGACCCGACGCGGCCATGTTGAGATCCGGGTGCGCGCCGACCGCGATGTGCCTCAGGGCATGGTCTTCATTCCCTTCTGCTTTGCCGAAGCCTCGGCCAACTTGTTGACCAACCCCGTGCTGGACCCCTTCGGCAAGATCCCGGAGTTCAAGTTCTGTGCCGCGCG
>CAZHYF010000184.1:0-2498 GCA_964536635.1 uncultured Rhodospirillaceae bacterium | reverse complement strand
GACCAGGCCAAGGCGCGCCTGCTTGCGATGAACGATGACCCCCAGGTGCTGGGCGTGATCTTGCAGCGCCCGGTCCCGAGCCACCTCAATGTGCGCTCGCTGCAAGGCGCGATCCACCCGCTGAAGGATGTCGAGGGCATGAACCCGGCCTCCATCGGCAATCTGGTCTATAACGATACCGCCTTGGCGCCCTGTACGGCTGCCGCCTCGGTCGAGCTGCTGAAGGCCACCGACCTTGATATGAACGGCCTGGAGGTGGTGATGATCGGGCACTCCGCCATCGTCGGCAAACCGGCCGCCTTTATGCTGATGGCTGAGGGCGCCACGGTGACCGTCTGCCACCATCTGACCCGGTCGGTTGCGGCGCACTCGCGCCGAGCGGATGCGGTGATTGTGGCCGTCGGCATTCCCGGATTTTTGAAGGCGGATATGGTCAAGCCTGGTGCTGCGGTGATCGACATCGGCATCAACCAGGTGGATGATGGCCAGGGCGGCACGCGCATTGTCGGCGATGCGGATACCCAGGCGCTGGTTGACGTGGCCTCTTGGGTGACCCCGGTGCCGGGCGGCGTCGGCTTGGTCACCTCGGCCATCTTGATGCGCAATGCCTTGGAAGCCCTGAAGCGCCAGCGCGCGCTGGGCTGGAGCTAGGAATGCTCAGGGTCGCGGTGTTTTTGTCTCAACCACAGGCGCAAACCGCGCTGATGTTCTTGCAGTCCCAAGGGCTACACGGCCACCTGGATGCCAGCTCGGATTCCTTGTTGACGGCGGTCAGTCTGGCCATGGGGGGAATCGGATTGTGGGTGCCGGACAGCATGGCCGATGAGGCCCAAGCGCTGCTGGCAGAGCTGGACCCCAACATCGAGCTGTTGCCGCTTTGAATGGGGCGCTTGACGGTCAGTCGCGTCCGCTGCCCTTCATGATCGACTTGCGCACCGAGCCCACCAGGCGCGCGCCGATGTCCGACAGGCGGGGGCGGCGGTTGTGCTTGAAGGGCAGGGGGCGGCACTGGTCCATAGCGGCCAGCCCCAAACGCGCCGACAGCATGCCGTTGACCAGCCCCTCGCTGAGTTTGGTCGAGAGCTTGGCGGTCAGCGAGCCGCCCAGCAGTTGGTTCAGCGCTCCGTCGGCTGCCTCAAGCCCGCCGGTCAACAGCACATTGGCGAAGACCTGGCGCAGCAATCGCATCGAACCCCAGAAGCCCGGCGCTACGCCATAGACCGTTGCCACTTGGCGGATCATGCGCAGGTTGCGCCACAGCGTGAAGAGGGCGTCGAACAAGGCAAAGGGTGAGATGGTGGTGATTACCGCCGTGTTGCGGGCATTCTCTTCAATGATATCAACAGCTTGGCTGTCGAGCTTGCGCAGTACTTCGCGCTCGAACACCTCCAGCCGATCAACGGCGCTATAGCCTTCGCGCGGCGCCAGCTCGCGGAATTGAGCCAGCATCCAGGCGGTGTTGTCCTGGCGGGCATAGGCGGCTTCGACCGCGGCCATAGCTTGGTCTGCGCCGGGCGCGCCGGGCTCGGACAGCGCGGCTTCGGTAAGCTGGCGCAGGTGGCGCTGGCGGCTCATGCGGGCCAGCGCGCGCCACTCGCGGCTTATCAGAATGACCAGGCTGGTCAGCAAGGTTGCAAGCAGCAGGCTGCCCAACAATCCCAGAGCGCTCGACAGGCTGAAGAGCCACAGAACGCCGCTGACCGTATCGGCAACCAGCAGCAGGGCAAGCAGCGCTGCAAGCGTCGCCGCCAAAACAGCCAGCCAGCGGTAGGAGTGCTGCTGGTGTGCGCGCTCGGCGGCCTTTTGCAGCGCGGCTTGGCTGGCGCTACCTTTGGGTTTGCTGGAGGCCTGGGGGTTGCCCTCAGCGGCCCGTTGCGGCTTTGCTGCTTCAGGATTTGCGATCTCTGGCTTGGCCGGCCCAGGCGGGCTGAGCGAAGATTGGCCAGCCGCAGGTTGGGCGCTGCTCTGCGCGGGCTGCGAGGCGGCCTCGCGCGCCAAGGGCGGGGGAGCGGCCGCTTGTGGCTTGGGGCCTTGGGCTCCTGCCGGCTGGCGTTCTAGGGGCGCCTCTTCATCGCCGCTGATATTCTGGCCAAGCCGGTCCCAGACCTGGCTGCCATCCTGCTCAATCGACTGGATCTTGCGATCCCCAAGGTCAAAGGTTTGGCCAGGCTTCATGACATGAGGTCTCCCAGCAAGAAATCGAGCGCGCGGTCGAGACCGATGTGCGGCAGGCCCTGGGGCTCCTGGTCCATGTTGGGCGGGGGCATGAAGCGCGCTTGCGCCAAGGGGGCCTCGATGCCGCGCTTGAGTTCTGCCAAAGTGGAGGGCAGCGCGCCGGGATAGAAGACCTTGGGCTGGGGCTGGCCGTCGATCCAGCCCGTCAAGCCGTCATAGCTCTGGCCCGCCTCGCGCAGTTTGGCTTGCCGGGTCGATCGAACGGCTGACAGCGCTTGGAAGGCCACATCAGCGCCCTTGAAGCGCGCATTGTTGGCGGGCTC
>CAZHYF010000183.1:0-6158 GCA_964536635.1 uncultured Rhodospirillaceae bacterium | reverse complement strand
AAGAAGGAATCACAGATCAAAGCAAAAGGGAATCCCCCGACTCACACAATCAATGAAAGGCAAATCCCCCCCGAAAAAGGCACACCATCCGCCAGGCGATGACCTTTGCCGCATGCGGGCGAGATCCAACACGGCTGGTGCCCTCAAGCCTTACATGCGCCCCACAACCGAGAACCGAAGATCAGCGCTCCCGACGGACTTTGTGTTCGAGCGCGGCCCTATTCCTAGTGGTAGGAGCGCATCAGCCCGCGCAGCTTGCCCTGCACCGAAACGCGGCCGGGCTCTAGAACGCGGGTCTCAAAGCGCGAATTGGCGGGCTCCAGAGCGACGAAATTCTCGTGCTTGCGCCAACGCTTGAGGGTCACCTCGTGACCATCGACCAGCGCGACCACGATCTCACCGTTATGGGCAATTTCACCGCGCTCGATCACCACGAGGTCGCCATCGTGGATTCCCGCTTCGATCATGGAATCGCCATCGACTTCCAAGACGTAGTGGTCGCCCCTGCCAAACAGGTGTGAGGGAACATCGACGTGATTTTCAGTCTGCTCAATGGCTTCGATCGGCAAGCCTGCTGCGATACGACCGACCAAGGGCAACTGGTTGTCGTTCTGCATGGCTGGAACGCCGCGCGGCGCCTGGTAGCGCTCGCTTGGATCGCGAAGACCTGCCTGCAAACCGCCAGCCAAGCCGGGGTTGGGGCGATAGGCTGACTGCGGTTGATCTTCGGGCAGGCGCAAGACCTCCAGCGCGCGGGCGCGATGCGGCATGCGTTTTAGGAAGCCGCGTTCCTCAAGGCCGGTGATCAGGCGGTGGATACCCGACTTGGACTTCAGACCCAAAGCGTCCTTCATCTCATCAAAGGATGGGGGAACGCCCATTTCCGTCATTCGTTCGTGAATAAACAAAAGAAGGGCGCGCTGTTTGTGCGTAAGCATAGCTCGATAACTCCAACCCTAGCGAGTCAAACGATTGTGGCTGTAATCGCAAAGGTGGCTACAGATGTTTTTATTAGATACGTGTCACGTTCTATCTTAGTTCTGATTGGTCGTCAAGTTGGAGTCGGCTATTTAGGGTTACAAAAGCTGGTTTATGTCCAAGTAATCCACAGTTGTACCCGCGGGCCAGGCGGGCGCATGGACTGGTCGGCGGATCAAACCGTCGGCTTGCGCGAGCACCCGCGACATGGCGCTATCTTGGCGATTAAAGGCCTCGACTTGGCCATCTGGCAGCAGACGCGCACGCAAAAATTCCAGCCGCTCGTCGTTGGCGGGCAGGCCAGAAGCCAACCGGCGCGTTTGCCAGGCCTCGGTCGGGTCGGGCTGTGCCAGCATGCGCGCCAGCAGCGGCACCAGGAACATCAGTCCGCCCATCAGCGCGGAAACCGGATTGCCCGGCAGGCCAATTAACAGCCTTTGGTTATAGTCGCCAAAGATCAGCGGCTTGCCCGGGCGCATGGCGATTTTCCAGAAATCGACCGCCAGGCCGTTGTCGCGCAAAATGCCGCTGACAAGATCGTGGTCACCGACCGACGCGCCGCCGCTGGTTACGATGATATCGGCTGCAGAGGCCGCTTCAAGGCTGGCTAGCAGGCTGTCTTTGCGGTCGGGCGTGGCACCCAGGATCAGCGCTTCGCCGCCGTGCTGCTCAACCAGGGCCGCCAGGGCTGAACAGTTGGCCGAGATGATCTGGCCAGCGCCCAAGGGCTCGCCTGGATGCACCAGTTCGTCGCCAGTCGAGATTAGAGCCACGCGTGGCCGCCGCCGCAGCTTCAGCCAGGGGTAGTTCATGGCCGCCGCCAAGCCGATATGGCGGGCCTGCAAGCGGGTGTTGATCGCCAAACCCTCTTGGCCTTGGGCGAAATCCTGGCCCGCGGCGCGCACATAGCGGCCGGGCTGCAACCTGGCTTGGGTGCGGATCACGTCGCCACCAACGCCTTGGACCAGCTCTTGGATCAAGATCGCATCGGCCCCTTCGGGCAGCGGCGCGCCGGTAAAGATGCGTGCGGCCTGGCCTGGTGCCAGCGGCCCAGAGGGCAGGGCGCCAGCTGGAATGATCTGGCTGACCTCAAGCTGACTTCCCCCGTCTGCCAGGTCCTGGGCGCGCACCGCGTAGCCATCCATGGCCGATACAGCGTGTGGAGGCTGGTCGCGGCGGCCCACCACGGGCTCGGCCAGCACGCGGCCAACCGCATGGTGCAGGCTCACCAGCTCGCCAGGCATGAGCGGCGCGCGCTCCAAAATGCGCTGCTTGGCCTGGGCGAAGTCCATCATGGCGCGCGGTAGAGGCCCGAGCGGCCCCCTTCTTTTTCCAGCAAGCGGATGCCGGTGATGACCATGTCCTTTTGCACCGCTTTGCACATGTCATAGACGGTAAGGCAGGCGACGCTGACGGCCGTCAGAGCCTCCATCTCAACGCCGGTCTGGCCGCCGGTTTTGGCTTCCGCCTCGACCAAGACCGCTGCGGGCTGCTCTTGCAAGCTGAGCCGCAGCTTGACGCTGGTCAGCGGCAGGGGGTGGCAAAGCGGGATGAGATTGGCGGTCTGCTTGGCCCCCATGATGCCTGCTAGCTGGGCGATCGACAGCACGTCGCCCTTTTTGAAGCCGCCGCTCTTGATCAGGGCCAAGGTGGCGTCAGAGACCTGGACCTGGCCACAAGCCAGGGCTCTGCGGTTGGTGTGGGCCTTGTCGCCGACATCGACCATGGTGGCGGCCCCGGTCTCGTCGAAGTGGCTGAAGTCTGGGCTTTGCGTCGTCATGAGGCCAGTCCCAACAGAGCTCGGGTTGCGGCGGTCACATTGTCCTGGCGCATCAGGCTCTCGCCCACCAGGTAGGCGCCCGCACCATGCGCCGACATATCGACCAGATCGTCGTGGCTATAAAGGCCGCTTTCAGCCACCAGCAAGCGGTTGGGCGGCACATCGCGCGCCAGCGCCTTGAAGGTCTCCAGGCTGACGTCCAGGGTCTTCAGGTTGCGGTTGTTAACGCCGATCAGCGGGCTGGGCAGGGCCAGCGCGCGCTCCAGCTCTTCGCCGTCGTGGACCTCGATCAGCGCGTCCATGCCCAGCTCGGTCGCCAGACCCAGCAGGTCTTGGGCTTGGCCGTCGCTGAGGCAGGCCATGATCAGCAAGATGCAGTCAGCGCCCAGTACGCGGCTTTCGTAGATCTGGTAGGGGTCCAGCATGAAGTCCTTGCGCAGGCAGGGCAGATCGACCGCCGCGCGGGCCTCCAGCAGGTAGCTGTCCTGGCCCTGGAAATAGGGTTCGTCGGTCAGCACAGACAGGCAGGTCGCGCCCCCCGCCTTATAGGCTTCGGCCAACAGCGGCGGGTCAAAGTCCGGGCGGATCAGGCCCTTGGAGGGCGAGGCCTTCTTGATCTCGGCGATCAAGGCCAAGCGGCCTTCCTTATGGGTCGCTTCCAGCGCTGCGTAGAAGCCGCGCGGTGCGGCCCCTTCTGGCAGCCGAGCTTGCAGCTCAGCCAGGGGCGTAGCGGCCTTGGCGGCTGCGATGTGATCGCGTTTGGTGGCACAAATCTTGGCCAGAGTATCGCTCATGGAACTAGGGTCTCGTTCGCGTTGGCGAGCCGAACGGCTCTCAGTTAGGCGTTGGTAAAGGCGCGTAGTTTTGCCAGCACATCGGCGGCCGAACCGTCGCTCATGGCCTGGCGCGCCATGGCGCAGCCTTCCGCGTGGGTGGCGGCGCGCTTGGCAATGAACAGGGCGGCGCCTGCATTCAGCTCGACGGTCTGGGCGTAGGCGTTGCGATCACCGTTGAAGATGGCCTCCAGCGCCTTGGCGTTGTCCTCGGGCGTGCCGCCGCGTAGGTCGTCCAGGCTGCAGGTCTCATAGCCCAAGCTGACAGGATCGATGGTCAGCGCCTCGACACGGCCATCGGTCAAGAAGGCGGCGTGGGTCGGGCCGGTCAAGGTGATCTCGTCCAGACCGTCGTCGCCGTGAACCACCAGCGCGCGTTCGCTGCCCAGCTTGGCCAGGGCCTCGGCGATCGGCTGCACCAGGGCGCGATCATAGACACCGATGAGCTGGTACTTGCAGCGCGCGGGGTTGGCCAGTGGGCCCAGGATGTTGAAGATGGTGCGCGTGCCCAACTCGATGCGGGTTGGCATGACGTGGCGCACGGCGGCGTGGTGCTTCGGGGCCATCATGAAGCCCATGCCGCAAGCGGCGATCGAGGGGCCGATGCGATCCAGCGCCTGGTCGATATTGATGCCCAAGGCTGTCAAAACGTCCGCTGCGCCCGAGCGGCTGGAGACGCCACGATTGCCGTGCTTGGCCACTGGCACACCGCAAGCCGCCGCCACAAAGGCCGAAGCGGTGGAGATGTTATAGGTATGCGCGCCATCGCCGCCGGTTCCCACCAGGTCAATTGCACCGTCAGGGGCTTGCACGCTGGTCATGACTGCGCGCATGGCTTGGACCGCGCCCGCAATCTCGTCCACTGTCTCGCCACGGACCCGTAGCGCCATCAAGAACCCGCCCATCTGCGAGGGCGTAGGCTCTCCGGCCATCAGCAGATCGAAGGCGGCGCGCGCTTCGTCTTGGCTCAGCGGTTTGCCGTCGGCGACCTGGGCGATATAGGATTTAAAAGCGACAGACATTTAGGCGGCCTTCTGGCTGGGGCGGGAGAGGGACAAGAAGTTGGCGAGCATGTCCTTGCCGCGCTGGCTGGCGATGCTCTCAGGGTGAAATTGCAGGCCATGAATGGGCAAGGTCTTATGCTGCACGCCTTGGATCACGCCATCCTCGGAGCGCGCCGTGACCTCTAGGCAGGCGGGCAAGCTCGCAGGCTCGATGGTCAGCGAGTGATAGCGGGTGACCTTCAAGGGGTTGGGTAGGCCTGCGAACAGGCCTTTGTTCTCGTGCTGGATCTCTGAGATTTTGCCGTGCATCACCTGTTGAGCGCGCACGATTTGGCCACCGAAGGCTTGGCCAATGGATTGGTGACCCAGGCAGACGCCCAGTAGCGGCAGACCGCGCTCTGCGCAGGCTTGCACCATGTCCAAGCAGATACCAGCCTCGTTGGGGGTGCAGGGACCGGGCGATAGGATCACGCCTTCGGGCGCCATGGCCAAGGCTTGCTCGACGCTGATCTGGTCGTTGCGCACCACTTCCATCGTGGCACCCACTTCGCCCAAGTAATGGTACAAATTGTAGGTGAAGGAATCGTAGTTATCGATCAAGAGATACATGGCGTGGGTCTTTTCGGGGCGCTCGAACGACGGGCCGAGCCTTGGGCGCTGCCAGTTAAAGCAAGGCTTGGCGTCTGTGGCAAGGATCGCATGGACGCGGCGGCGGCTTTGCGCCTAGCGCGCGGCGGATTTGGCGATTTCTGCTGCTGCTGCTGCGCCACTGGCCCAGGCCCATTGGAAATTATGGCCGCCCAAGTGGCCGGTGACATCCAAGACCTCACCGATGAAATACAGACCGGGTTGAAGCAGGCTCTCAAAGCTTTGACTGGAGATGTGGCGCGTATCCAACCCGCCAAGCGTGACCTCGGCTGTGCGATAGCCCTCGGTGCCGCTGGGCAAGAGGCTAAAGCGCTGGCATCGCTCCTCGAGTTGGCGCAGCGCCTTGTCGGACAGATCGGCCACGTTCTTGGTCGCCAGCGCCTCGCCCAACAGCCAGAGCGCCAGCGATTTGGGTAGGGTCTCGCACAAGAGGTCCAGCGCACGGCGCTTACCCTGGCTCTGTTTGAGCGCGCGCCAGGCCTCGAATAGCGGCGGTGCGCCAGGCAGAAAATTGAGGCTGATCGCCTGGCCTTTGCGCCAATAAGAGCTGAGCTGCAAGACCACCGGTCCAGAAATGCCGCGGTGGGTAAACAAGAGCCCTTCTTCGAATTTGGTCTTGCCCAGCTTGGCTTCGACGTTGATCGCAACGCCCGCCAGCGCTTGGCAGTCCTCCAGCAGCGCGCCTTGAAGCGTAAAGGGCACCAGGCCGGGGCGGGGCTCGATCAGGCTGTGCCCGAACTGCTGAGCGATTTGATAGCCGATGCCCGAGGCGCCCATTTTGGGGATCGACTTGCCGCCCGTCGCCACCACCAAGCGCGGAGCCTGGAAGCGATGCCCGCCCGCTGTGACGTGATACCCGCCGTCCGGCAACAGCGAGACCGCCTCGATCGGGCTCGAAAGCGCGATCTCTGCGCC
>CAZHYF010000182.1:0-6311 GCA_964536635.1 uncultured Rhodospirillaceae bacterium | reverse complement strand
TGGCGCACCAAAGCGCTCGCAAACTAGAGGTTTGACCCCGTATGAACGGAACCACTGGGACCCTGTCCCCGTTGGCCGCGCAGGTAGTCGCGCGCCCAACCATTCGCCCTGCTGATCCGAGATTTTCTCCCGGTCCAACCAGCAAATTCGCTGGCTGGTCGCTTGATCTCTTGAAAGACGCAAGCCTCGGACGCTCGCACCGCTCCAAGATCGGTAAAGCAAAACTCCAAACTGTCATTACTAAGTCCAAGGCCATGCTCGGCATGCCTGCTGATTGGCGCTTGGGCGTCATGGCGGGCTCTGACACTGGCGCGGTCGAGGCCGCCTTGTGGAATATGCTGGGAGCGCGCGGTGTTGATGTGCTGGTCTGGGAGGCCTTCGGCGGCGATTGGGCCAAGGATGCCAGGGATCAACTGGGCCTCGATGATGTTCGCGTTCTGAAGGCTGACTATGGTCGTCTGCCCGATCTTTCGGCCGTCGATTTCGATCGTGATGTTATCCTGACCTGGAATGGCACAACCTCGGGCGTGCGCATGGTGGACGGCGACTGGATCCCTGATGATCGTCAGGGGCTGGTGATCGCCGACGCCACTTCGGCTGCCTTTGCCATGGACTTGCCCTTGGACAAGCTGGATGTCGTGACCTGGTCTTGGCAGAAGGTCTTGGGCGGCGAAGCAGCCCACGGCATGCTGGCGCTGAGCCCGCGCGCGGTTGAGCGCATTCGCAGCTACAAGCCCAACCGGCCAATCCCCAAGATCTATCAGCTTCGCAAGGGCGACGACTTGAACGAAGCCATCTTTGAAGGCGCGACGCAAAACACGCCCTCGCTGTTGGCGGTCGAGGATTGCTTGGCGGCGCTGAACTGGGCGGGTGATCAAGGCGGCCTGACGGCTCTCATAGAACGGACCGAGCGCAACGCTCAGGTCATGTTTGACTGGATCGCGCGCACGCCTTGGGTCGAAAACCTTTGCCAGGACGAAGCGCATCGTTCGACCACGGGTGTTTGCCTCAAGGTCGTCGATCCCCAGGTGGCCAGCCTTGACGATAGCGCGCAAAAGGCCTTCTGCAAGGCCATGAGCAAGCTGTTGGACCAGGAAGGCGTGGCCTTCGATATCGACGCCTACCGTGCGGCGCCTGCGGGCCTGCGGATCTGGTGCGGCGCGACCGTCGAAGCCAGCGACCTGGAGGCTCTCACCCCCTGGTTGGACTGGGCCTTCGCCACCACCAAAGCCGACACCTTCGCCTAACTTTGCCTAACTTTGCCATGACGCCGCCGGGGCAGCTTGAGAGCGTGCTCCGCTGCGGCGCTCCCTTACAGCGCGGCCGAAGCGGCGCGCTCTACCAGAAAGATTGATCCATGAGCACACCCAAAGTCCTGATTAGCGACAGCATGAGCAGCCTGGCTGCGGAGGTCTTCCGCCAGCGCGGTATCGAGGTAACCGTCTCTCCCAAGATGAGCCCCGAAGAGCTGGAAGCCGTGATCGGCGAATACGATGGCCTGGCGGTTCGCTCGGCCACCAAGGTCACCGCCGAGCTGCTGGCCAAAGCCCCCAACCTCAAAGTGGTGGGGCGCGCCGGCATCGGCGTCGATAACGTCGATGTCCGTCGGGCGACTGCCCAGGGCATCGTTGTCATGAACACGCCCTTTGGCAACGCGGTCACCACCGCCGAGCACGCGATCGCCATGATGTTTGCGGTTGCGCGCCAAATCCCAGAGGCCAGCGCTTCCACTCACGCGGGCAAGTGGGAAAAGTCGAAGTTCATGGGTGCCGAGATTACCGGCAAGACCCTGGGACTGATTGGTTGCGGCAACATTGGCTCGATCGTCGCCAGCCGCGCTCTGGGGCTCAAGATGAAGGTCATGGCCTACGATCCTTTCCTGACCGACGAGCGCGCGGTCAAATTGGGCGTCTCTAAAGTTTCGCTGGACGAATTGCTGAGCCGGGCAGACTTTGTGAGCTTGCACGTGCCTTCCACCAAGGAGACCAAGGGCATCATTTCGGCTTCTGCCATCAACCAGATGAAGAAGGGGGCCTACTTGATCAACTGCGCGCGCGGCGGTCTGGTTGACGAGTTGGCGTTGAAGGCAGCTCTCGACTCAGGTCACCTGGCTGGTGCCGCCCTGGACGTGTTCGAGGTTGAACCTGCCAAGGACAACGTGCTGTTTGGCACGCCCAACCTCGTTTGCACGCCCCATTTGGGTGCTGCCACCAGCGAAGCACAGGAAAAAGTGGCCGTGCAGATCGCCGAGCAGATGTCAGATTTCTTGCTCGATGGTGCCGTAACCAACGCTCTGAATGCGCCGTCGTTGACCGCTGAAGAGGCGCGGGTGCTGGAGCCCTACTTGCAACTGGTCAAGGGGCTGGGCTCCATGGTGGGGCAGCTCACCAAAGATGAGATCACCGACATTCAGGTGACCTACGCGGGCCAAGCGCGCAACCTGAGCCACGACCCTTTGACCCAAACGGCCGTACAGGCTGCCCTGGCTCCAACCCTCAGCTCGATCAACATGGTCAATGCGATGGAGATAGCCAGCGAGCGTGGCATCCAAATCGCAACCACCAAAACCGAGCTGGACGGCGATTTTCAGACCCTGATTGGCCTTCAGATCACCACCAAGACCTACACGCGCGATATCAAGGGAACGCTGGTCAATGGCCGCGAGCCGCGCGTCGTCGAAGTCAAGGGCATCCCACTGGAGAGCAACTTCGGTGAGCACATGCTCTATGTTGCCAACCAGGACCAGCCCGGCTTGATTGCGGGCGTGGGAGCCATTTTGGCGGATCGTGGCGTGAACATCGCCTCGCTGCACTTGGGCCGCCGTGCGCAGGGCGGTGAGGCCGTCTGCTTGCTTGAAGTAGACTCGCCCCTGAGCGATGAGCTTATGGCGGCAGTTCTTGAGCTGCCCCAGGTGGATCGCGCCGCCTATCTGCGCTTTGACCTTTAAACTCAAAGCATCGTGCGAGCCGGGTTGGTGTCAGCCTGGCTCGTCCTTGATTGCCCAGCCGCGGCCGTTGGAGGCCACGACCCTTTTGCCCCGATCGAGAGATGTATCGTGTCAGCCCTCATTCCCAACGCCCCGGTACCCCACGCTGTGACCCTGGTCGCCCAGGCCCTGCCAAACGCGGCCATCGAACGGGCCAAGGCCTGTATCCAAAACCATGGCGGTCAAGTTGCTGGCGACGCCTGGCTCAGTCCTGGGCGCGCCATCGACTTGGAAACCAGCTTGCGCAGTGATCGGGCAGCCGCCTTGACCGAAGCGCTCTGGGAGGCGCTGCCGGGTGTTGATCTTGCGGTCATGCCCGCGCGCAATCGGCGTAAGCGGCTGATGTGCGCCGACATGGATTCCACCATCGTCGTTGGTGAGACCATCGAGTTTATGGCCGAAGTCTTGGGTGTGCGCGACAAGGTGGCCGACATCACCGAGCGCGCCATGCGCGGTGAGCTGGATTTCACCCAAGCCTTGGTCGAGCGGGTGCGCATGCTGCGTGATTTGCCGGTGGAGCGGTTGGCCGATATCGCGGCCTCGCTGCAATATCACCGCGGTGGTCGGCGCTTGGTCGCCACCATGCAGACCGAGGCGCAGGCGCATTGCGTCTTGGTCTCGGGCGGTTTTGAGCCCATTGCTGACGTCGTGCGTGTCCATCACGGCTTTAACCGCCAGGTGTCCAACGTCCTAGGCACCACGGGTGACGGGCGCTTATCAGGGACCGTGCACCTGCCTGTGGTGGACGGTGACAAGAAGCTGGAAATCTTCCGCAGCGCCATGGCCGAGCGCAAAATTCCTGCCAACGCCACGCTGGCAATTGGTGACGGGGCCAACGACTTGCCAATGATCCAGGCGGCGTCTCTTGGCATTGCCTATAAGGCCAAACCCCTGGTGCGTAAGGCGACGCGGTTCCAGATTAACCACACGGACCTGGTGACGGCGCTCTATTTCCAGGGTTATGCGGACGCTGAAATTGCCGAAGTTGACTGGAGCTAGCCAGCCTTCCCTCGCTGGGGTCTAGTCAAACGCCATGGCCTTCGCTATCTAAAGCCCAGCGAAGGCGCGAAGGTTTCCGGCGATGTATCGTTTCCGGGGCCTGCAAGCGCGCACCTCAAGACGAGAGCGAAGATCATGGCTGCCGTGCCACCCCCTTGCGATTTTGGCTGGATTGCCCCGGATTTTGCCCTGCCGTCAACGCAGAGGCAGAGCCTGCGCTACAGTGATATTGCGGGCCCCAAGGGATGTGTGGTGGCCTTCATCTGCAATCATTGTCCCTACGTCGTTGCCATCGCGCGCCGCTTGCCCGACCACGCGCGGGCGCTCGCCGATCTGGGCGTCGGTTTTGTGGCCATCAACGCCAACGACGCGCGCCGCTATCCGCAAGACAGTTTTGAAAATATGGGCAAATTCGCGCAGCAGTTCGGGTTCGACTTCCCATATCTCTACGATGAGTCGCAACACATTGCGCGCGCATATGGTGCCGTTTGCACGCCCGATTTCTTTGGTTTTGCAGCCGATCGCAGCCTGCAATATCGCGGGCGTTTGGACGCCTCGCGCCGGGAGCCGGCTCCCAGCGATGCCAGGCGCGAACTGGTCGAAGCTATGCGCCTTGTCGCAGAAACCGGGCGCGGACCGGTGCAACAGAATCCCTCGATGGGATGTTCAATCAAATGGAAAGAGGGCTAGGGTGCGCTATTATCTCGTCGCCAACTGGAAGATGAACGGGTCACAGGCCTTCGCTGAGGCCTGGCTGGCCAGCCTGGGGCGCGCCAGCGACGCCCCGCGTCAGGTCATCGCCTGTGCGCCCGCATCCATTCTTGGAAACCCGGCCATTGCTAGTCAGGCTCAAAATCTGGGAATTGGCCTGGGCGGGCAGGACTGTCACGCCGAACCCGAGGGCGCCTATACTGGCTGGATTTCCGCGCCCATGTTGGCGGAGTTGGGGGCCTCGGCGGTGATCGTCGGACACTCGGAGCGCCGCCAGTATGCTCATGAGAGCAATGAGCAAGTCGCGGCCAAGGCGGCTGCGGCGCACCGGGCAGGCCTGCGCGCCATTGTCTGCGTCGGTGAGAGCCTGGAGCAGCGCCAAGCCGGGCAAGCAGAAGCCACGGTAGAAGCGCAGCTTCGCGCCAGCCTGCCGGACAGCGCAACCCCCGACAATACCCTGGTCGCCTACGAGCCAATCTGGGCCATCGGCACAGGCCAGGTGGCTCAGCCAAGCGATGTCGCTGCCATGCACGCGCACTTGTCCGGCGTCTGCACCGATATGGGGCAAGCGGGCATGCCGCTGCTCTATGGTGGATCGGTGAAGCCCGGCAATGCCGCCGAGCTTTTGAGCCTCGCGCATGTCAATGGCGCCCTGGTGGGGGGCGCCTCGTTGGATGCTGCTTCTTTTGCTGCCATCATCGATGCAGCGCCAAGCGCCGAGGTGCAGGCGTGAGCAAGGGCGGTCTGCAATTTCCAGGGGATGTGGGGGTGATTTTGCGGGCGACTTGGCGCTATCGCCAGCCGCTTTTCAAGATGTGCTCGGTTGCTGCTGTGGCCTACATCATTGTCAGCCTTATCTTCCCGATCCAATTTCAACCCGACGAGAGCAAGCCGGTCGAACTTGGCGAGCTACTTGGCGCGCTCGATCCCTTCATGGGGCTCTACTTCCTGGCACAGCCGTTTTTGATCGCGGTGCTCAGCTTGGGCCTGCACGATGTCATGACCAGCGGACGGTATCGCCCAAGGGCTTATCTGCAGCGGCTCTGGGATCGACTTTTGCCGCTGACGGGCGTTTTGCTGCTGAGCTTCGTTGCGATTTATTTTGCGGGCCGGATTTTCCTGATCATTCCAAGCTTTGTGCTGTCCTTTTTGCTGATGTTCGCACCCTTGGCGGTCTTGATTGACGGGGCAGGGATACGTGAGAGTTTGGGTCTGTCATTGCGCCGAGCGGGCGGGAATTTTTGGTCACTCTTGTTCATCGCTGTAGGGGCCATGCTGCCAGTGGTGGTGCTGCAACTGATGATCCTTATGCTTTCCGCCGCGACGGGCAGCGCGATGCTGCTGCTGCTGGGCATGGCGGTGGGCATGGTCGTCAATTTGGCGGTTTCGACCAGCATTCATACCCTGGCCTACATGCGTCTTTTCACCAAGCAGGGGCGCTGAGACTCTGCCGGGTGTGCTGCCGGGATCTTCGCGTTGACAAAGGTGAAAAAATGCCTTGCGGGCAGCGCTTAGTCTGCTAAACACGCTCTACTCCGATAGCGGAGCCCAAGTGGCTCCCCTGAGGCCCGATGGCAGAGTGGTGATGCAGAGGATTGCAAATCCTTGTACGTCG
>CAZHYF010000181.1:4463-6315 GCA_964536635.1 uncultured Rhodospirillaceae bacterium | reverse complement strand
GCGTAGCTCAGCCTGGTAGAGCGCCTGCTTTGGGAGCAGGATGTCGGAGGTTCGAATCCTTTCGCCCCGACCAGAAAAATCCTCTTTGAAAATCAATATTTTATCGACTTGGTCCTTGACGGGCTCGGGGCGCGAAGGCCTTTGGCTTGAGACATGGGCTCCGGCGGCTGAGGGCCTGGGTTGGTCATTTCGCCCCGGCGCGGTGATCGGCGCTTGGCAGGGCGGCAACCTCACGGCTAGCATAGCGGCTTCGGCCAAGGTTTGACGCGTTCGGCAAGAGGGGTTGGTATGGCAGAAGATCACAGCAGCACGCGGCTGCAAGCCCTGTTCGGGTTGGCGGGCAAGACAGCGCTGGTCACGGGCGGCGCAACCGGCATCGGCCGCATGGCCGCTGAGGGGCTGGCGATGGCAGGCGCGCGGGTGCTGATTGCCTCGCGCAAGGCCGAGGCCTGCCAGGCGGCTGCCGATGACATCAACGCTCTGGGCCTTGCGGGCCACGTCGAAGGCTTTGGCGGCGATGTCTCCAGCGAGGAGGGCGTTGCCGCCCTGGCGGCAGAAGTTCGCCAGCGCTGCCCAGACGGCTTGCACATCCTATTCAACAACGCAGGCCGCACTTGGGGCGCGCCCTTGGACCGGTTCCCCTACAAAGCCTGGCAGTCGGTCATGGGCGTCAATGTGGCGGGGCTGTTTGCCTTGACCCAAGCCTTGCTGGCCGAGCTAGAGCGCGCCGCCACCGCAGAAGACCCCGCGCGCGTGGTCAACGTCGCTTCGGTGATGGGCGAGCAACCCATGGGTGACGGAGCCTATTCTTATGCCGCCTCCAAGGCCGCCGTGGTGCATTTGACCAAGATCTTGGCCAAGGAGCTGGCGAGCCGCCAGATCACCGTCAATGCCCTGGCACCGGGGCCTTTTGCCTCCAACATGACGGCCTTCGTTACCGCAGATCCCGATGGGCAGGCGCTGGTGGCGCAGGGCGTTCCGCTGGGTCGCATTGGTCTGCCAGGTGATATAGCGGGCGCGCTGATCTACCTGACCAGCGCGGCGGGCTCTTATGTGACCGGATCCGTGTTGCCATTGAGCGGAGGCCTCAACGTCATGACCGGTCCGCCGCTGTTTGATGAAGCCAAAGCCGCGCTGGACGCGCGCAAATCTTAGGAGAGAGCCATGGAGCAGAGCCAAGGCAAGCTGACAGGCCTGGAAGATCTAGCGGGCCGGGTCGGCGAAGAGGTTGGAATCTCGAGCTGGTACCAGGTGACACAAGACTGCATCAATGACTTTGCAGACGCCACGGGCGATCATCAATTCGTGCATGTCGATGAAGAAGCGGCCAAGGCGCGCTCGCCCTTTGGTGGCACGATAGCGCACGGCTTCTTGACGCTCTCCCGCCTGGTCTGGATGATGGAAAGCGCAGTGCCAGAGCTGGTGGGCTTGGGCATGGTGGTCAACTATGGCTCTGATAAGTTGCGCTTTTTGGCGCCCGTGCCGAGTGGTGCACGGATCAGAGGCCACTTTGTGTTGGCGGGCTTCGAAGAACGCAAGCCACAAGAATTTACCGCCACCTGGCAGGTTGAAGTCGAAATTGAGGGCCAGGACAAACCGGCGCTGGCAGCGGTCTGGTTGACCCGCCACTATCAGGGCGCCTGATCGGCGTGGTTCGCGCCGCGGCTTCGTCCTCTACGCGCTCAAAAAGAACCCCAAATCCAGTAAGGGACTCGACTTGGGGCAAGGCCTCAAGGGGGAGATTTAGAGGAAAAGAGGTCTGTTCGACGATGTCTCTCCTCGGTTAGAGGTTTGGCATGACCTTGGGTTAGTTGTTGAAGCTGCCGCGCTGGCCAAAACCTTGACCATGACC
>CAZHYF010000181.1:0-4363 GCA_964536635.1 uncultured Rhodospirillaceae bacterium | reverse complement strand
GGAAGCCGCCGTTGTGGGCGCCTTGCTGGCCGCCCTGAGGTCCACCTTGGGGACCATGGGGCTTGGGCGCGATCAGGCTAAAGGCCTGCTTTTGCTCTTCGCTCAGGCTGGCGACAAAGGCATCCATGGCCTGTTTGACCGGCTCGCGCAGGCCTTCCATGGTCGCCCGGTCCGGGCGCTGGCCTTGAGAGATCTGCTCGCAGACGCCGTCCATTTGGCTATCCGCTGCTGCCTTGGCTTGGTTGGCCGCTGCTTAAAGGGCGGTCTGCTCTGCGTTCAGACCTAGGTAGGTGGTGACGAAAGCATCAACCGCTTCTTGGCGTGCTTCGCGGCGCTCTTCGAACGCGGGATTGCAGAAGCGCGGGCCTTGATTGCCGCCTTGGCGTGCGAAGCCGGGGTCGCGCTGGCCCGAGGCGTCAGCATACTGGGTTTGAGCGCCAAAGCCTTGGCCCTGGAATTGGCCCTGGAAGTTGGCATTTTGGGCCACTGCGTAGCTGCCGAGAGTGGTGACGCCGATCAAACCGGCCAGGGCTGCGAGGGTTACTTTTTTCATGACGTTGGTCCTTTCTCTTTGCTGATTTTCAGCGTTTGCGTTGAGCGGGTTTGCTCTTGGAACAGCTCTGACTATCGCGGCCTGATGTATCGGCTTCATGTCGTGACCAGCAGAAAAGAGAAACAATTGTAACGGCGCCGTAACACCGATCACAAAGTTAGAAAAAATTAGCACAATCTGCTCAAAAGCGGCGCGCTGGGCGCGGACGCAACAGCCTTGAATGCGGCCATGGGCTTAGCGTCGCGCTCGGGTTAGGCTTCGATTGCGTGCTTGCCTTGAAATCGAGAAATCGCCGGGTGCCAGATCCGTCTGCGCTTCGGGTGTCCAAGAGAGCCAGCGCCATGTCCACAGCCCCGCTTTCCAATCTCCCCAACGCCCAATTGCCGACGCCACCAGGCCTCAACGGTCAGCAGGCCTCCATTCTGGTTGGCTTGATGTGTGGCGCGGGCGCCATGTTCTGCTATGCCGTGCTTGAAACGGTGTCCAAGCTGCTGGTCGAAGGCTACCATCCGACCCAGATTCTGCTGCTGCGCTGTTTTGCCGGCATTGGGCTGGGCGTGATCCTGGCGCGCTCGCGCGGCGGCTGGAAGGTCTTGCAGACCCAGCAACCAAAGGTGCAAGTGCTGCGGGCAGCGGCCGGGTCGATCTCGATGCTGCTTGCCATTTATGCCTACGCTGCCATGCCGCTAGCAGATGCTGTGGCCATCGTCTATTCGGCGCCCATCGCGGTGACCATCCTGGTGGTGCCCATGCTGGGCGAGAAGATCGGCTGGCATCGCGGAGCCGCGGTGCTGTTGGGCTTTGTGGGGGTTGCTCTGGTCGCGCAGCCGGGCGGACAGGGGGTGTCGGCCTATACCGGCCTGGCGCTGCTCGCTATGCTGCTTTATGCCCTGTCGAACGTGCTGACCCGCAAGGCAGGCAACACGGATCGCGGCATCACGACGTTCTGGTATACCCAGTTCGCCTTCCTGATCTTAACCGCTCCGTTGCAGTTTTGGGTTTGGCGCTGGCCCGATCTGGAGGCCTGGATGCTGATGATCGGCTTTGCTCTGGGGGGAGCCTTGGCGCAGTACCTCTTGACCCAGGCCTATTCCCTTGCTCCGGCCTCGTTGGTCGCGCCCATGGACTACACCACGATCATCTGGGCCAGCCTGTTCGGCTTGCTGGTGTTTGGCACCATGCCGAATGCGCTCGGCTGGGCGGGCATCAGCTTGATCGTTGCAGCGGGCCTCTACATCGCATTGCGCGAAGCCAAGCTGCCGCCCTTGCGCAACAAGGGGCGCGTCCACGCCTGGATCCGCCGCCGCCCGCTTTAGGCCCGGATAAACGCATTTTTTGCTTGGCAGGCGGCAGAACAGCGGCTAGCTTTTTCGCATGATCGAAGTCCACCGCCTCCTGCTGGTTCTAAACCTAGGCCTAATTTGCCCCTGAGGGCAGGTGGGATCGTGCCGGGCTGAGTGCGATTCTAGCGCTCAGGGGCACAGACGTTCCCCAGCTTTGATCGGGAACGCACCTTGCTGAAGCCGTATTTTTTGAATAGTACAGTCGCGCACATGGCCTGTTCGCGCCGCGACGCTTAGCTAAACGAGTTCCGACATGACCACCAATATTCAAGGTATCGACACCTCAAACCGCGATCGCATTAAGATCTTTGACACCACCTTGCGCGACGGCGAGCAATCGCCCGGCTGCTCCATGAACCTGGAAGAAAAGCTGCGTATCGCCGCCATCTTGGAAGATATGGGCGTTGATATTATCGAGGCTGGCTTTCCAATTGCCTCCAACGGCGATTTCGAGAGCGTCAAAGCCATCGCCCAGCAGTCCAAGTCTGCTGTAATTGCGGGCCTCTGCCGAGCCAACCGCAAGGACATCGACCGCGCATGGGAGGCCTTGCAGCACGCCGACGGCGGCCAGCGCGCGCGCATCCACACCTTTATCTCTACCTCGCCCGTGCACATGAAGTATAAGCTGCGCATGGAGCCCGACGCAGTGTTGGATGCCATCGTGGACTCGGTATCCTATGCGCGCTCCAAGCTGGATGATGTCGAGTGGTCGCCCGAAGACGGCACCCGCACCGAGCGCGACTTCCTGTGCCGCGTGGTCGAAACCGCCATCAAGCACGGCGCAACCACCATCAACATTCCCGACACCGTGGGCTATATGGTGGCCGATGAGTACCAAGAGCTGATCACCATGTTGATGAACTCTGTACCCAACATCGACAAAGCCACCATCTCGACCCACTGTCACAATGACTTGGGCGTGGCGGTTGCCAACTCTTTGGCGGGCTGCTTTGCCGGCGCACGCCAGATCGAGTGCACTATCAACGGGATCGGTGAGCGGGCGGGCAACGCCTCCTTGGAAGAAGTGGTCATGGCGATGCGCACCCGCGCAGACAAGCTGCCCTTCTATACCAACATCGACACCACCAAGATCATGAAGGCCTCCAAGACCCTGGGCAATATCACCGGTTTCGGTGTCCAACCCAATAAGGCCATCGTCGGTGCCAATGCCTTTGCGCACGAGAGCGGCATTCACCAGGACGGCATGATCAAGAATGCCGAGACCTATGAAATCATGCGCCCGGAATGGATCGGATTGACCGATTCAAACCTGGTCATGGGCAAGCACTCGGGCCGCAACGCCTTCAAGACCAAGCTGGCTGAATTGGGCTACACCTTGGCCGACAACCAGTTGAATGACGCCTTCCAGCGTTTCAAGGATTTGGCCGACCAAAAGAAAGACGTGTTCGACGAGGACTTGATCGCGCTGGTGGACGACACCGCAAGGGTCAACGATGTGGTGAAGTTCGAACAACTGTCGATCCACTGCGGTCACAAGGGCCCGCATATCGCAAGCTTGGTGGTCTCCGTCGATGGTGAACGTGTGCCGGTCACCGCCGAAGGCAACGGACCGGTCGATGCCATTTTCAATGGCTTCCACAAGGCCTATCCGCACGAAGCCAACCTGAAGCTCTATCAGGTACACGCGGTTACCGGTGGCACCGATGCGCAGGCCGAGGTCTCGGTCAAGCTGGAGCACGACGGTTGGACCGTGACCGGCCAAGGCGCCGACGTGGACACGCTGGTCGCCTCAGCGCGGGCCTACGCCAACGCTTTGAATCGCTACATTATCAAGCGTGAGAAGACAGAGTCAGAGGCTGCTGCTGCCTAAGGCTGTGGTCCTGGGCATGGTCATTGCTTGAAAAAGCGCGCTGAGCAGGGGCTTTGCGCGCTTTTTTCTGGCCTGCCAGGCCTTGTTTCCTTTGTCATTTGCTGCCAAACGCGTATTTAGGGCCGGATGGGCGACCTATGGGCCCACGCAGGCAGATTGAGGACCAAGAATGCTATTTCGGCTTCTGGGGTGGTTGTCGTCGGATTTGGCCATTGATTTGGGCACCGCCAACACCCTGGTTTACGTCAAAGGACAAGGGATCGTCTTGAACGAACCCTCGGTCGTGGCCATCGCGGAGGTCAAGGGCCGCCGTCAGGTCATGGCGGTCGGTGACGAGGCCAAAATGATGCTGGGGCGGACGCCGGGCAACATCAAAGCGCTGCGCCCTTTGCGCGACGGTGTGATCGCTGACTTTGAAGTCGCCGAAGAGATGATCAAGCACTTCATCCGCAAGGTGCACAACTTCCGCTCCTTCGCTGCGCCTCTTGTGGTGATCTGCGTGCCCTCAGGCTCGACGGCTGTTGAGCGCCGTGCGATCCAGGAAAGCGCCGAGGCGGCGGGTGCCCGCAAGGTCTATCTGATCGAAGAGCCCATGGCGGCGGCTATTGGTGCGGGCTTGCCTGTGATGGCGCCTAC
>CAZHYF010000180.1:0-6382 GCA_964536635.1 uncultured Rhodospirillaceae bacterium | reverse complement strand
ACCGGCGGCGCGGAGGCGTTGTTCAGCGGAACGGGCGCATAGGAGCCGCTGGTTGGGCCGCTCACCGCCCCCAAAGGAATTGCTCCAACCTGGCCGAAGGCCGCAGCACCCATGTCGCTGCCCTGCAATTGCGGCGGGCTTGCCAAACTGGGAATAATCGGGGCCGAGGCCAAACTCGGCGCATTGCTCATATGCTGCGCCAGACCAGCAATAGGGCTTCCGCCTTCGAAGGGATAGGGCACGGCGTACCAGCGGCTCTCCAGGCCCTCGCCCTTGCGATCGCCGGGGGCAGCATCGCCGATAAAGGTATAGAGCGGCTGATCCTTGACCGCCCACTGATGGTAGCCTTCAGGACGCTGGGCGTGACCAAATTCGCGATAGCTGGGCGCGTTGGGTTCGACCAAGTAGGGCTGGAAGCGCAGATTGCAGTCATCCACACAAAGCGGTGTGTTGCGCATATCCCCACTGAAGGTATAGAGCGTCATGCCCGAGGTGGTGGTGAGCACATTGCGGAAATGGGTTACCGCCATGCCAGTTTCGGCGCGAAACCGCGGTGCGGAGGCGTAAAGCCCGCCCAGAGCCACCGCCTGTTGATCTGGATCACTCAAGGCCGTTTGTACGCCGCTGAGATCAATGCGGTTGAGCGACTTCTCCGCCTCGGCTTTGCCCTTGAGCTGGGCGCGATATCCGCGTGAGGCTGTCTGGTCTCCGGCCCCTTCCTTCAAGCGCCAATCCGAGGCGCGGATGGTGTCGAAGACCGTCGCAAGCGGCTTGGAATCATGCTTTAGGGTCGCGCCAAAGCGCTTCGCAGCAGGGATCTCGGCCAAGGGGTTGGTGAATTTGATGCCAGAATTTTGGCATGCAGACAGGAAAATTGTTGAAGCGAGCAGCAACGCGAGCGAGCGCATGGCATGGTCCCAATGTCATCTTTGAAATGCCACAACTCTACCTCAAGTGGTGCCGGGAATCAAACCACAATCGCATTTGCCACAAAAGAGCCTTAATGCAGCGCGCCAATCCTCCGCCTAGACCGGCAAATAGGCGGCCGAATAGGGCTGAACGAGCTGATCGCGATAGGTCTGTGCCTCAGCACTAAAGTTGAAAACGCAGATCAAGGCTTGCTGCGCAGACGCACGCTTGAAGACCAGGAGCGCTTCCGGACTGTCCAGCAGCTCGAAGTCCCCCTCCAGCAAGGCCGGTTGCTGTTTGCGCCAGGCCAGGTGCTGCCTGGTACGCTCGTAGACCGAGCCCTGGCGGCCCACCTGAGTATCGGCGGCTTGCGCGATATGGCGGGTATCGACCGGCAACCAGGGTTTGCTAGCGCTGAAGCCGCCGTTCTGGGCCCCCGCCTGCCAAGCCATGGGCGTGCGACAGGTATCGCGCCCCATGAAGGCCGGATAGAATTCGATCCCCCAGGGATCTTGCAGATCCGCGCGGCTCAAGCTGTCGCTATCGACAAAGCCCAACTCCTCGCCCTGGTAGAGGCAGTTCGAGCTGAAAAGGCTGGTCTGAAACTGGGTCAGCATAACTTGCAGGTCGCTCTGGTGCTGTGGCGCAACCTTGTTGGCGCTTGCCATGCGCGAGACCGAGCGCGGCACATCATGGTTGGACAGCGCGAAGGTGAGGCGCTGGCTGGCGCCAAAGTGCTGGTGGGCCATGTCCAGGGCCTCTCTTAACCCTGTAGGAGTGAGGCCGTTCCAAGCCAACAGACCGAAATTATAGGTGCCGTGCAGGCGCCCCGGCTGGGTGAAGGTGTCAGAGACCTGCATGTAGTCTTCGCCATGCACCTCGCCCATCAAGAAACGATCGCCGTAGGTCTCGGCCAAAGCTCGCAGCTTGGCGCTGAATTCCTGGATCGCAGGCTGATTGAGCTGGCCGGTGTCGTGGCGTTGACGGAAGAAAGGCTGCTTGTCCTGCGGCATGTCCCCCAGCACGAAGTCTTCCACCGGCAGATTGTCGATCAGCGCGCGATCGGCCTTTAATGTGTGGATGGCATCCAGACGGAAACCGTCCACGCCCTTGTCGAACCAGAAGCGGCAGACCTCCAGCATCGCCTCGACCACCGCCGGGTTGGCGTAGTTCAAGTTGGGTTGCTCTTTAAGGAAATTGTGCAGGTAGTACTGCTGGCGACGCGGCTCCCAGGTCCAGGCGTGGCCGCCAAAAAAGGAGAGCCAGTTGGTCGGCTCGCTGCCATCGGGTTTGGGGTCCACCCAAACGAACCAATCGGCCTTGGGGTTGTCGCGCGACTGACGGCTTTCCTCGAACCAAGCATGCTGGTCCGAGCAGTGCGAGGGCACAATGTCGATCATCAGCTTGAGCCCGCGCGCGTGGCACCCCGCCAGCAGCGCGTCGAAGTCAGCCATGGTTCCATAGTCGGGATGGATGGCGCAGTAGTCCGACACGTCGTAGCCGAAATCCTTCTGCGGCGAGGCAAAGAAGGGCGAGATCCAAATCGCATCGGCGCCAAGGCCCGCGATATGGTCCAGCTTGGCCGTGATGCCTGGCAAATCGCCCAGACCATCGCCGTTGCTGTCGTTGAACGAGCGGGGATAGATTTGGTAAATCAGGGCATTGTGCCACCAAGCGGACATGGCAAATCTCTTAGGCTAAAGTGAGCACTTCGTAGCGCTTTGAAAAATTCCTTAGACCGCTTCTGGGGCCCCTGCAAGAAAGAAGCGATGATGTGCTGCAAATATTGCTTCTCCGGCACCCAAGCAGAGAGAAATTTTTTCCAAAGCGCTTTGAAATTGCCCGCCCTAGAGCAAGAACGTCGAGGCCAAGCCCAGGAAAGCCAGGAAGCCGATTACGTCGGTTACCGTGGTCAAAAACACCCCCGAGGCATTCGCTGGGTCGATGCGCAAACGCTCCAGAACCAAAGGAATGAGCGTGCCGCTGAAAGCCGCGATCAAGAGGTTGGCCACCATGGCAATCGCAATCACCAACGACAAGCCCAGATCCTGCTTCCAGGCGTAGGTGCAGCCCGCCGCGATAATCGCAAAGGCCAAACCATTGATGACCCCGACCGTCAGCTCCTTCAACAAAAAGCGCCATTGCGTGGCACTGGTAATGTCCTTGGTTGCCAAGGCGCGCACCACGACGGTTAGGGTCTGGGTGCCCGCGTTGCCCCCCATCGAGGCTACGATGGGCATCAGCACCGCCAGCGCCACCAGCGACTGGATCGAGGCTTCAAACAGGGCGATGACCGCCGAAGCCAGAACGGCCGTGCCCAGGTTGACCAACAGCCAGGCAAAGCGGGTGCGGGCAGTGTCCAGCGAGCTATCAAAGACGTCGCTTTCACCCGACAGGCCGGCCAGCTTCAGCATGTCGTCCTCGGCCTCTTCGTCGATAACGTCGATCACGTCATCTGCCGTCACGATACCAATCAAGCGGCCCGTCTCTCCATCCACCACCGGAGCGGTCATCAAGGAGTACTTGCGGAACTGGTAGGCCAATTCTTCCTGGTCTTCGTCGGGCTCGTAGGTCTGAAAGTCTACGTCAGCAATCTCGCTCAGGCGGCGATCGCGGCGTTCGCGCAGCAGGCGCGCAAGGGGCAGTTTGCCCGTTGGATGGAAAGCGCTGTCGGTCAGATAGAGATCATAAAAATCGTCTGGCAAGTTGGCCGACGCGCGCATGTAGTCGATGGCTTGCCCGACGCTCCAGGACTGGGGCAGCGCCACGAACTCGCGCGCCATCATACGGCCGACCGAATAGTCGGGGAAGGTCAAGGACTTGATCAGGCGGCGGCGTTCAGCCAGCGGAATGGCCGCCAGGATCTGTTCTTTCTCGTCGTCTTCCAGATCCTCAATCATATCGATCTGGTCGTCTGAATCCAGTTCGATCAGCGCGCGCGCCACCAGTTGCGGCGGCAGTTGCGGCAACAGCTCCTGGCGCACCTGCTCTTCAAGCTCGGTCAGAATATCGGAGTGAATGAAGCTGGGTTGGGTCAAGAAGAGCGACAGGCGCTCATCGCGGCTCAAATACTCCAGCGAGTCCGCCAGGTCAGCCGGGTGCAGCGCATCGCGGATGGCGTTCAGCGCGACCGCATCGCCAGCCTTCAGAGCGGCCCGCAGCTCGGGAATAATCAGTTCGGCAGGCGCCTGCTCAATAGGCGCCAATTCGCTCTGCGGATCCAACAGAACGGGTTCAATGGGCAGGCTGCTCAGATTGGGATTTTGATCCATCGCTGGTCCCCCTGTTGCAAGACGGATAGGAAGCCGCGCCCAGCGCATATGCGCCGTCCGAAACCGCTGCTGGCAGTGCTAGCTTTTGCGCACCCAACCTGTCAAGTCGCCCAGAGGACGCGTCCTTAGCAGGTCGCCCACAAACCCCTCCTTGGCTCGGCCAGGCCCTTGGATGGCGCCCCCCTGCCCTATGGCGCTGGCACGCGCGTCTACTGCGGGCAGGGAAAGTGCCGCGACAAAGCGATCTGAATCGCGTGCTCGGGGTCTTTGGTCAGATCCTTCAGCGGGGTGTTGTTGGCATAGTCCAAGAAATAGCTGCGCACATCCACCACGTTCAAGCCGCCGACTTCGGCAACGGCCAGCTCCTTGGCAACGAACTGCTTGCTGCCTTCTTTTCGAATTTCGCAATTGCGCACCGCAACTTTGAGCGAGGCCAGCAAGTAGCCAAAGCAAAAGCCGATGGCAGATTCATCCTCGCGTTTGCAAATTTGGCTAAGGCGCGTGGTGTCCACGGCATAGCTGGGACTTGCGACACCCAAGACCAGGGTCGCGGCCAAGACCCAACACACTCCATAAAGCTTGAATTTGCTAATAAAATCAAATGGGGCACGCATGGGCGAAGCCTTAAGTGCAAATGGAAATCGTGCTTGGCTGCGGGGCAGAGACCAGCGGCCTCGTGCTTGAACCAAGCGGCGAAGATGGACAAAAAGTTCGCAAAATGCTCTAAACTGTGCAGAGTGCAAAGGTATCGCAACCTAAAATAACCGAGGCGTTTTGCAAAACCTACCTACCTAAACGGATAAGAGCATCTCTCGAAAGGACAGGTTGCTTCAAAGGGCTGTGAGGCTGATTTGCCCCAGGCAGTGTGGCCCAAGCGACGATACAAGCGCTTGCAACCAGGGTCGCCTTTGGCCTAACCAGAGGCATCCTTCTGCCGATCTGCTGCGATTGCGACCAAGCCATGCCCCGCGCTGACCTCTTTCCCGAACTGGACGACGCCAACCTTGCGCGCGACGACATCGAGACACTGGTGGTGGGGGCTGGTGTCGTCGGCCTGGCCTGCGCGCGCGCCCTGGCTGAGGCCGGGCACGAGGTGCTGGTTGTCGAGAAAAACAACCAATTCGGCGAGGAGACCTCGGCGCGCAATTCCGAGGTGGTGCACGCGGGCATTTATTACCCCAAGGGCTCGCTGAAGGCGCAGTTCTGTGTCGCTGGGCGCCAGCTGCTCTACGCCTACTGCGCCGAGCGGGGGATTGCCTGCGACGCCATCGGCAAGCTGGTGGTGGCCTGCGATGAGGCTGAAACCGCCATGCTCGCAGGGATCCAAGACAAGGCCCGGGGAAACGGCGTTGACGATATTCGTTTGCTGACTGCCGCGGAGGCCCAGGCGCTGGAACCTGCCCTGTCTTGCACCGCTGCCCTGCTGTCGCCTTCGACCGGAATTGTCGATAGTCACGGCTTCATGCTGTCCTTACTGGGCGACCTGGAGGCCGCGGGCGGCTTTCTGGCGCTGGAGGCACCTTTGCTTTGGGTCAAGCCCGCGGTCGGCGGGGGCTTTGACTGCCTGATTGGTGGCCCGGAGCCCATGCGTTTGCACGCCAGACGACTGGTCAACGCTGCTGGGCTTAACGCGCTCATGGTCTCCAATCGCATAGCGCTTGATCGGTCGCACCTGCGACCCAGCGCCACCTTTGCCAAAGGCAACTATTTTCGCATCAGCGGGCGTTCGCCCTTCAAGCGGCTGATCTACCCCGTGCCGGTCAAGGGTGGGCTCGGTGTGCATCTGACCGTCGATCGCCAGGGCGCCTGCCGCTTTGGACCTGACACCGAGTTCCTGGACCTGCGGATCGACCCCAGCCAGCCGGGCCCTGATAATCTGGAGGGCGCGCCCGACTGGCTCAGCTTTGATTATGCGGTTGATCCCCAGCGCGCGGACTCCTTCTATGCCGCTGTGCGCCGCTATTGGCCGGATTTGGCCGACGGCGCGCTGGAGCCTGACTATTCCGGCATGCGGCCCAAGGTCGATCCGGCCAGCCTGCCGCCCAGCGACTTTCACACCCCCAGCGGAGCGGATTTCGTCATCCAAGGCCCAGACCTGCACGGCCTGCCAGGGCTGGTCGAGCTGTTTGGCATCGAGAGCCCGGGGCTCACATCGAGCCTGGCGATTGCAGACCATGTGCGCGATCTCTTGGCCCGCTAGC
>CAZHYF010000179.1:0-6416 GCA_964536635.1 uncultured Rhodospirillaceae bacterium | reverse complement strand
CGCCCAACCTCGCAACGCCCAACCTCGCACCGCCAGGCTCAGCCCATGACCAACCCTGCCGCCAAGGCCAAGCTCGACGCTGCGGACATCCGCATCCTGGCAGCGCTGCAAAGCTATGGCCCGCTCAGCAAGACCCAATTGGCCGACAAGGTGGGTCTGTCGCCCACCCCCTGTTGGGCGCGGCTGGCGCGGCTCAAGCAGGCTGGCTTGATCCTGGGCCACCACAGCAGCCTGGCCTTAGATCGCATCGTTGATCTGTCCAAGGTGGTGGTGACGGTCTCGCTCAACAGCCACCGCAAGGCGGACTTTGACCGCTTCGAGGCCTTCGTGCGCCAGGTCCCCGAGGTCACCACTTGCGTCGCCACCGGCGGCGGCATGGACTATGTGATGACGGTGGTCTCCGCCAGCCTGGCCGCCTTCCAAGCGCTGATCGACGACATGTTGGCAGCCGAGCTGCCCATTGACCGCTACATGACCTACATCGTCACCCGCGAGATCAAGAACGCCCAGCCCGACCTTGTGCGCTTGGCTGCGGCGTCCACAAGCAACCGCAGCCGCTAAGCGGGAGCCTATGGTCCAAGGACCAGCGAACTTTGGTCTGTTTGGACCAAACAGCCCGCATCTTCAGACCGCAACGGCGGGCCGTTTGGCGCTAGTTAGAGCCCCAGAGACGCAGCGGCCCGGTGGCTCTCTGCGCAGCGCTCATTCGCCAGGAAAGGCTCCCCGCATGGCACACCCAGACGACTTCGGCTTCGGCACTCAGATCCGCAAATCGCCCTACTTCAACGCCACTGTGCGTTGGGGCGCTCAGGCCTTTTCGGTCTACAATCACATGTACATCCCGCGCGATTTCGGCGATCCCGAGCAGAACTTCTGGAACCTGGTCAACGCCGCCATCTTGTGCGACGTGGCTGTTGAGCGTCAGGTCGAGATCGTCGGCCCCGATGCCTCCAAGTTCGTGCAGATGTTGACCCCGCGTGATTTGTCAAAGCTGGCGGTCGGTCAGTGCAAGTACATCCTGATCACCAACGCCGATGGCGGCATCTTGAATGACCCCATCTTGCTGCGCTTGGAAGAGAACCGCTATTGGATCTCTTTGGCCGACAGCGACATTCTGCTTTGGGCTCAGGGCGTGGCGGTTCACGCGGGCCTGGATGTCACAATCTTTGAGCCCGACGTCTCGCCGCTGCAATTGCAGGGGCCCAAGTCCGGTGAGATCATGCGCGCCCTGTTCGGCGACAGCATCATGGACCTGCGCTACTACTGGCTGCGCCAGGTCGAGTTGAACGGCATTCCGCTGGTGGTCTCGCGCACCGGCTGGTCCAGCGAGCTGGGCTTTGAGCTTTACCTGCAAGACGGCAGCCAGGGCGATGCGCTCTGGGAGGCCATCATGGCAGCGGGTCAGCCCTTCGGCCTCAAGCCCGGCCACACCTCGTCGATCCGCCGCATCGAAGGTGGCATGCTGTCCTACCACGCCGATGCCGACATCACCACCAACCCCTTTGAGCTGGGCTTCGACCGCCTGGTCAACCTGGACATGGAGGCAGACTTCATCGGCAAAGCAGCCCTGCGCCGCATCCAGCAGCAGGGCGTGACCCGCAAGCAGGTTGGCTTGGTGCTGGACTGCCCGCCGCTGAAGGGCCCCAACACCACCTTCTGGACCATCAGCCAAAACGGCCAGCCGGTCGGCAAGGTCACCTCTGCGGTCTATTCGCCGCGCCTGAAGCAAAACATCGCCCTGGCCATGGTTGCGACAGAAGCCGCCAGCCTGGGCACCGCCTTGGAGGTTGCCACCGCCAGCGGAACGGTCCAAGCTCAGGTGGTCGAACGCCCCTTCTATGACCCCAAGAAGTCCATCGCCGCCGCCTAAGTCCCGCTCAACCCGCCCCAAGGAGCCCGCGCCCATGTCCGACCTGTCCATCCAGCTTCACTGGCAACGCATCGAGCCCGAGTTGCGCCCCGGCGCATTTTCAAACCAGCACACGGTGCAGTTCAACGACAGCTTTGAGCTGGAAGTAGACTCGGCGCCGGACTGGGGCGGGAAGCCTGAGAACACCAACCCCGAACAGGCCCTGGCTGCGGCGCTGTCGAGCTGTCACATGATGACCTTTCTGGCCCTGGCGGCCAAGGTCGGCTGGCCGGTTGCCAGCTACCACGACCATGCGGTGGCCTATCTGGGCAAAAACCCCAAGGGCCTCATGTCAGTGACCCGGATCGACCTGCACCCGGTGGTGCGCTTTGACACCGGCTTTAGCGTCGATGACGCCAAGCTGGCCGAAATGCAAGATCGCGCCCATCGCTATTGCTTTATCGCCAACACCTTAGCCGATAGCGTCGAGGTCAATGTCGGCTAGCCGCGATTAGCCCGACCTGGGACACCCTACTCTCGGGCGCGGGCTTGTCAGGGGCAGATGCGCGCTCTAATCAGGGCGGGGCAAGACGGCCCTGCGCCGAAACCAACAGAAGGGTGAGGACCATGGCGAACAATCCATACAACACGGACCTGGATCGCAATCCGGCGAATTTCCAACCGCTGACGCCCTTGACCTTTTTGGAGCGCGCCGCCAGCGTCTTTCCAGAGCATACCGCCATCGTCCATGGCGCCCTGCGGCGCAGCTATGCCGACTTCTATGCCCGTTCGCGCCAACTGGCTTCAGCGCTGACCCAAGCGGGCATGGGACGCGGGCTAACCGTCTCGGCCATGCTGGCCAACACTCCGGCCATGCTGGAATGCCACTATGGCGTGCCCATGTGCGGCGCGGTGCTGCACTCCGTCAACACCCGCTTGGATGCTGCGATTATTGCCTTCCAGCTTGACCACGCTGGTTCGCGGCTGGTGATCGTGGACCGCGAGTTCATGCCCGTCATGCAAGAGGCGCTGAAGCTGGCGCAAGTCAAGCCGCTGTTGATCCAATACGATGACGCCGAATTCGACGGCCCTCAAACGAGCCGCGACGACGATCAGGCCGCCCAGGACTACGAGGCTTTCCTCGCCAGCGGTGACCCAGACTTCGCCTGGCTCATGCCTGAAGACGAGTGGGACGCGATTTCGATCAACTACACCTCGGGCACCACCGGCGATCCCAAGGGCGTGGTCTACCACCACCGCGGCGCCTATCTGCTGGCGCAGGGCAACGCGCTGACCACCTCCATGGCCAAGCACGCGGTCTACCTGTGGACCCTGCCCATGTTCCATTGCAACGGCTGGTGCTTTCCTTGGACCTTGTCGGCTATCGTTGGCACCCATGTCTGCTTGCGCCAAGTGCGCGCCGAGCCCATTTGGCAGGCGCTAGCCGAAGAGGGCGTCACTCACCTTTGCGGTGCACCCATCGTTATGCAGCTGATGGTCGATGCCCCCAGCGAGGTCAAACGCCCCCTTGAGCAGCCGGTCAACATCTTCACCGCCGCAGCGCCGCCGCCCGAATCCCTGTTGGCCAAAATGAAGACCGCAGGCTTTGAGGTCACCCACCTCTATGGCCTGACCGAGACCTATGGCCCGGCGGTGGTCAACGACTGGCACGCCGACTGGTCTGCCCTGTCTTCGGACGCGCAAGCCAAGCTGAAGGCCCGCCAGGGCGTGCGCTACCTGCCGCTGGAGCAGCTCGACGTGTGCGACCCAGAGACAATGCAGCCGGTGCCGCGCGACGGTCAGACGCTGGGCGAGGTCATGTTCCGCGGCAACGTGGTGATGAAGGGCTATTTCCGCAATCCCAAGGCCACGCGTGAGGCCTTTGCCGGTGGTTGGTTCCACTCGGGCGATTTGGGCGTGATGCACGCCGATGGCTACATTCAGCTCAAGGATCGCTCGAAGGACATCATCATATCGGGCGGAGAAAACATCTCCTCGATCGAGGTCGAAGACGCCCTGTATCGCCACCCGGCCGTGGCCGTGGTGGCCGTGGTCGCCATGCCGCACGATAAGTGGGGCGAGACGCCTTGCGCCTTTATCGAGCTGGCCGCCGGGCAGGAGACCGACGCCGAGGCCCTGCGTGCTTGGTGTCGCGAGCGCTTGGCGGCCTTCAAGGTGCCGGGCCGCTTCGTCTTTACCGAGATCCCGCGCACCTCAACCGGCAAGATCCAGAAGTTTGTGCTGCGCGCGCAGGCCAAGGCCCTGGTGGGCGCGTAGGGCAAACGGCTCACGGCCAGCAGCCAAAGGCGCGCCAGCGGGCGCATGAACCATCGGTACATGAACCATCAGTACATGAACCAGGGCTCTGGCCCTACCAAGCCCCCACCAGGTTGACGAGGAAACCGGACTGATCGCCGCCTGCCCCCAATAGACTGTCGCCAATCCCGCCCCAGTTGTAGCCGAGCCCAAGGCGTATGGCGTCTTGACCGGGAACCTTGGTATAGACGAATGGCACCGCACCCACGGTCCACAGATCGCTGGCATTGAAGTGCATGACCCGGCCTTCCAGTGAGACCGACAAGAGCTGATCGCCAAACAGCTCCATGCGGGCAATGCCGAGCTGCGCCGAGCTGTCGAACCAAATATCGCTGCTGCGATCAGCGCTGACCTGCCCAATCTTAAACGCGTACTTGCCGGACAATTTCAGGTCCGGGTTGGCGTTCCAGAACAGCTCGGTTGCAAACTGATGTTCTTTGCGGCGTACAACATCCTGGGACGCTTGCGCGTCTGGTGGCAATTCATAAACAAAATCGTAAGAAATCAGCGCGTTGAGCTCATCGTTGCTGACCGGGCGGTAGGCCGCCGACAGGCCGCCTTCGATCAAGATCTGATCATAGCCGATCTGATCAACCGCCGAATCCGCATAGCTGTCATAGGACAAGATGCTTTGCGCGTAGGCTTCAACGGCCCAATCATCGAGGGTGTTGTCTTGCAGGCGCAGACTGTTGAGCAGCGTTTGCCGCAGCGCGCCGGTCGCCAAATCACGATCGCGGCGGTACTCCAACCGTGGACGCGCGACGAACAAAGGCGCTTGCCACAGACCTGTTGCGCTGACCGCCTGGCGTCGCTGGTCTTCTATCTCTCCGATTTCGACGGAGAGATCCAATTGGAAGAGGTCGAAGGGCTCAAAGCTGTAGCCCGAGCTGTTGGTCGTGCCGCTCGCCTGGCCGTCCTTGGTATAGAAGGCCGTTTCGCTGAACACACTGCTGCCGTCCTCAAGGATTGAGCGATTGCCAACGATGATTTGCCCAGTTTCGAAGCCCGCTGCTGCGTGACGCGCGGCGGCCCCAAAGCCAGAACCAGAAGCCTGGCCCGCGGCCCAGCGCACATAGGAGGCATCGCCGTCTTGGTCGATCTGTTGGATCTGGCTAGAGACCAGCCCCAGCCGTCCGTCTGCCACACCCAACCCAAGGCCAAGGTCGAGACCGGGCGCAAGCTGAATGCCCAGATTGGCGCCCAGGCCAAATTGGCCCTGGGCCGTGTCCAGATCGCCGTTGATGCCCAATTGCAGACCAGACCCCAGCGCCCAGTTGAGGCTGCCGTAAAGACCGGTTCCGCTCTCATCACCGCTCCAACTGCGACGAACCCCAAAGGCCGAGCTTAGCTCTGGGCTGATGCGATAGGTCAAGCCCGCATCGAAACTGCCCCGGCTGAAGCGGTCATCGCTGTCGTCAATGGCGCTCAGCCCCAGGCTTAGGCCCCATTCACCGTTGATGGGCGCCGAAAGCTGAGCGCCAAACTCATTGCGATCCCGCGCAACATCGCGTTGCGCGTCGCGGAATCCGGCCTGGAAGCTGTGGAAATAACCCGACAGGCTGCCGTCCCGCGCATCGCCGCTCCAGTCGCTAAAGCTCGTCTCATAGCTCGCCATGAAGCCGCGCGCGCCTAGTTGCTCGCTACCAGGCTGCAAGTTGGATTGCCACGTATAGCCACCATCGCGCGAACGGAACTGCTCAACACCCAAGCTCTTGCTGTAGGCCAGATCCAGCGACAGGCGTGTCCGGTCGAAGGGAGCCAAGGTTACACCCGCTCCAGTGACGTTCAGCCCGCCGTCGCTCTGCTCCTTGCTTTGCGCATAGCCACGAATTTGCAGACCGTCCGACAGCCAGAGGCTGGCCTCGCTGCCGTAGAGCGCCTGCTTGGTTAACAGGTCGTTCAAGGCGTAAGAATAGGAGACAAACAGCAGGTTGCTGAGCTGCGCTCCGGTCCGAGGATCGGTTTCAACCGAGGTCAGCGGTGCCGTCATAATCAGGCGCCCGGCCATGTAGTTGATCTCATAGTCGCGCCCACGCACCAGCACCTGTTTGCTCATAACCCGGTCGGTGATGGGGTCACGCAACTGGCGCTCGATCAGCTCGGAGCCGATCTGGATATCGGTGTTGCGCAAGAAATAGACCGAACCGTTGGTGCCTTGCAGCAGCTCGGTGGTGTGACCGGTCTGGTGCGGCGCGTAGTAGGCCCTCAGGGCCTGCTTGGGCTCCCCGCGCGACGTCAAGCCGGCGCCGCC
>CAZHYF010000178.1:0-6458 GCA_964536635.1 uncultured Rhodospirillaceae bacterium | reverse complement strand
TGCCCGTGACCAACCCCGCGACTGGCGAGCGCGTCGCTGAGGTGTTGCAGGCAGACGCGGCCTGCGTCGGCTTGGCGCTGGATGCGGCCGAGCCCTGGTCTGCGCCGGTCGTAAACCGCGCCGTGGCCCTGCGCCGCGCGGCTGATCTCTATGAAGCCAACTTTGGGCTGATCTTCGGCACCCTGGCCAAAGAGGCGGGCAAAAGCCAGCTCGATGCCGTGGGCGAGCTGCGCGAGGCGGTGGACTTCTTGCGCTACTACGCCCAGCAGGCCGAGGACAGCCAGCCCGAGCCGCGGGGGATCTTCGCGGCCATCTCGCCCTGGAACTTCCCGCTGGCGATCTTCACCGGGCAGATTGCAGCGGCTCTGGCCTGTGGCAACGCGGTGCTGGCCAAGCCCGCCGAGCAGACGCCGCTGATTGCTGCCATTGCCGTGCGTTTTCTGCACGAAGCTGGCGTGCCCAAGGCGGCCTTGCAACTGCTGCCAGGGGCAGGCAGTCAGGTCGGCGCGGCGCTGACCCGTGATGCGCGGGTGTCGGGAGTGGTCTTTACCGGCTCGACCGAAACCGCGCTGGTGATCCGCCGCTCAATGGCCCAGCACCTGGACCCCGGTGCGCCCTTGATCGCGGAGACCGGCGGGCTCAATGCCATGATCGTCGATTCCACCGCGCTGCCCGAGCAAGCAGTGCGCGATATCCTGGCCTCGGCCTTCCAGTCAGCCGGTCAGCGCTGCTCGGCCCTGCGCTGTTTGTATGTGCAAGAGGACGTCGCGCCCGCGGTGATCGAGATGATCAAAGGCGGCATGGACGAGCTCAGCTTGGGCGACCCTTGGCTGCTGTCAACCGATGTCGGCCCCGTCATCGACCAAGACGCGCGCGCGGGCATCCAGGCCCACATCGAAGCGGCGCGCTCTGAGGGGCGCGTTCTGCACGAATTGGCGCTGCCCAATCGCGGCTGCTTCGTTGCGCCGACCCTGATTAAGGTCGCTGGCATTGCGGACTTGGAGCGCGAAATCTTCGGACCCGTTTTGCACGTGGCGACCTTCAAGGCCGACGATCTGGAGCAGGTCATGGCAGACGTGAACGCCACTGGCTATGGTCTGACCTTCGGCTTGCACACGCGCATTGACACCCGCGTCCAGGAGGTGTCCGACGCCATCCATGCAGGCAACATCTACGTCAATCGTAACCAGATTGGCGCGGTTGTCGGCAGCCAACCCTTTGGCGGCGAGGGCCTGTCGGGCACGGGCCCCAAGGCGGGCGGCCCACACTATTTGGAGCGCTTTGCAGCGCCGCGTCCTGCGCCCACTGGCTTTGCCAGCAAGGCACAACAACCCGCAGATCTCGCCGTGGTACAGGCCGCCTTGCAAGCCGCCTCGGGTCGTGAACAGGTGTTGGAGCGCCAGGCCATGCCGGGGCCAACCGGGGAGGCCAATACCCTGAGCTTGATCCAGCGTCCGCCGCTGCTCTGCCTGGGGCCAGGCTCGGTGGCCAGTGCAGCCCAAGTGGCTGCGGTTGAAGAGCTGGGCGGTCGGGCCGTGGCAGTCAAAGGCGCGTTGTCGCCCGAGATGCTAGAGCAGCTTGACGGCTTCAGCGGTGTGATTTGGTGGGGCGGCGAGGCTTCAGCCTACGCGCAAGCTCTGGCTGATCGAAGCGGCGCCATCCTAGCCTTGATCACCGGCATGCCCGATCAAGGCCACGTGACGCACGAACGCCACCTTTGCGTGGATACCACGGCTGCGGGCGGCAATGCTGCACTGCTGGCGGGCTGAGACCGGTCTGGCGCATAACCCTGACATGATGGCAGCAAGGGCGCAGATAACTTTGTTGCTAAATCAACGGCTTATCGCGCTCAGACTGAAGGCAACTCATTGAGGCCGACTTTAGAACTCGACCCGCACGGAGGCAACTGCGTTGAAGGTGCGTGGCAAGCCATTGAGCGCTCGGCTGTAGTCGGTCCAGTTGAGCAGGTTGTTACCGTCCAAATTTCCAAGACCGGCAGCCAGGTGCAGGCCGTCGGCCAGCTCGTAGTCTGCTCCGACAAAAAGGTTGGTCTCGAACACCTCGGAAACCGGGCCAAAAATCGGATCGAAGATTTTGGCGAAATCGAAGTTGGAGATGTGTGTTTCAACACCGGCGCCCAGAACCAGGGCTCCGAAGTCATAGCTGAGGCCGGCAGCGATATACTCGTCGGTAACGACGCCGGGCGCATCCAAAGAAGCCAAGCTAAGCCCAGCGGTCAGCCCGCCGATTTCTGCCTGTGCCGACCCCGCAAAGCAATAGATATCAATGCCATAGAAGTCATTGGCAGAGCCGGTCAGTCCCAGCTCGATTCCGACATCACCGACCTGACCCTGGTATCCGACGCCCAAGACCCAGATGCCTTCATCGTCAACAGATACATCGAAATCTATGCCCGCAAAGCTGTTGGCGTAATAGAGCGTAACGTTCTCCACCCAGATTTCGTTAGGGTAAAACCAAAACAGATTATTGTGCGGGCGTGAATAGCTGTCCAGGCGCAGCGCACCCATTGGCAAAATTGGCACATTGAGCTGGTTGCGCGCCTTGCCCGCAGGGCCCGTGTCGCCCAGCTTGATGTCGCCCAGAGCAGACTTCAGAAAGATATAGCCGTCGTTGAATTCGACGCCATCGCCAGAAGTGATGTCGTCCCAGGGCGTCAAACCTTCCCATGCTTCAAAGAAACTGCCGCGGTCGCCGTCGGATTGGTAGACATCCAGTTCGAGGTGCATGCCGTATTCCAAGCCCGACTTGGTGGACTTGCTATAATCGGCCTCGATACGGCCAACCGCAGCAAAGTCCAGCTCGGTGACTTGGTCATTGCCAGGGGTGGAATAGTGCTCGTCGTAGGCAACGCCATAGTGGGCGTCGAAGCGCATAAATCCGCTCAAGGTCAGGTCTTGCGACCAGGCGCTGGTTGCGAAAGTGGTCGCCAAAGCGGCGGCGCAAAACTTGAAGGTGTTCATCAGAGGGCCCAGACTTGAGTGATGGTGTCGGAGCACTCGATTCTTGAATGATCAATTCGCTCGCCCGATGCCGGCTGCCTTGAGGAAGGTGACCAGCAAAGGTTTAGACATCTAGACCAGAGTTAGCGCACAGCTTGGCCCGCAAGGCAAGGTCTGATTCTCCAAATGGCTGTAAATCAAGCAGCTATGCTGCGGTCAACGTCGTTTGACGTCGGAATTGGCGAGCATGCAAGGGCCTCGGGGCGATCTCCAGTGGCGTGAGTCGCGCCTGTCTTGCTCAGTTCTCACCTGTTGGCCCGCGAGGCGCTGGCAGGTCAATGCGAGCGCAAGAGCTCTTGAACAAGCGGGCTGTCGGCCTGCTGCAGGCCGTCGATGACGTTGAAGTGGTTAAGGTTCGCCTCTTCGACACACAGCGTCTCGATGCCCAAACCCGCCCAGATATTGGCCAACAGCGCGTTTTGACGGCAGAACTCGTCCAGCTCACCACCGCCAACCCAGCAGACCAGGCGGGCGAAGGCGCGGGGCTCCAGCAGGGCCGGGCTCTCAGCCGCGGCTTCTTCGGCGTCAAGATGCAGATCGTTGTTGAGTTCCAGGCGCAGCAGGGGGCGCAGATCGGGCAGGCCTGAAATGGGAAGGCACAGGTCAACGCGCTCAGCTACAGCGGGTTCAAGGCCAGAATCTTCGCACATGAGGCGCGCCACCAGGTGCCCGCCTGCTGAGTGGCCAGTCAGCCGGATTGGCCCGGCCACCTGCTGAGCGGCTAGGTTGACGGCTGCTGCCACCTCCTGCCCGATATCGCGGATACGAACCTCTGGTGCCAAGGTATAGCCCGGCATGGCCACGGCCCAACCGCTGTCCACCGCGCCCTGGGCTAGGTGCGACCAGTAGCTGGGATCAAAGGCGCGCCAGTAGCCGCCATGAACAAACACCACAAGGCCTTTGGCCGCCGCCTGGCCGCCCTGGGGCAAGAACAAATCCAGCGTGTTGCGCGCACCGGGGCCATAGCGCAGCCCCAGCTCGGCGCGGCCTTCGGCCAGCAGGACCGCGCGATAGGCGGCTGCGCTGGCGGCGTTGGTCTCCATCAGCGCCAAGGCGTGGGGCACATAGCCCTGGTTGCTATAGGCCTGATCCCAATCTTGGATGCTGTGCAAAACCGACTTCATGGCATGTTCGCTTTCTTACGGATTCTTCAACTTTGTGCCTAACCGAAGCATTAGAGCGCATATGCGACTAAGCAAGCTCTTGTAACTTGCTCATCTTTGGAGGAACAAGGTGCCAATCGGCCCCGAACGAGCCCAGCGGCACAAAAGCGCTGAGGCTGGGCCAAACGCTCGGACACATGACGGAGGACACCATGGGCCCCTTTACTTGGCAAGACCCCTTTTTGCTTGATCAGCAGTTGAGCGAAGATGAACTGATGATCAAAGACACCGCGGCGGCTTTTGCTGCGGCAGAACTGGCGCCGCGCGTCGAGGACATGTACGCCAACGAAGGCGTTGAACCTGAGATTTTCCGCCTGATGGGCCAAACGGGTTTGCTGGGCGCGACCCTGCCCGAAGAGTACGGCGGCGTCGGCGCCTCCTACGTTGCCTATGGCCTGATCGCACGCGAAATCGAGCGGGTGGATTCGGGCTACCGCTCTATGGCGTCGGTGCAATCATCGCTGGTCATGCACCCCATTTATTCCTTCGGCTCTGAAGCGCAAAAGCAGCGCTATTTGCCCAAGTTGGCCAGCGGTGAGCTGATTGGTTGCTTTGGTCTGACCGAGCCCGAGGCGGGCTCTGATCCGGGCGGCATGAAGACCCGCGCTGAAAAGACCGCAGACGGCTACCGTTTGACCGGCTCAAAGATGTGGATTTCCAACGCGCCAATCGCGGATGTGTTTGTGGTCTGGGCCAAGTCCGATGCGCACGACGGCAAGATCCGCGGCTTCATTCTGGAGAAGGGCATGGCCGGTCTGTCGGCGCCCAAGATCGAGGGCAAGCTGTCGCTGCGTGCCTCGGTCACCGGCGAGGTGGTGATGGAAGGCGTTGAAGTCGGCGAGGACGCGATCCTGCCCGGCGTTGAAGGCCTGAAGGGCCCCTTCTCCTGCCTGAACATGGCGCGCTATGGCATCTCTTGGGGCGCTATGGGCGCTGCCGAAGACTGCTGGCTGCGCGCGCACGACTACGGCATGAACCGCAAGCAATTCGGCAAGCCTTTGGCGGCAACCCAGCTCTATCAAAAGAAGCTGGCGGACATGCAGACTGAGATCACCTTGGGCCTGCAAGCTTCGCTGCGGGTGGGCCGCTTGATCGACCAGAAGGTGTTCGCGCCCGAGATGATCTCGATCGTCAAGCGCAACAACTGCGGCAAGGCGCTGGATATTGCGCGGATGGCGCGCGACATGCACGGCGGCAACGGCATCCAGATCGGCTACCACGTCTTGCGCCACGCGGCCAACCTGGAGACGGTCAACACCTATGAAGGCACCCACGACGTCCACGCGCTGATTTTGGGACGCGCTCAAACCGGCATTCAGGCCTTCTTCTAGGCCAAGTAAGCCCAATCGACGCGACAACAGCCCGGCCGATCTTGCCAAAAATCGGCTGGGCTGTCGCGTTTGGAGCGGGGCGTTTTTCCATTCTGACCTAGGCTGTCGCCTGTCCTCTTGGATTGATGGAAGGGATGGGCCATGATCAGCGAAGCACCGCAGGTCGAAGCGATCGATATCGCAGCGCTCTTTGGGCCGGATACGCCAGAACGCGATGCTTGCGATGCGGCCATTTTGGCGGCCGCCAGCGATCTGGGCTTTATGACCATCACCGGTCTGCCCGGTTCGGTCCTCAGCCCAGCCACGCGCGCTGAGTTGCTGCGCTTATTTGCGCTCAGCCAGGCGGACAAGCGCCGCCTCTACAAGCGCAATTTCGAACCCGCAAACCCCAACCTTTATCGGGGCTACTTTCCCGTTACGCCGGGCCTAGCGACCTACAAAGAAGGCATTGACCTTGGTCCCGACCTGGCCTTTGGCGCGGGCGGATTGACCACTGGCGACCCCTTAGGTGAGGCAACGCCTTTGCCGGATGACCCGCGCTGGCAGCAAGCCGCAGCCGACTACTACCGCGCCATGGATGCTTGCGGGCGGGCGATCTTGGCAGCCTTGGCGCGCGGGCTAGGCCTGGACCCGGCGTTGCTGCTCGCCGCCTTTGAGCAGCCTATCTCGACGCTGCGCCTGATCCGCTATCCGCCCCGCACCAAGGAGAGTTTTGGCGACCTGGGCTCTGAGGTCTGGATAGACCACGAACGCCATTTGATCGGTAAGCCCCATGTGGACTCCGGTTTCATCACGCTGTTGGCCCAAAATGGCGTCGCCGGGCTGCAGGCTCAGACCAGGGCTGGCGACTGGCTGGACATCCCACCCACGGACGGCCAACTGGCGGTCAACTTCGGCCAACTGCTGGAGCGTTGGACCGGCGGACGCATCCGCGCCACCCTGCA
>CAZHYF010000177.1:0-6498 GCA_964536635.1 uncultured Rhodospirillaceae bacterium | reverse complement strand
CCATAACCAGCCAAGCCATGCGGCCAGAATTGGACAGCGCTTGGGGTTATGGCGAAGGAAGTCCAGCTAAAGCCAGACCTGCTAGGGGCAAACAGCAAGGCGGTCCCTCTAAACGTCCAGGTTGGCCACTTCCAGCGCATTGGCTTGGATGAACTCCCGGCGCGGCTCCACCACGTCGCCCATCAGCGTCGTAAAGACATCGTCGGCCTTCTCCGCATGCTCGATCCGCACCTGCAACAAGGAGCGCGCGTTGGGGTCCAAGGTTGTCTCCCAAAGCTGCTCTGGGTTCATTTCACCCAAGCCCTTATAGCGCGAAATGGTCTGTCCCTTGCGGCCCAAATCGGTGATCAGCTCGGCCAGCGCCGAGGGACCAAACAGCGGGTGGGTCTGGTCCTTAGCGGTCAGGCTGCCGGGTTCGGCGAAGGTCTCTTCCATTAGGTGCGCGAACTCGTGCAGGCGGCGCTGCTCCGAGCCGATGGCCAGGGTCGGCTCCAGGATATAGGTCTCGGTCACGCCGCGCAGGCTGCGCGAGATGCGCAGGCCAAAGGCAGAGTCCAGCGGCTTGACGCTCCAACCGCGCGCCCATTCTTCTTCGCTGCGGTCCAGGCGTTCGGCAAGGCGCGGGGCCAGCGCGGCCAGCGCCTCGTCTTGGTCAGCGCGCAGCGAGAAGAAGCCCGCGATCAGCGCCTGCTCCACCACCTTCGGTGAGCCCAAGCGGCGGCCCAAGGTGGCGATCAAGTCGCGTGCGCTCACGGACTGCTGGGCCAGAGCGATCAGGTCGGGTCCGGCGATCTGTGCGCCATTGCCCTGCTGGAACAAAGCGTCCTTGCTGCCCTCGTTGATCAGGTGCTGATCCAGGGCGCGCTGGTCCTTCAGGTAGGTCTCAGACGAGCCCTTGCGGATGCGGAACAGCGGCGGCTGAGCGATGTAGAGGTAGCCGCGCTCGATAATCTGGGGCATTTGGCGGAAGAAGAAGGTGAGCAGCAGCGTGCGGATATGGGCGCCGTCCACGTCCGCGTCGGTCATGATAATGATCTTGTGATAGCGGCACTTTTCGATGTCGAACTCTTCGCGGCCGATGCCGGTGCCCAGAGCCGCGATCAGGGTGCCCACCTCTTGGCTGGCCAGCATCTTGTCAAAGCGGGCGCGCTCGACGTTAAGGATCTTGCCGCGCAGGGGCAGGATGGCTTGGAAGTGGCGGTCGCGCGCACCTTTGGCCGAACCGCCGGCAGAATCGCCCTCCACCAAGAAGATCTCGGACAGCGCCGGGTCTTTGGACTGGCAGTCCGCCAGCTTGCCGGGCAGCGTTGCGATGTCATGGGCCGACTTTTTGCGGGTCATCTCGCGCGCTTTGCGGGCCGCCTCGCGGGCCAGGGCCGCTTCCACCACCTTGCCGACAATGGTCCGTGCCAGGCCGGGGTTTTCGTCCAGCCACTCGGACAGCTTTTCGTTGACCACGTTCTCGACCACCGGGCGCACCTCGGAGGAGACCAGCTTGTCCTTGGTCTGCGAGGAGAATTTGGGATCCGGCACCTTGACCGACAGCACGCAGGTCAGGCCTTCGCGGCTATCTTCGCCCGACAGCGTGACCTTTTCCTTTTTCAAGATGCCACTGGAGTTGGCATAGGCGTTGATCTGGCGGGTCAGGGCGGCGCGGAAGCCCGCCAAGTGGGTGCCGCCGTCACGCTGAGGAATGTTGTTGGTGAAACACAGCACGGTTTCGTTGAAACTGTCGTTCCACTGCAAGGCCACCTCGACCGTGATGCCATCCTTTTCGGAGCCGATCAGGATGGGCGCTTCGATCAGCGGGTGCTTCTTACGATCCAAATAAGAGACAAAAGCAGACAGGCCACCTTCATAGAACAGCTCAACAACGCGCGGTTCGTGGGCGCGGTTATCGGCCAACTGGATGCGTACACCAGAGTTCAAGAAGGCCAGCTCGCGCAGACGGCGCTCCAGCGTGTCGAAGTCGAAATCGGTCATCGAGAAGGTGTCAGACGACGGCAGGAAGGTCACCTCGCTGCCTTTCTTGCCTTCGGCCGCGCCGACCACCGCCAGCGGGGCCATGGTGACGCCGCGCTCAAAGCGCACGAAATGCTCCTTGCCGCCGCGCCAAATGCGCAATTCCAGGAAGTCCGACAGGGCGTTGACCACCGAAACGCCAACGCCGTGCAGGCCGCCCGAGACCTTGTAGGAGTTCTGGTCGAACTTACCTCCTGCGTGCAGTTGGGTCATGATGACCTCGGCGGCCGACACGCCTTCTTCGGCGTGAATGTCGGTCGGGATACCGCGGCCATTGTCGCGCACGGTGGCCGAGCCGTCGGCGTTCAAAATCACCTCAACCAGATCACAGTGACCGGCCAGCGCCTCGTCGATGGCGTTGTCCACGGCCTCGTAGACCATGTGGTGCAGGCCTGAGCCGTCGTCGGTATCGCCAATATACATGCCGGGGCGCTTGCGTACCGCGTCCAGGCCCTTCAGAACCTTGATCGAACCGGAATCGTAGGCCTGCTGTTCAAGCGTCTCGTTGCTCATCGTCGTACTTTCTCTTCGCCGCTGCCATGCGGCGGCTGCTTTTCTGGCTGCGCCCTAGCGGCGCGCGTGTCTGTTGTGCGTTTGCGCCCCTAAGGAGGGGGCAGGTCGTAGGCCGCTAGCTTGCCGCCGGTCACCTCAAAAGCTTGAGCACGCGGGCCCAGGCTGGCGAAGGCGCTGGGCTCGGTGCCGGTCATCCAGACCTGTGCGCCGAGGGCCTCCAGAGCCTCAAACAGGGCGTCGCGCTTGCCCGCGTCCAGGTGGGCGGCCACCTCGTCCAGCAGCAGCACCGCTGGCATGGAGCGCAGGGCGGCAATCATGTAAATGTGGCCCAGAATCAAAGCGATAACGAGCGATTTTTGCTCGCCAGTGGAACAAGTTTGCGCGGGCAGCCCCTTGGCCTTGTGAAAGACCAATAAATCGCTGCGGTGGGGGCCAAATTGGGTGCGCCCGGTGGCTTGATCCTGCTCGCGGCTACGCGCCCAGGTCGATTGCGCCCAGTCTTCTACATCGACAGCGGAGCTTTCCTGCAAGGCGGCCTCGAAGTCTCCTTGCAGGGCCAGGTCGGCGCCGGGGAAGGGGCCGAAATCCTGGGCCAAACGGCTGGAAAGATGCTCAAGCGCGGCCAGGCGAGCTTCGGCGATGGCCACACCGTGGCGGGCCATGGCATCTTCGGTGGCGGCCAACCAGGCGGGGTCGGCGGTCTGGCGACGCTGGGCGGCATCGCGCAGGATCTTGGCGCGCTGGCGCTGGCTGACCGAATAGGCGTTGAGGTGGCGGGCGTGTTGCGGGTAGAGCGCCAGCACGAGTTGATCGTAGAAGGCGCGCCGCTCGCTGGAGGGGCCGCGGAATAGCCCGTCTTGCTGGGGCGTTAGCCAGGTCAGGGCCACCAAGTCGGCAAAGCCTTGCAAGGACTTGAGCGGCGCGCCGTCCAAGCGGTGCAGGCGCTTATCGCTGCCAGCCTCGCGATGGGAGTGCAGGCGGCGTTCGCCCAGAGGGGTTTGCCAGGTCGAGAAGACCGACCAGGGCTGAGCCTGATCCAGCTTCTGCAATTCGCTCAACTGCGCGCCGCGCAGGCCGCGCCCCGGCGACAGCAGCGACAGGGCCTCCAGCACGTTGGTCTTGCCCGCGCCGTTCTGCCCGGTCAGCACCACAAAGCGTTGATCCAGCTCAAGCGACAGGCTGTCGTAGGACCGGTAGGCTTGCAGCACCAGGCGCGAGACCCACAGCGGCGGGGTTTTGATCACAGGCTTAGGCGTCTCGGGTGTGGGGGGCAGGGCGTTACAGTTTGCGGGCGCCCCTTTTGGCACCGCATCCGGTGCGACGGGCAGGGGGGCAAGGGCAGACATGTCGGCCGCTTAGACCCGCATGGGCATGAGCACGAACAGCGCGGTCTTGTCCTCGGGATCGCTGGCGACCACGGGCGAGGCTGAGTCGTTCAGGCGGAACTCGGCCACCTCGCCCTGCAACTGGCCCAGGATGTCAGACAGATAACGTGCGTTGAAGCCGACGGTCATGGCCTCGCCGCTATAGGTGACCTCCAGCTCCTCGAAGGCGCTGCCGACACCGGCCGAGTTGGATTGCAGGCTCATAGAGGCGCTGTCCAAGCCGAACTTGACGCCGCGCGAGCGGTCGGTCGAGACCACCGACACACGATCTACCGCCTTGGCCAAGGCGCGGGGATCGAAGCTCAAAACCTTGTCGTTCTGGCTCGGGATCACGCGTTGATAGTCGGGGAAGTTGCCGTCGATCAGCTTGGAGGTCAGCGTCAGATCGCCTTGCTTGATGCGGATCTTGGTCTCGCTGACCGACAGCTCGACGGTCTCGTCCTCGTCCTCGATCATCTTGAAAATCTCGCCGACGGTCTTTCGGGGCACGATGACGCCGGGGATGGTCAAGCCGTGCAGCTCCATGGCGATTTCGCACTTGGCCAGGCGGTGGCCGTCGGTGGCTACAGCGCGCAGGCCCTGGCTGCCGTCCTGCTGGAAGGATTCCAGATAGATGCCGTTCAGGTAATAGCGGGTCTCTTCGGTCGAGATGGCAAAACGCGTCCGCTCGATCAGTTGCTTCAGGTGCTGGCCGGTAACGCCCAGTGCTTCGGGCAAATCGTCTTGCGGGATCGACGGGAAGCCCTCTTTGGCCAGCGTCGGCAGTTCAAAGCTGGAGCGGCCCGCTGCGATGCTGCAAAGCTGGCTGGCGGGATCCAAGCGCATCTCGACCTGCGCACCGTCGGGCAACTTGCGCACGATGTCATAGAGCATGTGCGCCGACAAAGTGGTGCTGCCCTCTTGGCTGATCGCGGCCTCGACCCGCTCTTCGACGGTCAGGTCCATGTCGGTCGCGGTGAAGGTCAGGCGCTGGCCTTGCGCCTCGATCAGGACGTTGGAAAGAATCGGCACCGTGTTGCGCTTCTCGACCACGGAATGCACGTGGTTCAAAACTGAAAGGAGCGTTGCGCGTTCGATTGTCAGATGCATGACGGGCTTCTTGGTTCGGGAGCGCGGAGCTGCGCTCGGAGAGGCGGAAAAGCTCTGCTCGACGCACGGAAATAACCGCAGGCCGAACGGCCCGACACCATAGCACGCTGGCGATGTGATGCCAGGATTTGCGCCGCCTTATCCCCTGCTTTGCAGCCTCAAAAGGGGGTGAAAGAGCGTTGCTTGCGCCAGCGGTGCGCCGCTCTGCGGTTACCGGGTTTTACGGCGGTGCGCGCGCTGGGGCAAATGGCTTTGTAGGGCCAAGACCAGCCCGCCCAGCACCAACCCCCAGAAGGCCCCCGCAATGCCCAAGATCGACACGCCTGACGCTGTGAGCAGGAAGGTGATGGCGGCAGGAACCCGGCTGTCCGGCACCTTGAAGGCCGACAGCAGCGCGCCGCTGAAGGTGCCCAACAGCGCCAGGCCCGCCACGGTCTGGATCAGCAAGCTGGGCGCCAGCGCGATGAAGCGGGCGCAAAGGCCGGCGAACAGCCCCAGCGGGATAAACAGCAAGCCCGCCCAGATCGAGGCCCAATAGCGCTTGTCGGGGTCGGGGTGTGCCTCGGGGCCCGAGCAGAGCGATGCGGTGACGGCGGCCAGATTGTTGGCGTGGCCCCCAAAGGGCGCCGACAGCAGCCCCGCCAGGCCCGAGACCCCCAGCGCCACTGAATGGGGCTGGGTGAAGCCATTGAGGCGCAGGGCGGCTTGGCCCGGCAGGTTTTGCCCGGCCATGGTCACCAGATAAAGCGGCAGCGCTAGGCTGGCCGCTGCGCTGAGGCTGAAGTGCGGCCAGACCCAAACCAAGGGCGTCCAGAGCCCTGCTTGGTCGTGGGTCAGACCGGCCCAGTCGGGCTGGATGCCAAACACCAGAATGCCCGCAAAGGCCAGCAGGGCGGCGGGCACCGAGAGCAAGGAATGGATCTGTCGGCCAATCAGCCAAGCAGCCAGCAAGATCAGACCCCACAGCGGATAGAGGCTGAGGGTCTTGAAGGGCGCCAAGCAGAGCGGCAACAGCACACCGGCCAACATCGCATGGGCCAGCGGGGCTGGGATGGCAGCCACCGCGCGCGCCAAAGGCTTGATGAGGCCGGTGAGGGCCAACATGAGCGAGGCGATGATGAAAGCGCCTACGGCAGCAGCAAAGCCGCCCTCGATGGGGCCCGTCGCCACCAACAAGGCTGCGCCGCTGGTGGACCAGGCCAGCGAATAGGGACGGCGAAAGACCAGGCTGAGCAGGATGGCGAAGACGCCCTTGGTGATCGACAGCGCCATGAGGCCCGAAGCGACCTGCTCCGCGCTGGCCCCCACCGCTGACAGGCCCTGCATGATGACCGAAAAGGAGGAGGCGGTGCCGACCAGGGCCACCAGCAGGCCCATGACCAAGCTGGACCAAGCTAGGTCGCGCCAAATCGGTCTCCTGCTTTCCTGGTTCATGGTGCCTGTCTCACGTCTTTGGGCTCATCTTGTCGGGCCCGTTTTGTTGGGCCCG
>CAZHYF010000176.1:0-6551 GCA_964536635.1 uncultured Rhodospirillaceae bacterium | reverse complement strand
TCCGGGTGGAACCAGGGCTCGGCATTCGAAGGCGGCAGCGGGGTGCGGCCCAAGATGTGATCGCTCGCCTTCTCGCCGGTCATGATCGACGGGCCATTCAGGTTGCCGTTGGTAATGCGCGGGAAGATCGAGCTGTCCGCGACGCGCAGCCCCTCGACGCCGATCACCCGCAGCTCGGGATCAACCACCGCCATGGGATCGTCCTTGCTGCCCATGCGGCAGGTGCCGCAGGGATGGTAGGCGCTTTCGACGTGCTCCATGATGAAGGCATCCAGCTCAGCGTCTGACTGCAGGGCATCGCCCGGCTGGATCTCGAACTTGACGTAGGGCTTGAAGGCCTCTTGGGCAAAGATCTCCCGCGTCAGGCGAATGCAGCGGCGGAAATCTTCCCAATCCTTGTCGGTGCTCATGTAATTGAACAGGATCTTTGGTGCCTCGCGCGGATCAGCCGAGGCCAAGGTCACGCTGCCACGCGACGGTGAGCGCATGGGGCCAACGTGGGCTTGGAAGCCGTGGCCTTCGGCGGCCGCCTGGCCATCATAGCGCACCGCAATGGGCAGGAAGTGATACTGGATATCGGGATAGTCCAGGCCCGCTTGCGAGCGGATAAAAGCCGCGCTTTCGAACTGGTTGGAAGCGCCCAGACCCGTGCGCGTGAAGAGCCACTGCGCGCCAATCATCGCCTTGCCGAGCAGGTTCCAGTACTTGAACAGGGTGATCGGCAGCTTGCTGGCAAATTGCAGATAGAGCTCCAAGTGGTCTTGCAGGTTCTGCCCGACGCCCGGCCGGTCGGCCACCAGCGCAATGCCGAGCTCGGCCAGGTGGGCGGCGGGGCCGATGCCCGACAGCATGAGCAGCTTGGGCGAGTTGATCGAGGAGGCGGCCAAAACCACCTCCTTGCCCGCGCGCAGGGTCTCGACCTTGCCGCCGTTTTCGATTTCAACGCCGATGGCGCGGCCGTTTTCGATCACCACCTTGCGCGCCAGACCTCGGCGCAGCGAGACGTTGGGTCGCTTCAAGGCGGGCTTCAAATAGGCGTTGGCCGCAGACCAGCGCTGGCCTTTCCAGACGGTCTGTTCCATGGGGCCAAAGCCCTCTTGCTGGCGACCGTTGTAGTCGGCGGTTACTTGATAGCCCGCCTGTTTGCCCGCCTCGACGAAGGCGTGGAACAAGGGGTTCTTGCGCGGGCCACGGGTGACATGCAGCGGCCCGTCGGTGCCGCGCCATTGGGCCTCATCGCTGTCGGGCGCTGCGCCGTGCCAGTGCTCCATGCGCTTGAAGTAGGGGAGAACGTCGGCGTAGGACCAGCCGTCGGCGCCGCTTTCGGCCCAGTGGTCGTAGTCGCCCGCGTGGCCACGCACATAGACCATGCCATTGATCGACGAGGAGCCGCCGATCACTTTGCCGCGCGGCGTTGCAAGCTGGCGACCACCCAAGTGCGGCTCGGGCTCGCTGCGATAGCCCCAGTCATAGCGCGGCATGTTCATGGGGTATGAGAGGGCGGCCGGCATCTGGATCAGGGGGCCCATGTCGCTGCCCCCGAACTCGATCACCAGCACCGAAGCGCCAGCCTCCGACAGACGGTAAGCCATGGCGCAGCCAGCAGAGCCTGCGCCAACGATGATGTAATCAGCGTGTGAGGTCATGATATCAGCTCGTTAGAAGGGGGCTTCAACCGGGTTCATGGCCACGTAGACCGAGCGCATCTCGGAATAGTGGTTGATGGCGTTCTTGGAGTTCTCGCGACCAACGCCAGAGGCCTTGACGCCGCCGAAGGGCGCTTCGACCGGTGCCAGGTTGTAGGTGTTGATGTAGCAGCTACCGGCGTCGATCGAGGCGATCACACGGTGGGCGCGGGTCAGATCGTTGGTGAAGACGCCAGCAGCCAGCCCGAACTCGGTATCGTTTGCGCGCGCGATGACATCGGCTTCGTCCTCGAAGTCCAGCACCGACAGAACGGGGCCGAAGATCTCCTCGCGGGCGATGGTCATGTCGTCGGTCACGTCGGCAAAGACGGTCGGCTGCATGTAAAAGCCAGGGCGATCCAGTTGCTTACCGCCGTAGACCAGCCGCGCGCCTTCCTCCACGCCCTTGGCCACATAGCCCATGACGATGTTGATCTGACCTTGCGAGACCAAGGGGCCAAAGCTGGTGGCCTCGTCCAGCGGATCGCCGATCACTGCTTGGTCCAGGCGCTCACAGAGGCGCTTAAGGAAGGCTTCCTTGATGCCCCTTTGCACGAAGACGCGGGTTCCGTTCGAGCAAACCTGACCCGAGCTGTAGAAGTTGGCCAGGATAGCGCCACCAACGGCGTCCTCCAGCGAGGCGTCGTCGAAGATGATCAGCGGGGACTTGCCGCCCAGCTCCATGGTGACGTGCTTCATGTGCGAGGCCGCCGCCGCATAGACCTTCTTGCCCGTCGGCACCGAACCGGTCAGCGAGACCTTGGCAACGCGCGGATCATTGACCAGCGCCGAGCCCACCGGCCCCCAACCTTGAATGACATTGTAAAGGCCGTCGGGTGCGCCCGCCTTGCTCAAAATCTCGGCAACCTTGAGCGCTGACAAGGGCGTGGTTTCTGACGGCTTGAAGACCATGGAGTTGCCGCAGGCCAGCGCCGGAGCGCCCTTCCAACACGCGATCTGGGTTGGGTAGTTCCAAGCGCCCAGACCAACGCAGACGCCCAGGGGCTCGCGAACGGTATAGACGAAATCACCGCCGGGCAGCGGGATGTGCTCGCCGGTCAAGCTGCCTGCAAGACCGCCGAAATACTCCAGCGCGTCCGCGCCGCTGGTGGCATCGGCGACCAGGGTTTCTTGCAGAGGTTTGCCGGTGTCGTGGGTCTCCAGAACGCTCAGCTCGTGGTTCATGTCGCGCATCATGTCGGCAGCACGGCGCAGGATACGCCCGCGTTGGGTGCCCGACATCTTGGCCCACTGGGCTTGCGCGCGGGTGGCGGCATCCAGGGCCTTGTCGATGATGGCAGGGGTGGCAGCGTGCAGCCGCGCAATGACTTGGCCGGTCGCTGGATAGATGACCTCCAGGGCCTCGCCCGCGGTGTCCTCAACATAGGCGCCGTCCACAAAATGGCTGGCGGGCGGTTGGCAAATCAGGGTCTCGTTGGTCATGTGGGCACTCTGGTCAAGGGTAAGAAGAAGGACGCGGGCTTGGCTATTCGCCGCGTGGAAAGCGCTGGTTTTCTTCCAGCACGTTCAGGTCCATGTGGTTGCGCATGAAGCGCTCTGAGGCGCGCAACAGGGGCTGATAGTCCCAGGGGAAATAGCCGCCCTTGCGCAAGGCTTCGTAGACCACCCAACGGCGGGCTTGCGACTGGCGCACCTCGGCATCGAAGCGGTCCAAATCCCAGCGTTGGTCGGCCTCGGCGCGCAAGCTTGCCAGCGCCGCGGCGTGGGCGGGATCGTCTGCCAGATTGGTCAGCTCGTGCGGGTCTGCCTCCAGGTCGAACAAGAGCTCGGGGTCCAGTGCGCAGCGGATGTACTTATAGCGCCCATTGCGCAGCGCCACCAGCGGGGCATATGAGGCCTCGGCGGCATACTCCATGGCCACCGAGGCCGTGCGCGGCTCGCCCTTGGCCAAGGGCACCAGGCTCTGGCCCTCGGTCCAGGGCATGACGTCCTCCATGCTAACGCCCGCCAGCTCGCAGTAGGTGGGCGTCAGGTCGATGGTCGAAACAGGGGTGCTGATGCACTGGGGCTCAAGGCCGGGCGCAGCGATCATGATCGGCACGCGCGCCGAGCCCTCGTAGAAGCACATCTTGAACCACAAGCCGCGCTCGCCCAGCATATCGCCGTGGTCGGAGACAAAGACGACGATGGCTTCCTGGCGCGTGGCCTCCAGCGCGTGCAGGATCTCGCCGATCTTGTCGTCCAGGTAGGAAATGTTGGCAAAATAGGCGCGGCGCGAGCGGCGAATGTCGTCCTCGGTGATGGTGAAGGAGCGCCAGTCGTTGGCATCGAAAATCCGCTGGGCGTGCGGGTCGTGCTGTGCATAGTCGAAGGCGGGCACCTCGGGCAGCAGGTGCGCGCAATCCTCGTAGAGATCCCAGTATTTGCGCCGCGCGACGTAGGGATCGTGCGGGTGGGTGAAGCTGACGGTCAGGCTCCAGGGCCGCGCGTCCAAGCCGCGGCCCAGATCATAGATCTTGCGCACGGCGTTGTAGGCCACCTCGTCGTCGTACTCCATCTGGTTGGAGATTTCAGCCACGCCCGCACCGGTGACCGAGCCCATGTTATGATACCACCAGTCGATGCGCTCACCCGGCTTGCGGTAGTCCGGTGTCCAGCCGAAGTCGGCGGGGTAGATGTCGGTTGTCAGCCGCTCTTCGAAGCCGTGCAACTGGTCCGGGCCGACGAAGTGCATCTTGCCGGATAGCGCGGTTTGATAACCCGCGCGCCGCAGGTGGTGGGCGTAAGTGGGGATGTCCGAGCAGAACTCGGCAGCATTATCGTAGACGCGCGTCTTGGAGGGCAACTGGCCAGACATGTAGCTTGCTCGACCGGGCGCGCACAAGGGCGAGGCGGTGTAAGCGTTGGCAAAGCGCAGCGAGCGCGCCGCCAGCTTTTTCAAGTTGGGCGCATGCAGCCAGTCGGCCGGACCGTCAGGGAACAGCGTGCCGTTGAGCTGATCGACCATGATAACGAGGATGTTGGGTTTGGTCATACGGCGGCCTTTAGGCTTGCGGTGAGGTAGGCTTGGGCCAGGGCAGCGGCGGCTTGCGGATCTTGCGCGTTCGGCGCTGTGACTTGGCGAATGTAAAGGCCATCAATCAGCGCAGCCAGCCCGTTTGCGACCGCTGCTGCGTCGTGGCCAAGCAAGGGCCGCAAACCCGCCAGCAAGTTTGAGCGCAAACGACGCTGGTAGACGGCCAGCAGGCGCGCGGCCTCTGGGCTTTTGCGGGCCTGAACATAGAAATTGAGCCAGGCGGTGATGGTGGCGGGCTCAAAGTTGGTGCTGGCGAAGCTGGCGCGGATGATGGCCTCAAGGCGCTCCATCGGGCTGTGAGCGCAAGCCAGCTCACGTCGCACGTCGGCGGCGTAGAGGCTCAGGATGTGGCGCAGCGCGGACATCAGGATCTGGTCCTTGCTGCCGAAATAGTGGTGGGCCAAGGCGCTGGAGACGCCCGCCCGCTTGGCGATCTGACTCACGGTCACGTCGAGCGAGCCGACCCGCCCCACTTCTTGAATGGTGGCTTCGACCAGGCTTGAGCGGCGCAGGTGTTCCATGCCGATTTTGGGCATGACTTGGGGCTCCGGCGGTTGCGTGACTTTCGGGATTTATTGTTGATTGATCCATCAGTCAATAAAAACTATCGACACCGTGCTCCGGATCTTGAAGCGTGACAGCAGGGCTCAACGGAACACCGCCAACGCCTGAGCCCAAGGGTCAACCCTGAACAGCCAGGGATGCAAGACCAACATAAGCGCCCAGGTTGCCACCCCGAGCATCCCGCCAAGGATGGCGCGGCGGTCGAGGCTGCCCTTGCCTCGGGTCAGCGCCTGCCAGGTGTCGAGCCCCAGGCGTTTCTGGATACGCCGCTCTGTGGTCCAGGTGCCGATCAACCCGAAAACCGCCGAGCCCGCGAACAGCACCAGGCTGGGCCAGTCACCGTTGGCGGGCAGGTGGGCCAGCCCCCAGAGACTGAGGCCCCAAATGATAGGGTGGCGTAACCAGCCGATCAGGCCCGGGCGATCAGGCTCAAAGCCTTGCTTTCGAAAACTGACCGATAGGGGATTGGGGCTCAAGCTGCCCGCGCCCAACAACACGAAGGCCGCCAGCGTGCCCAGCAGTGCGACGGGCAGCGTTAGCGCGGGCGCAAGCTGCCACAGCACCAGCGGCTCTGCCTGCAACACGGCCAGGATGACCCAGGCCAGCAAGGCGAGCGAGAGCAGCGAATAGGCGACCAGATAGCCGCGCTCGCCCAAGCGCGCCACCAGCGCAGGCTTCAGGCCGCTGCGGGCGATGACAACGTGGCTCACCAGGAAGGCGAGCATAGCGATGGCGGCATTCATACGACAGGCCTCTCTTCTGTTTTGGCTGCGCGGCGGAGCGGCTGGGCGGGCAGACCAAGAGCGATGTCTGCCAGGCTGCTGCGGTCAAGCTCGGCAAGGAAGGCGGCCTCGGCGGACCGCAGCCGAGCCTTGAGTCGGCACTGGCCAAACAGCGTGCAGGTGGCGTCTTGTGGGTCGGCAAGGCAGCTCACCAGCGCCTGGCCTTGCTCCAGGACGGCGACCAGCGATCCCAGGCGCATATCCTTTGGCGCGTGCGCCAAACGCAGGCCGCCACTCGAGCCGCGCCGGGTCTCCACAAGCCCTGCATGGGACAGGTGCTGGATGATCTTGGCCAGGTGATTGCGCGACAAGCCCAACTCCTGGGCCAAATCGACCGAGGAGCGGTCGCGGGCGGGCTCGGCTGCCAAGAGCATCAGCATGCGCAGACCGTAGTCGGTGAAGTTCGTCAGTCGCAATGTCGCAGCCTTTCATCAAATAGGTATTTGCAATACTTATTTATACGGTTAAACTGCCCGGCAGACA
>CAZHYF010000175.1:0-6580 GCA_964536635.1 uncultured Rhodospirillaceae bacterium | reverse complement strand
ATGACCCGCTCGGCGCGCGACAGGCGCATGCCTTCGATCATGGAGGCGTGGTTTTTGGAATCCGAAAAGATCACGCAGTTGGGCAGACGCGAAGCCAGCGTGCAGAGCGCCGCCTCGTTGGCCACATAGCCGGACGTGAAAATCAGCGCGGCTTCCTTTTGGTGCAGGTCCGCGACCTCGGCTTCCAATGCCTCGTGCAAGATGTTGGTGCCCGAGATGTTGCGCGTCCCGCCCGCGCCTGCACCGTGGGTGTGCAGCGCCGCATCCATAGCCGCGATGACGTCGGCGTGGTGGCCCATGTTCAGGTAGTCGTTGGAGCACCAAACGGTCACCGGAAAGGAGGAGCCGTCGCCGTGCCAAGTCACCTCAGGAAACGCCCCGACCTTGCGTTTGAGGGCGTTGAAGACGCGATAGCGTCCCTCGTCCTTCAACCCTTGAAGCTGTTCTGCTGCAAAGCCAAGATAGTCCATGTTGCTTCCTTATCTGGCGCCCGCGCACAGAGCGCAGATCGCTGAGGTGCCAGCCTGAAAGGCTTGCTGTGGTGCGGATCGCGCCACGTTGATGTTGCGGCTCGCCGCTCCGTTCCGTCTGAAGCCAGCCAAGCGACGGCCTAGTCTAGCAAAGTCACGGGGTGATGGTGAACCATAAAGCGGTCTAGGCCTTGCGTTAAAGCCTCGCAGCGCAGGCGCGCCAGTGCCAGATTGCCGCTGCATGAGCGAATCTGGCCAATCGTTTTACCGTCTAGCGTCACCTCTGCCCCTTGGCCTAGATCAAAGTCGGCAAAATTTCCTGCCTCCAGACGCAAGCTGCGCAGCGCCCACTTTGCCAGCCCGCGATAGCGCATGCGCGCGGTGATTTCTTGACCCATATAGCAGCCCTTGTCCCAGGCGATAGCCCCGGTGCGCTCGAAGCCATTGTCGAGCAAGGTCGAGCGCTCGCGCTCCAGATCCAGCGCGCCGTCGGGCAGGCCCAGGGCGATGCGCCGCTGCTGGTAGGCCTGATCCAGCGCCGAGCCGGGTTGAGCCGCAGCCTCTAGAACCAGCGGGCTATAGAGCCGCCAGCCCATGGCGGCTGTCGGTTGCGAACCGGTCTTCGCGCCGTCCGGCGCTCCAGGCTGGCCCGAGGCGTCGCGCGCAGGGCGAGGATCCGCCCAGCAAAGGCCAGCCTTAGGTCGCAGGCCCCCAATCTGGCGGGCGCATTGCGGGTCCAATGACACGTAAACGTGAAGCGCCGGTTGGGTAGCCTTGGCGGCAATATCGGCGCGCAGCTTATAGAGCGCCAGGCGGCGCGCAATGGGCGCGAGTCGCTCTTTGGGCGCATCGAGCCACAAGGTGTCGGGCTGGTCCGCGGCCGGTTGCAGCAAGAAGAAATCGTCCAGGAATTTGCCCTGTGGGGTCAATAAGGCGGCGTAGAGCGGCGTCTTCGCGGTCAGTTTGGTGATGTCAGCGGTGACCATACCCTGCAAAAAGCTGCGGCAGTCCTTACCGCTCAGCTCCATAAGGCCGCGATCGCTCAGGCTAAGCCATTGATTTTGATCGTGTATTGCAAGCGGTTCGGCGGCTCGATCCAGGCCTTCGCCTTCAAGGGGGGTGGCGCTGATCGCTTGCGGGCTAAGGGGCATGGGGCCTCCGGTTGATGGCAAGTTGGCTGCGCGTGGCGCGTCCGGGATCCCCGTTTTGGAGCCCCCAGCCGGCGGTGTCGAGGGGCCGCGTTCGCCCTTGATCTCGGGCCTTGGTCAAGGACGAAGCTGCTGCTCATGTTGATGTAGACCTCTCCTGTGGTCAATACCAGAGGCAGGGGCTCAAATTTTGCCTTAGATCTGGCCCAGGCCTGCATCACATTTGTTTTTGCAGTCCCTTGCACCGCAATTGCAGATTGCAATCTGCGCCTTGGCTGGCTAACACTCTGGTCAAAAGAGGCCGCGCCCCGAGCGCAGGTCTCAGGCGCACATGACCCGCCCAAAATTGGTCGATATACTTCCGTCGCGCGGCTTGAGGGGGATTTGCCCAACTCGCGCGCCCATGCTCAAAGAACGTAGGTTTGCTCGCATGAACGCTCGTCGCCGTACATTTATGGCAGCATCTTCTGTCTTGGCACTCGGCACAGTACTGAGCCTGACCGGCTGTGGTCCCGACGGGTTGTCCGTCGCTGATGCCGACGGCAACACCAGCAAGACACCGGCAGTTGACAAGTCTGGTCGCCCCGGCACCCGCATCGAGGTCAGCTTGGCAACGCAAAAACTAGTGGTCTACGAAGACGGTCGGGTCGCGATGCGGATGCGCGCGATCGTCGGCAGCCCCAAGCGCCCGACCCCCATCATGCAAGACCGGATCTCCGCGATTAAGTTTGCGCCCGAGTGGAACCCGCCCAAGCGCATCTTGCAAGAAGACCTCTACCCCGAGGTGCGCCGCAACCCGCGCTTCTTGTACCGTAATTGGTCCGTCTATCAGGGCAGCAAAAAGATCGATCCCAAGACCGTCAATTGGAAAGAAGCCGATCTGACGAAGTACCGCTTCGTGCAGGATTCTGGCAGTGGCAACGCCTTGGGCTCCATGCGTTTTACCATGCACAACAACCAAGCGATCTTCATTCACGACACCCCCTTCAAGGCGCGCTTTGGTCAAGAAGACCGCTACGCCTCGTCGGGCTGTATCCGTGTGGAGCAGGCTGGTCGCTTGGCCGATTGGATGCTCAAGCGCGATGGCCAGCCGCGCAGCCGCGCCGAGATCCAAGAATTGAAAAAAGGCCCAACCAAGGTCGTGACCCTGAAGAAGTCGGTTCCGGTCTTTGTGGACGCAGCCTAGGGCCTTGCACCCGCTGGTCTTGAGGCAAATTCACCTCAGGTAGCCTTGGTGCTCTAGCACCCAAGAGCTTGGGCATTGCGATTGAAAGGCGTTCGCAGATTTGGGGTCGGCCAAGCGCCGGCCCCTTTTTGTGGGCTGGATCACCTGGGCTTGCTTGCCGGTTCACTAGGCTTGCCGGCCTTACTAGCGGCACAGAAGGGCGCGCCAAGCGTCCCAAAATTCGGGGCATGTCATCTTCACAGCAACAGTAATCCTATTTATTCAGATCCGATTTCCGTTACTGTAATTCATTTAAATTTATTAAATCTGAATCTAAATCAGATGTAAAATTAAAATAATGCAGAATTTATATCGATGTTGTGTCAGATAATTTGAAATAAATCACAATATTTGGCTATTAATTATTCTGAATGTATCTCAAATTAGGTTTAATTATTCGTGCCTGTCGAGCGTTTTTTCGCTCGTCCTAAGTATTTTTTCAAAATTAGACGAATATTCCTCGAAAGAATCGTCCAAGCAGACAACATCAGCTTCATTGGGGATCGAGGTTTTCGCCGCCACCCCGACGATCTTTGATCTGATCCTCCGGTCCGGTCCGGTCCGCGCCGGGCCAGCGCCCCTTATGCCGAGACCGCGCGGGGCACCGGCGGTGGCGGGCGAAGAGACGAGCTGCGCGTGCTGCGGCTATCCGTCGTGGCTCAGCGCATGCCCCAGCGGTGATCGACGTGGTAACCTCGCAGAGTGCCGTCTCGTCAAATGCGCAAAAAGGTTTGGGCTTCGCGTCCGACGACCAGGCGCTGACGGCTTGGGACGCGTCCCAACGCAAACGCCGAGAGGAGGCTTGATGCAGCTTGATTTGAGCGGAAAACGCGCCCTTGTCACGGGCGCTTCCAGCGGGCTCGGCCTGCACTTTGCCAGCGTTCTGACTGCGGCTGGCGCAGAGGTCACTCTGGCCGCGCGCAGGCAGCAAAAGGTCGAGGCCGCAGCGGCCCGCCTGCCCGGAGCCCAAGCCGCTGCGCTGGACGTGACCGATGCTGTTTCGGTTGAAGCCCTGTTTGCGGGCGCCGCCTTCGACGTCGTGATTAACAACGCGGGCATCGCGCTGGAGAGCAGGGCGCTGGAGACCGCAACCCAAGACTTTCAAAGGGTCATCGACACCAACTTGACCGGTGTCTTCACTGTGGCCCGGGCGGCGGCTAGGGCCATGCAAGGCCGCGGCGGGTCGATCGTCAACATCGCCTCGATCCTGGGGCTGCGCGTTGCGGGCAATGTCGCTGCCTACGCTGCCTCCAAGGCCGCCGTGATCCAGCTCACCAAGGCGCTGGCGCTGGAGTGGGCGCGTCATGGCATCCGCGTCAACGCGCTCTGCCCCGGCTACATCGAAACCCCGCTGAACGCCGACTTCTTCGCCAGTGACGCGGGCAGCGCCATCATCAAGCGTATCCCGCAGCGCCGCTTGGGCCAGGTGAGCGACCTGGATGCACCCTTGCTCTTGCTGGCGTCCGACGCATCGGCTTACATGACCGGGGCGGTGCTCGCCGTTGACGGCGGCCACCTCGTATCCTCGCTTTAAGGAATGACCATGGACTTTACCATCTCCCCCCGAATTGAGGATTACCGCGCCCGGATCGCTCGTTTCGTAGAGCAAGAGATCCTGCCGCTGGAGGCCGACCGGGCCAACTATGACCCGCACGAAAACATCCGCAGCCAAGTGCTGGAGGATCTGCGCGCCAAAGCCAAGGCCGAGGGGTTGTGGTGCTTGCAGTTGAGGCAAGAGACCGGCGGTCAGGAGCTGGGGCTCATGGGCATGGCGGTCTGCTATGAGGAGATGAACCGCTCGATCTTCGGGCCGGTGGTCTTCAACGCCGCCGCACCCGACGATGGCAACATGCAGGTGCTGGAGAAGGTCGCGACCGACGCCCAGAAGGCCGCCTGGTTGCAGCCCATCGTGCGCGGCGATGTCCGCTCGGCCTTCGCGATGACCGAGCCCGCGCCCGGCTCGGGCTCTGATCCGGGGGGAATGATGTTGACCAAGGCCGAAAAGGTCGGCGACAGCTATGTCGTGCGGGGCCGCAAGTGGTTCATCACCGGCGCAGAGGACAGCGCGCATTTCATATTGATCGCCCGCACCTCGGACGACCCGCGCAAGGGCCTGTCGGCCTTCTTGCACCGCAGAGATACCCCGGGCTTTCGCATCGAACGGCGCATTCCGATCATGGGCCCAGAGGAGCACGGCGGCCACTGCGAAGTGGTCTATGAAGACATGGTCATCCCGGCTGAAAACCTGCTGATGAAGGAAGGCGATGGCTTGAAGCTGACCCAAATCCGCCTCGGCCCGGCGCGCTTGACCCACTGCATGCGCTGGCTGGGCCTGTCCAAGCGCTGCGTCGAGATCGCGCGCGAGTACGCCCAGAACCGCTTTGCCTTTGGCGAGCGCTTGTCCAAGCGCGAGAGCATCCAGATGATGCTGGGCGATTTGGTGATGCAGATCGAGGTCGGCCGCATGCTGGTCATGAAGGCTGCTTGGGAGCTGGAGCGCGGCGGTTTTGCGCGCAAAGAGGTGTCGATGGCCAAGGTTCACGTCGCCAATCTGCTGCACAAGGCTGCCGATACTGCGATCCAGATCAACGGCGCGCGGGGCTATTCCAAGGACACGCCCCTTGAGTGGATCTATCGCTATGCGCGCCAGGCGCGGTTGGTCGATGGCGCCGACGAGGTGCACAAGATGGTGCTGTATCGCACCATGGAGACCGAGGGGCGCGGGTTCTGGACTTGGGACTTGGGCGCATGATGGGCCAGGCGCACGCGCTTGACTTCGACCCCGCGCAACTCGCCCGCTATCTGGACGCGCAGTTCGGCGGCCAAGCAGCGGCTCTAGAGCTGGAGCGGATCGCGGGTGGCCAGTCGAACCCGACCTATTTCGTCACCCGTGGCGATCAGCGCATGGTGTTGCGCAAACAGCCGAATGGCCCCATTTTGCGCGGTGCTCATGCCGTGGACCGTGAGTTTCGGGTCATCTCTGCCCTGCATCCCACCGGGGTGCCGGTGCCACGCCCCATCACGCTCTGTGAGGACGCGAGTGTGCTGGGCACGCCCTTCTATTTGATGGAGCGGGTTGAAGGCCGCGTCTTCGCCGATGGCGCTTTGGCCGATGCTGACCCTGGCGAGCGCCGCGCGCTCTGGATGGGGCTAGCCGATGCGCTGGCGGCTCTACACGCGGTGCAGCCCGATCAGGTCGGGCTGGGTGACTACGGGCGGCCCGGCAACTATTTCGAGCGCCAAATCAGCCGCTGGTCGCGCCAGTGGCAGGCCAGCGATCATCCGCCGATCCCAGAGCTGGATCGCCTGACCGCATGGTTGCTCGCCCATCAGCCCCAGGATGATGGCAGGGTTAGCCTGGCCCATGGCGATTTTCGCATGGGCAACGTGCTGTTCCACCCCAGCGAGCCGCGCGTGGTGGCAATCTTGGATTGGGAGTTGTCCACCCTTGGCCATCCGCTGGCCGACTTGGGCTACTGTTGCATGGCCTGGCACATCAGTCCTGACGAATACGGCGGCATCCTGGGCTTGGATCAAGCGGCGCAGGGGCTGCCCTCTGAGGCTGATTTCGTCGCCCGCTATCGGCAGCAGGCCCCTGGCATGGCGCGGCTTACAACCTTCCACAAAGCCTTTGCTTTGTTTCGCTTTGCCGTCATTTGGGTCGGGGTCGCGGACCGCGTGCGAGCGGGCAACGCGGCGGGCGCGGATGCGGGGCACAACGCGGGCATGGCCGAGCG
>CAZHYF010000174.1:0-6636 GCA_964536635.1 uncultured Rhodospirillaceae bacterium | reverse complement strand
GTCTGGCCCCTATGCGCTGGCCCAAGACAGCCACGTTCGCGGAGATGTGGTCTACCGCCTCTTCCCAGTACGCTGGCAAGCGCGCGTCGATTTTGTGCTGTATATCCTGTTCTTCTTCCCCGGCATGCTGGCCCTGTTCTGGTTCGGCTGGGAGATCGCAGCCGATAGCTGGCGCTACCAAGAAGTGAGCTGGAATAGCCCCGCGCGTATTCAGATTTATTTCTTTAAGACCTTGATTCCTTTGGCGGGTTTCTTGCTGATCTTGCAAGGCATCGCAGAGATGTTCCGCTGCTGGAAGGCGATGAAAACCGGCGTTTGGATGAAACGCTTGGATGACGTCAAAGAAACCGAAGACCTGCTGATCGACATCGAAGAGCATGATCGCGAAGAAGCGGCCAAGCACGCATCTGTCGGCAACTAATCCGACACATCGGACAAAGATAAAAGAGACGAAGTGATGACTGATCCTCAAGTTGCCATTGTGATGCTGTGCCTCTTCATTGTATTGGTACTATTGGGCTTCCCAATTGCCTTTACCTTGTTGGCCATGGGCGTTGGCTTTGGCTATTACGCTTACTATCAAGGCGGATGGGAGACCATCGGCGATATTTTCAACAACAACATCTTCTATTTGCTGAACCAGAACACCTATTCAGTAATGGAAAATGATACGCTGGTGGCCATTCCACTGTTCCTGTTCATGGGATACGTGGTCGAGCGCGCCAATATCGTTAACCGCCTGTTCTATTCGCTGCAGATGGCCGCCCGAAACCTGCCGGGCTCTATGGCTATTGCGGCTTTGGTGACCTGTGCGGTCTTCTCAACCGCCTCTGGTATCGTTGGCGCTGTTGTGACGTTGATGGGCTTGCTGGCCTTCCCCGCTATGGCCAACGCTGGCTACAACAAGCAGTTCGCCTCTGGCGTCATTTGCGCCGGTGGTACGCTGGGCATCCTGATCCCGCCGTCAATCCTGCTGATCGTCTACGCGGCAATCGCCGAGCTGTCGCCTTTGCGTCTGTACGCGGCCGCCATGTTCCCGGGTTTGATGCTGGCTGGCCTCTACATTGTCTATGTGATTGTTCGTGTTTGGTTGAACCCCAAGTTGGCGCCCAAGCCCAAGCAGGAAGACGTTCTGCCGCCCGCAAAGATCTACATGGATTTGCTGGTGTCGTTTGTTCCCTTGACTGTGTTGATCATGCTGGTTTTGGGCTCGATCTTGGGTGGCCTGGCGACACCGGCGGAAGCCGCCGCCATGGGTGCGCTGGGCGGCCTGGTCCTGGCTGCCATATACCGCTCATTGACCTGGAAAAAGGTTAAGGAGAGCGTCTTCTTGACCGCCAAGGCGACCGCAATGGTCTGTTGGCTCTTCGTCGGTTCTTGGACCTTTGCGTCGGTCTTCTCTTATTTGGGCGGCCACGATGTCATCAAAGACTTTGTTCTGTCGATGGACCTCAAGCCCTGGCAGTTCCTGGTCATGGCACAGCTGATCATCTTCTTCCTGGGCTGGCCCTTGGAATGGTCAGAAATCCTGATCATCTTCGTTCCGATCTTCTTGCCCATGTTGGATGCGTTTGGCATCAACCCCTACTTCTTTGCCATCTTGGTGGCTTTGAACCTGCAAACCTCGTTCTTGACCCCGCCCATGGCGATGTCGGCCTACTACCTCAAAGGGGTGCTCAAGGGGCAGATTGAGCTGGTGGAGATCTTCAAAGGTATCTTGCCCTACCTTGGTATTGTGATCCTCTCCATGGTGCTGATGTATCAGTTCCCGGGCATCGCGCTCTGGTTGCCTGACTTCCTGTTCGGCGAGTACATCCCATAAGATGAGCAATAGTAATCTTGCTCCCAACTCTTTGTCGGCGGTCCAGGCCGCCGCAAGGATCCGTGAAGGTTCGCTCAAGTCTGAGGAACTGGTCGCCGCTTGCCTCAGCCGCATTGAGGAAACAGACGATCAGGTCAAGGCTTGGGCCTACTTGAACAAGGAAGAGGCGCTTGGCCAGGCCCGCGCGCTGGATGACATGCGTCTTCGCGGCCGCCCGATGGGGCCGCTGCACGGCGTGCCGGTGGGCCTCAAGGACATCATCGATACGCGCGATCAGCCGACCGAGCGGGGCTCTGCGATCTTCGCTGGGCGCCAGCCTGATCAGGACGCTGCGATCGTGGAGCGTCTGCGCGAGGCAGGGGCTGTGATCTTGGGCAAGACCAAGACCACCGAGCTTGCTTTTGTCCATCCGACCGACACCTGCAACCCGCACGACACCAGCCGCACACCCGGTGGTTCTTCCAGCGGCTCAGCAGCGGCGGTGGCCAGCTATCAGGTGCCGCTGGCTGTCGGCACGCAGACCAACGGTTCGGTCATTCGGCCAGCCTCGTTCTGCGGCACCTATGGCTTCAAGCCGACGCGTGGCATGGTCTCGCGCTCCGGTGTCTTGCAGACCTCGCAATCGCTGGATCAACTGGGCGTCTTCGCACGCAACGGTGAGGATGTGGCGCTGTTGGTTGATGTCATCGCCGGCTATGACCAGCGCGACACGGCCAGCCATCCGCGCGCGCGCCCGCAGGTGCAGCAAGGCTGGAACAGCGAAGCCCCGGTCGAGCCCAATTTCATCTGGATTGATTTGCCCTATCATGATCGGCTTGCCGATGACGTGCGCGAAGGCATGGAAGAGGTCATCGAGGCCCTGGGCAGTCAGATCGAGCGCTTCGACGGTGCCAAGAACCTGGCCAACCTGGTCGAGGTGCAGCGCATCATCCACGAATACGAGATCGTGCATCACCTGGAGCAGACCTTTAGCCAACACTGGGATCAGGTCAGCGACACGCTGAAGCCCATCGTTGAGCGTGGTCGCAGCTACTCGTTGGAGCAGTATGAGGACGCCTTGGGCGTCATGCGTTCGGCCGAGGTCTATTTTGAAGAATTCTTCCACGATTACGACGCCGTGCTGGCGCCCAGCGCGCCGGGCCAAGCGCCCTTGATCGCTGACGGCGGCACGGGCGATCCGATCTTTTCGACGGTTTGGACCACCGCGGGCTTGCCCTGTGTTACCATGCCGTTGTTGGTCGGCGACAAAGGCTTGCCTGTCGGTCTGCAATTGATCGGCGGAGCAGAACAAGACGATCGGCTGATGCGCACCGCGCATTGGTTGCTCAAGCATCTGGGTATCGCCTAAAGGCGAAGAAAGGAACAGACATGCTGCCAAAGGGTTTGGAAATTTTGCTGGCTTTGCTGGCGACTGCGTTGATGGCGACCTTCATCATCGGTCTGGCGCACTCGATTTCGACTGGCTTTGCCGGCTTTTGGGGCGGGTTGCCGTTCTGGATCATCGCGGTGACCGTCTTGTTGATGGCGACCTTCGACTTCTTCCAAGACGCTGTTTTCAAGAAGAACAAATAGCATGAGCGCCAAAGCCCGGCTTTGGATCACGCGCCGCTTGTCCGATGCGACTTTGGCGCGGGCCCAACGTGACTACGACTGCCTGATCAATCATGATGATCGGGTCTATTCGAAGCAAGAGCTGCTGGACGGCAGCAAGGACTTCGACGCGATCTTGCCATGTCACTCAGAAATCTTTGATGCTGAGGTCGCGGCGGGCTTGGATGCACGGGTCAAGATCATCGCCAATCACTCGGTCGGCACCGACCACTGTGACTTGGAGGCCTTGAGGGCGCGTGGTATTGCTGTGACCAACACGCCCGACGTGCTGTCCGACGCGACGGCGGAGCTGGCCTTTTTGCTGCTGCTGGGCGCGGCTCGGCGCGCGGTCGAGGGTGACGCTCTGGTGCGTCAGGGCAAATGGGACTTCTGGAGCCCGGCCTTTATGGTCGGCAAGCAGGTCAGCGGTGCCCGTATCGGCATTGTTGGTATGGGCCGCGTGGGGCAGGTTATGGCCAAACGTGCGCGCGGCTTTGGCATGCAAGTGCACTACTATAACCGCAGCCGCCTGCCAGCCGAGCTGGAGGCGGGCGCCACCTATCACGACAGCCTGGACAGCTTGCTGCCGGTGTCAGACTTTCTGTCGCTGCACTGCCCGGCCACTCCTGAAACCCGCGGCCTGATGACCGCTGAGCGCTTTGCTCAATTGCCCGATGGCGCGGTATTTGTGAACACCGCGCGCGGTGCGCTGGTCGATGAGGCAGCCTTGCTAGCCGCGATCCGCAGCGGCAAGCTGGAGGCGGCTGGGCTTGATTGCTTTGTCACTGAGCCGGGCGGAAACGCAGCATTTGCCTCGGAAGACAAGATCTTCATGCTACCCCACATTGGCAGCGCCACCCGCGAGACCCGCGATGCCATGGGCTTCAGGGCGCTCGACAATTTGGACGCCTTCTTTGCGGGCAAGACCCCGGGCGATTTGCTGTAGTCGGTCTGTGTCAAGGGCCCAGGACTGGGCTTGGCGCTGGATTCTTAGGGCTGGGCTCGGGCGTCTAGGCGCCCCCAATGACCCAACGGCCAAATCATCAAAAGAGCGCGGTAGTAGATCCGGCGGGCAGGCTGACTGCCCAGGCGGGCAAAGCGGCTGTCCAACGATTGGTCGCGATGATCACCCAAAAAGAAGTACTCGTCGGGGCCCAACAAGCGCTCGTCCATGTTGGCGCCTGATCCCGGCCCGATCAGACCTGGGCGGTCAATCTGAAGGTCGTAGCAATGCTGGTCCAAGCAGGCGCGCAGGGCGCCTGGGTCGCTGGTGTCACGGCTTTGCCAGGCTTCGGGCTGCCCGTTGACGATGGCGCGGTGCCCCTCCAACGCGATACGATCGCCTGGCAAGCCGATAAGACGCTTGATGTAGTAGGGCGCGCCGTCAGCGTCGCTGGGCTTGAACACCAGTGCTTGACCGCGCTCCAAAGGATTGGTTGGTCGCACGGCCAGCAAGACATCGCCCACTTGATAGCCGGGCATCATGGAGCCTGACGGAATGGTGAAGGTGTGGATGGTCAGCACCGTATCGTTGGGCAGCAGGCTTAGAACCATCGCACCCTGGACCGTTGACAAAAACAGCGCCAAGGCAACCGCGTAGCCTGCTGTCAGCCGCCGAAAGGGTCGGGGATAACCCTGGCGGCGATAACGAAGATGGACCGCAACGCTGCCTACCAGCGCGACCAACAGCAACAGGGCTTGAGCTGCGACGACCAGCCCAACCACAAGCGCGAGCTGCCCAGCCTGTTGCGGAGCCCAGCGCAACATGGCAACCAGGGTTCCAACTTGCAGCGCCAGATAGAGGCCCGTGACCCACCAGCCCAAACGCCACCGCCCGCTGTAGACCAAGTTGCTGCCCGGCTGGAGCAACAGCAATACCAAGGCGAGCCAAAGTGCTGGCCTTCGTTGTCGTCCAAGGCCGGGCGTGGGAGGGTCGCAGCGCGGCGACGACGCTTCTTTGGCAGGGTTGGCCAGGTTGGTTGGGCTGGTTGAAGGATGTTGGTCCGACATGTGTTTGATGCCTTTTGCGCGCTCGTCGGCCCAGCTTAGACCAATAAAGCAAGCAAAGCCAAAACTGTAAGACTCTACCCTTTCGCCTCTGCGTCTTGCGCACCCTTGCGCACTGCCTCAGCCATGTCGATGCCGTTCAAGGCGCCAACCAGGTCGCTTAGCATCGGTACGTAGTCCTGGTCGCGGCCGATGGCTTCGGCGTGGGTGAAGTAGTGGCGCGCAGCCCCCGCCATGACATTCATCACCTTGGCCTCGCTGGCCATGGCGTTGAGATAGCGCAGGTCTTTGGCCCCATTGGCGATGGAAAATTTGTGCGCGTCGCGGTCACGGTCCACGACATAGGCCATGAAGGTATCAAAGAAGCCACAGCCCATGCGGCTTGGTGCCAGTACGTCGCGCAGGGTTTGTGGCGAGATGCCGACCGCTGCGCCTAGGGTCACCAGCTCTGAGAACAGCGCGCCATAAGACATAGAGATGAAGTTCATCAAGAGCTTCATCTTGTGGCCTGCACCGGTCTCGCCGATGTGAGTGATGGTGCCTGCCCAGGCTTCGATCACAGGACGGATGCGCGCAATGACCTCGGCCTCGCCGCCCAACATAGCGATGAGCTGGCCAGCCTCGGCTTGAACCGGGGTGCCGCCCAAGGGCGCATCGACGAAGTGGCCGCCCTTGGCTGCCAACTCTGCGGCAAGCGCTAGGGTCGAAGCGGGATCAGCGGTCGAGGCATCGATCACCACCAAGCCCGGCCTTGCGCCCGCTAGGATGCCGTCCGGTGCCCGCATGATCGCTTCGATCTGGGGCGAGTTGGACAGGCAAATGTGGATGATGTCACTGCTTTCAGCCATGGCCTTCGGGCTGGCGGCCTCCTGCGCGCCCATGGCCAACAGGCTTTCAACCGGCTTTCGGTTGTTGCGCCCGCGCACCCAAAGCGGATAGCCCGCTTGGCGGATATTTTTGGCCATGCCGTGGCCCATAAAGCCCAGGCCAATAAAACCAATCGTGGGAGTGTCGGTCATGCTGCGCTGCTCCTGATCTCAGTATTCGGGGAGATTAAGACCTAGCATTCTGTTGCGGCGCTGGGCGGTTTTTCCCACTTGGCGAAACGCTGTATGGAACAGGGGCGCGGCGCGCTTGGTGGGCCCGGCAGGATTCGAACCTGCGACCAATCCGTTATGAGCGGACGGCTCTAACCGCTGAGCTACAGGCCCCCAAGG
>CAZHYF010000173.1:2484-6734 GCA_964536635.1 uncultured Rhodospirillaceae bacterium | reverse complement strand
CCATCACGGCGGCTCGGGCGTTTGCCTTTTAGAGACGGACTCTTATTATCGGGTCAAGAAGGGCAGCGGATTGACCGGCTTGCCGTTCTCGCGCACCTGGAAGTGGAGCTGTGGGCGGTCAGCCTTGCCGCTCTGACCTGCCAGGGCCACCACCTGACCGGCGGTGACACGCTGGCCTTTCTTGACCGAGATGCTCTTGTTGTGGGCGTAGGCGGTGATCAGGCCATTGTCGTGCTTGATCAGCAGTAGTTGGCCAAAGTCGGCGAGCACGCTGCCCGAATACATGACCAGACCGTCACCGGCGGCCTTGATCGGCTCGCCATCGTTGACCGCGATGGTGATGCCGTCCACCTTCACGCCACCGGACTTGAGGCCAAAGCTCTCCAGCAACTGCCCACGCACCGGCCACATCAGGCTAGAACCGCCGGATTGCTTGGCTGGCGCGGGTGCTGCGTCCTGCTTTTTGGCGACCTGGCTGCCAGCGTTGGTTGGCGCCATGCTTGGCGCAGCAGGCGGGGTGAGCGACGAATTGGTGGCGACTGGCGTTGGGGTCGGCAGGCTAGCCGCCGAAGCAACCTGCTTGCTAGCGCTGACGGCTGCTGGCTTGCGCACCGGCTTGGGCACCGAAAGATTGCGGCCGAGGCTGGCCACCTGGGTCTGTCCCTGAAGCCCGCCAAAGCTCGAGCTGCCCTGCGGCTCCAGCTCTTTCTTGGCCGTCAACTGGCCCAAACCACCCGGCTTGGTGGGCAGCATCAGCACCTGGCCGACGTGAATGCGGTCACCGCTTTTCAGTTGGTTGATGGCCGACAGATCGCGCACCGAAACCTTGTTGGCAATCGAGATCTTATAGAGCGTGTCGCCTGTCTGAACCGTATAGCTGCGGTTGGATGCAAAGGCCGCGTTGGGGGCGCCCGCGCTGCTGGTTTGGTGCTGCAACAGACCGCCACCGCTGCCCACGCCTGGGATCTTCAGCAGGGTATGCGGGCCAATCAAATCCGTGTTCAGATCGTTCGCCGCCTTGATGCTTGCAATGCTGACGCCAAAGCGCTTGGAGATGCCATAGAGCGTGTCGCCCTGCACCACGTCATAGACGCCGCCATCGGTGATAAAGCCGCCTGCGGTGCGATTGGTGGGGAACAAATCGTTTACGCCAGCCTGGGCTGATCCCAGAGCAAAGGGCGCAGACTGAAGCGCGACGGCGGTCAGACCCAACAGGCAGGCCTTACGCAAACCGCGTCCAAGGACCGAAAAACTCCTGGTCGCCATGGTCAACCCTTTCAAAATTTATCAAATCAATACTGGTCTAAAATACCGCTAGTGTAGCGAATCCCAGCAAATTTGCCAGTGGCAAGCCAAGGTCAAGCGGGGCCATTTAGGGATGAATCGGGCCGTGATGTGGCGCGCTGAGACGCTGCCCCCGCCTAGCCCAGTCCGCCCAGCATGGGCACAAAGCTGGCCTGATCGACCACTTGCTGGCGCAATTTCTGCCCCTCGCGGGTCAGCAAGACCAGCTCTGCGCGGGCCTCTCCGGCTTGGCCCTGGCGCTGCAAAGGGATCATCAGGCGGCCGCCGTCGGCCAATTGTTCGACCAAGGCCTGGGGAAGATGCGGTGCAGCGGCTGTGACCATAATGGCGTCGAAGGGTGCTTGATCCGGAGCGCCGAGGAAGCCGTCGCCGTGGCGCACCGAGACGTTCAAAAACCCCAACTGTGATAGCCGCCGAGCGGCGGAGCTTGCCAAGGGGCCGTGGCGCTCGATGGTGGTCACGCGCCGCGCGAGGCAGGCCAATACCGCGGCTTGATAGCCGCAGCCCGTGCCGATCTCCAACACGCTGTCGCCGGGCTGAACCGCCAGGGTCTGGGTCATCTTGCCCACCACTGACGTGGCCGAGATCGTCTGACCCAAGCCAATCGCCAGCGCACAATCCTCGTAGGCATGCGAGCGCAAGGACTGCGGCACAAAGGCCGGGCGCGGCACCCGCTCTAGAGCGGCCAGCACGCGGGTATCCATGACCCCTGCGCGGCGCAGAGCCAGAGTAAACTGCGCCCGCTGCGCGGCCTCGCTCGCAGTGGTGCCACCCGCGCCCAGCCGGCCGGAAAACAGAAGAGGACCGCCCGCGCGCATCAGCGGTGCAGATTGAGCGCCACCGTCAGGCGGCTGAGGGCACGGTAATCGGTGACATCGGAACGAATGGGCGTGACGGAAACAAACCCGTTGCGCACGGCGTCAATATCCGAGCCCTCGTCCTTGGGCACATCCGAGCGCAGGAAGGAGAAATAGAAGCTGCGCGTATCGCCGCCAGCGCCATGCTCCTCGGTTTGCGCCGACTCTTCGCGCTCGCCCTGGTGGGCCACGCGCACACCCTTGACCGCCGCGCCGTCACAGGCGGGGAAATTGACGTTCAGCATGGCACAGCCCTTGAGCGCAAAGCTCACCAGGTCGGGCAGCAGAGCCGGCAGCCAGGCCTTGGAGGCCGACCAAATGCCGTCGGCGGCAATGGTAGCGCGCACCTGGCTCATGGCAATCGCGGGCACGCCCGACTGGCGGGCTTCGAAGGCCGCGCCGCAGGTGCCCGAATAGGCGATATCCTCGCCCAGATTGCCACGCGCATTGATACCGCTCAGCACCAGGTCCGGCTGGCGATCACGGATCAAGTGGCGCAAGCCGATCAGCACGCAGTCGGTCGGCGTGCCATCCACAGCAAAGCGCCGCTCCCCGCGCGGCTCGACCGGGATTTCGCGCCGCAGCGAGATTTGCCGCGAGGCTCCCGAACGCTCCGTGCTGGGCGCAACCACCCAAAGATCGGGGATCAAGGGGCGCAAGCAGTCCTCCAGCAGCGCAATCCCAGGCGCGTCGATGCCGTCGTCATTGACCAGCATGACGCGCAGGTGGCTGAGGTCCAAGGTCATGCTCAAGCGCCCGGCGCAATGACCTCGATGCCGCCCATGTAGGGACGCAGCACCGCGGGCACGCGGATCGAGCCGTCGGCCTGCTGGTGGTTTTCCAGCACCGCCACCAAGGCGCGGCCCGTGGCAACGCCCGAGCCATTCAAGGTATGGACAAACTCGGTCTTCTTGTCGCCCTTGGCTCGGCAGCGTGCCTTCATGCGGCGCGCCTGAAAATCCCAACAGTTTGAGCAGCTTGAAATCTCGCGGTACTGGCCCTGACCCGGCAGCCAAACCTCCAGGTCGTAGGTCTTGCGCGCGCCAAAGCCCATGTCACCGCTGGATAACATCAGCACGCGATAGGGCAGCTCCAAGGCTTGCATGATGGCTTCAGCGCAACCGGTCATGCGCTCCAGCTCGGCTTCAGACTGGTCCGGTGCGGTGATCGAGACCATCTCGACCTTCTGGAACTGATGCATGCGGATCAAGCCGCGCGTGTCGCGGCCCGCCGAGCCTGCCTCAGACCGGAAGCAGGGCGTGCAAGCGGTATAGCGATGCGGCAGGCTCTCACGCTCGATGATTTGCTCAGCCGCGTAGTTGGTCATGGGCACTTCTGATGTGGGGATCAGATAGTGGCCGCTGTCGGTCTTGAACAGGTCTTCTTCGAACTTGGGCAACTGACCCGTGCCATAGAGCGCCACGTCACGCACCAGGAAGGGCGGCGCGGTCTCGGTATAGCCGTGCTCGCTGATGTGGGTGTTGAGCATGAATTGCGCCAAGGCTCGCTCCAGGCGCGCAATGGCGCCCTTGAGCACCACAAAGCGCGCACCTGACAGGTAGGCTGCGGTCTCGAAGTCCATCATGCCCAAGGCTTCGCCCAGCTCAAAGTGCTGCTTGGCGTCAAAGCCCAGCTCGACGGGCGTGCCCCAGCGGCGCACCTCGACGTTGGCATCCTCGTCTTCCCCCACCGGAACGTCGTCCATGGGCAGATTGGGCAGGCCCTCCAAGATACCGCGCAGTTCGGCTTCCTTGGCGTTTGCTGCTTGCTCAAGCTCTGCCAGGCGCTCTTTCAGGGCGCTGACCTCCTCCATCAGGGCAGAGGCATCGCCGCCGTTGCGCTTGACCTGGCCGACTTCCTTCGAGGCTTCGTTACGGCGATTTTGCAGCTCTTGAGCTTGGGTCAAAAGGCTGCGGTGTGCTTCGTCCAGGGCCAGGATGCTCGATGACTGCGGCACCAGGAAACGTCGCTTGAGGCCCTCGTCAAAGGCGGCCGGATTTTCGCGAATGGCGCGCAGATCGTGCATAGCTCTACTCCCGTGAGCGCAGATGGTGATTTGGATCAGCCTGTCTAACGCGGAGCGCGGGC
>CAZHYF010000173.1:0-2384 GCA_964536635.1 uncultured Rhodospirillaceae bacterium | reverse complement strand
GGCAGCCCGCCAAACCCAGCCGCGCAAGAAAAAACGCGCCCCAATCGCTTGCGGCGCGTTCCTTCATTCTATTCGTGGCCCAGCCTTAGGGCTTGGACCCGGCCTCTTCGTCGTCTTGGGCATCGGCTTCGCGCTCGAACTCGTCGGCGAATTCGTCTTCGTACTCAGAATAGTCGAATTCTTCTTCGGTGAAGGAGTTGCGGCCTTGCGATTTTTCCATCAGCCAGATGGTCCAAATCGACCCGAAATAGAGCCCCACCATCGGCAGACCGAGGCTGATTTGGCTAACCGGATCGGGCGGGGTGAAGATGGCGGCCATGATGGCAATGCCAACCAAGGAATACTTCCAAAAACCCATGAGCTGCTTGGCGGTCACTAGCCCAGCGCGCGCCAACAGGTTCAGCAGCACCGGCAACTGGAAACCGACGCCGGTTGCCAGCATGAGCCACATCAACAGCGGCACATACTGCCCCACGGTCGGCATCAGCCGGGTCGTTTCGTCCTGAAAGCCCAGCAGGAAGTCAAAGGCCAACGGCGCCATGACGAAATAGACCAGCATGCACCCGGTCCAGAACAAGACGGGCGTCGCAACCAAGAAGGGCCAGACAACCGCCTTTTCATTGGAATAGAGCCCTGGCGCCACGAAGCGCCAAATCTGGAACAAGGTCCAGGGCATGGTGACCAGCAGGCCCGTGTAGACGGCAACCTTGATGTAGTTCCAAAAGATCTCTGTCGGGTTGGTGGCGATCATTTGGGCTTGAAAATCAGGACCAAACAGCTCGACGCCCTTGGCCTGCATCTTGTCCATCAGGGGGGCGGACATGAAGCCGAAGATCTCGTCACTGAAGATGAAGGCAATAATGGAAACGCCGACCAGCACCGCCATGACCAACATCAAGCGGTTGCGCAGCTCGACCAGGTGTTCCATCAGCCCCATGCGGCCCTCTTCCAGGCTCGCTTGGTCGTTTTGCTCGCTCATGCGCGGGGGTCTTTATCGTTGAGTGAGTCCAGGTGGCTGCTGGCTTCTTCCAGCAAGGCGTTGGAGCGCTTGGGCGCAACTGCGCTGGCAGGGCTACTACTGGCAGGCTCTGGCGCGGGCGTGCTGGAGGCACTGTGCGCGGACTGCTTAGCGCTGAAGCTGGACGATGACAGCTCTGACGAAGCGCTGGTGGCGCTTTCCACCTCTTTGCCCAAAGAGCGCAAGGATTTTTCGGTCTCGCCGTCGGGGTCCAGCAGCTTGCGCGGGCTGAAGCCGCGCGCCTCTTTCAGCAGATCGGCGGTCTCCTTGAATTCTGTGTCCTTGATCATGTCGTCAAAGGTCGAGGTCAAATCACCGACCATCGAGCGCAGCGACTTGATCCAGCCACGAATGTCTTTGACAAGCTTAGGAATACCTTTTGGTCCGATGAAAATGACAATCACCAGGACCACCACCATGATCTCGGTGGTGCCCATATTCAACATGCTTGCCTACCGTCTGTTGCCGTAAACCCGTTGGTGTGTCCGAACAAGACCCGCTTAGGCGTTCTTGTCGGTCTCGCTTTCGCTGCTGCGCGCGGCAGGAGCATCGCTCTTGGCTTCCAGGGTTTCGGTCTTCGCTTCGCCGTCCTTGTCCTTGTTTTCGTCTTTCAGACCCTTGCGGAAAGCGTTGATGCCGGTGCCCATGTCTTTCATCAAATTGGGGATGCGACCGCGCCCGCCGAACAGCAGCAGGACAATGGCCAGAATAATAAGGAGCTGCCAGGGACCCATTGAGAACATAGTGGTACCGCCTCGGTTTGGTTAGGAGTTCAATCGGGAACTCTGATTGCAGATTGCGCGAAGATAATCAATCTCTGGCTCAAAAAAAGGGCCAAAGAGCGACATCAAGCATCGCGCGGGAATACATACGTCATGCTGGCATCTAAGCCAACGCCAAACTGGCTGCCCTCTTTGGGCAGGAATTGGCCAGCGATGCGCGCGTGGATGTGCTGCTGCGGCACGCCCACCACGTCCATGTGCAGCACCGACTGACGCCCCAGAGCGCGCGCGGCTCTGATTTCGACCAAGGTCTCGCCCGACTGCATCGCCACGGGGCAGACGCGAATGGCCTCTGGGCGGGCGTAGACATCCACCTGCGTGCCAGCGGGCAAGGAGGTCTCGCGCACCGGCCCCACCAGCGTTTGGATGCGCCCTGCCTCGACCCAGCCATCTAGGCGATTGACATCACCGAAGAATTTCACCACTTCGGGCGAGCGTGGCTCGTAGTAGATCTGGCTCGGCATGCCCTGTTGCAGCAAGCGGCCTTTCTCGATCAACACAATCCAATCGGCCATGAACAGGGCCTCATCGGCATCGTGGGTCACCACGATGGCAGCGATATTGCGCTCCTTAACGACGTGCAA
>CAZHYF010000172.1:4999-6743 GCA_964536635.1 uncultured Rhodospirillaceae bacterium | reverse complement strand
TGGTACACTTCTGCCAACCTGGCCTTCGACAGCTTAACCGTCTCGGGTGGTCAGTTGACCCTGGACGGCACCTCTAATGGCATCGATTTGGTCAGTGTCGATCACGGCACTCTGGTCGTTGACGGCGTGCTGACCACCACCAACGATCTGGTGATCAATTCCAGCGCCACCACCTTGGGCCGCTTGAACGGCACCGGCTTGATCCACGGCAACGTGGTCAACCGTGGCACGGCATCGCCTGCTACACACGGCACCATCGGTACCCTGACGGTTGATGGTGATTATACCGCAACCGCTGGCTCGGTTCTGCAGCTTGATATCGACGCTGCCAACGGGCGCGGCGACCAACTGATCGTCAACCGCGACCTGATCATCAACACCGATGCTCAGCTGCAGATCAACGCGCTGAGCGCGCCGGTCGAGGATCGGACCTTCGTGATGATCTTGGCGGACGTTTCAGGCACGACGACCGGGCGCTTTACGCTGGCGACCCCTTTGGGCGACTCCTACAACCTGATCTATGACGACGACACACAGAACGTCTTGCTGACCGTAGGCGAAAAGCTGGTGCCGGTGGTGGTGTCCCCCGACACCGAAGAAGAGACCTTGGTTGCCAGACGGATCTTGAACTCCAACAAGGTCACCAATCAGCTCATCACCGAGCCCGGCGGCGCCAATGTCGTTGCGGCTCTGGGCGCGGGCCTGGTGCCCGAACACGAGTTGGCTTTGCTGACGCCTGAGTTCTACGTCGCGGTCTATCAGGCCAACGCAAATGCGGGCACCAGCGCCAGCCGCTACCTGATCGAGCGGATCGACGACCGCGAACACTGCGGCACCCTGGAGGGCGCAGGTCAAGAGAACTGTCGCCAGTTGGCCGACGGTATGAACATCTGGGGCGCGCTGGACGCCGACTTGGGTAACTTCGACGACCGCGAGCATATGGACGTCAACTACCAATTCTACCGCGCGATGTTCGGCCTGGACCAACGCATCGGTAGCTCAACTTTGGGCTTGGCGGCTGGTTATGGCTACGGCACCGGCTCGGAAGACCACTTCGGCAACTACAACACGCATTATGCGCACGCAGACGCCTATGTCAGCCAGCAGGTCAGCTACTTCAACCTGGACGCGGCCTTGGGCTACACCTTCGGCTGGGGCGAGGGCAATCGCACCATCAAGGAAATCGTCGGCAACAAGCTGAACCAGACCTATACCGGTTCGATCCAGTCGCACTCAGCCACGGCTATGGCGCGCGTTACCCAGGAATATCAGGCCGAAAACGGCTTTGAGTTCCAACCGCAGGTCGGCGCCGAGTACCACTTGGCCAGCTTTGCGGACATGAAGGAAAGCGCGGGCGGCTCCTATTCTGCCTTGGGCCTCAATATCGAGAACTGGAGCCACGATCAGCTGACCGGTTTTGCTGGCGCTGAGGTGCGCAAGGCCTTTGAGTCTGGCAACACCATCTTCATTCCTGAGGTCCGCGGCATGGCGCGCTACATGCTGTTGGGCGCGGATATCTCGGTTCCTGCGGCCTTCACGCTGGACCCGGCCAACACGGCGTTTTCGAAGAGCGCCAAGCTGCCGCAAGCCACCTTTACGCTGGGCGGCGGCGTCAACGTGGAAGCGCGCGATGCGCTGACCTTCTTTGCGGACTACGACTTCACCTTTGGTGATGAGTCGCATCAACACGATCTGCGCGGCGGTTTGCGGGTGAAGTTCTAAAGCAAAACCCGCAGGTGGCTTT
>CAZHYF010000172.1:0-4899 GCA_964536635.1 uncultured Rhodospirillaceae bacterium | reverse complement strand
ACCAGCAAGGCCCCGCCTCCAGCGCCTGCCCCGGCAGGCCGAATTCAAGTTTGCAAGTCGTCGGTGCAGCGCAGAGTGCTGGAGCTGCCACCTGGACCCGATCGGAGCGCCTTTTGCCCAAGGCCAACCGATGGGGTGAGCGGCTGCGATGCGCGAGCTGATCGCGCTCACCAGCACAAATCTCCAAACTTGCGCCGCCTGTGGTTTTGATCGCAGGCGGCATTTTTGCTCCTCGCATCCGCTGGTCCTATAGGCCGCGCATGTCTTTTCGCGCCAAGAAGGTGCGCTTGCGTCTTTTCACTGCCCGCGCCTTCACCTATATAGGGGCCAGGCCTGCACGCGACATTCGCGCGCGCCCGCAGAAACGAAAATCCAAGCCGTCCCCGCTCCGCCCGGCGCTCAGCGTTCGCGCGGATTGCCACGCAAGACAACGGCAAGCACACCGAGACACGCCCCATGCTCCGTTCCCTTATCCCAGCCTTTCTGATTGCTGCCATCACTGCTGGTTGGCTCTTCTGGGGGTTCTATTCAGGCGTCAAGCCAGAGGTCACCAAGCCCGCAGCCACGCTCGACGCGCCCGCTACGCTGCAAGCCGTCAGCACCGCCGAAATCGGGCTGCGCGATTTCAGCTCTGAGCTGCGCTTTACCGCCGAGACCCAAGTCGATCGCAAGTTGGAGATCAAGGCCGAGATCGGCGGACAGATTGCCTCGCTGCGTGTTGAGCGCGGGCAGAGCGTGTCCAAGGATCAAGTAATAGCAGTGCTGGAAGCCGACGAACGACCGGCCCAGCGCGCCGAGGCGCAAGCGGCTCTCAGTCAGGCCGAAGCAGACCTGAAGGCCAAGAAGGCGCTGCTGAACCAGGGCTACGGCTCGCAGATCGAAGTCGATGGCGCCACCGCCGCCGTAGAACGCGCCAAAGCCGCCCTGCTGCGCGCCGACCTGGCGATGAAAAAGCTGGAGATCAAGGCGGGCTTTGCCGGCGTCATTGAAGAGACCTATGTCGAGCCCGGCGCCTTCGTAAACCCCGGCGCTGCCATCGCGCTGCTGCTGGACAAGGAACCGATAGAGGTTGTGGGGCTGGCCGGAGAGCGCCAAATCGGCAGCATCAAGCTGGGCATGGTCGGCCACGTCGCGCTGGCGACCGGCACCGAATTTGACGCCAAGGTCAGCTATATCTCGACCGTCGCCGAGGGCGACACGCGCACCTTCCGCGTCGAGCTCACCGCGCTTTTGGACCAGGCCGAGACCCGCGCACTGAACCTGCCCGAAGGCGTGTCTGCCGACGTGCACATCCCCACCCCGCCGCGCCAGGCGCATTTCGTGCCCACCAATGCCCTGACCCTGGGCAGCGGCGATCAGATCGGCGTCAAGGCTGTCGATAGCGACAACAAGGTGGTGTTCCACCCCGCGCGCATCATGCATGCCACAGCGACCGGGTTGTGGCTCGATGATCTGCCCGAGACCTTGACCCTGATCGTTCAAGGCCAAGAGCTGGTGGCCAGCGGCGATCAAGTCGTCGCCAAGCCCATTGATGCGACTGAACTTCTCCGCCTTGGCCTCTAGTGCCCCGCGCGCGGCCTGACCGCCAGCCGAGCCCCGAAGAACTCATCCAGAGACCTGCACCATGAACGCTCTCATCGACGCCGCCCTTCGCTACTCACGCACCGTGCTTTCCTTGCTGGTGGTGATTTTGGCCGTGGGGGTCATGTCCTGGCTCTCCATCCCCAAGGAAGCCGAGCCCGATGTCAGCGTGCCCACGCTCTATGTCAGCGTCGGCTTGGAGGGCATCGCACCGGAAGATTCGGAGCGCCTCTTGCTGCGCCCGCTCGAAACCGAGTTGCAAGGCTTGGACGGGCTGGAAAAAATGGTCTCGACCGGCTATCTGGGCGGCGGCAATATCGTGCTGGAATTTGGCGCCAGCTTCGACGTTGATCGCGCACTGGACGACGCGCGCAACGCCGTTGACAAGGCCAAGCCCAACCTGCCGAGCGAGGCCGACGACCCCACGGTGTCTGAGGTCAACGTCTCAGAGCTGCCGATCATCACCCTGGCGGTGTTCGGCGATTTGCCCGAACAGGCCTTGTTGCAGCTTATGAAGCGGCTGCAAGATCGCATCGAGGCGCTGCCAGAGGTCTTGGAAGCTGACCTGCAAGGCAGCCGCGAAGAGGTGGTGGAGATCCTGATCGACCCCAGCGTGCTGCAATCCTATGGCCTCAATATTCAAGAAGTCTTGGGTCTTGTTGCGGGCTCGAACCGCTTGATCGCAGCGGGCACGCTCAGCTCGGGCTCCGGCAGCTTTGATCTCAAAGTGCCCGGCCTGTTCGAGGATATCGAAGACATCTTCGATCTGCCGGTCAAATCCGATGGCGAGTCCGTCGTGCTGTTCAGCGATATCGCGGACGTGCGCCCCACCTTCAAAGACCCCGACAGCTTCGCACGGGTCAACGGTAAGCGCACCATGTCGCTGGCGGTCAAAAAGCGCACCGGCGAAAACATCATCGAGACGATTGCCGCCACTCGGGCCATTGTTGAAGAGGAGCGCAAGGCCTGGCCAGCGGGCCTGGAGGTCAAATACCTGCAAGACAAGTCGGTCACCATCAAGACCATGTTGGGCGATTTGACCAACAACGTCTTGGCTGCCGTGCTGCTGGTGCTGGTCATTGCAGTTGGCGCGCTGGGGCTCCGCTCGGGCTTGTTGGTCGGCTTTGCAATTCCAGGCTCCTTCTTGATCGGTTTCATGGTGCTGGCCGTATTGGGCTTTACCATCAACATCGTGGTGCTGTTCTCGCTGATTTTGGCCTCGGGCATGCTGGTGGACGGCGCGATTGTCGTGATCGAATACGCCGACCGGCGACTGGCCGAGGGCGCCTCGCGCCTCACCGCCTATACCGAGGCCTCCAAGCGCATGGCCTGGCCGATTATCGCCTCGACCGCCACCACGCTGGCGGCCTTTGCGCCCTTGGCCTTCTGGCCTGGCATCATCGGCGAGTTCATGGGCTATTTGCCCAAGACGCTGCTGATCACTTTGAGCGCCAGCTTGGCCATGGCCCTGATCTTTGTGCCCGTGCTGGGTGCTGCGCTGGAGACCGTTGTCAAAGTGCTGGCTGTGGTCTTGGCCCTGGTCTTGACCATTGCCGGCGGCGCGAACGCAGGCGCGTTGATCGCAGCGGGCTCAACGCTGACCGGGCTGCCGCTGGCATCCTATGGCTGGGTCATGCCCTTGGTCGTGGCGCTTACCACGCTGGGCTCGGTGATCACCGCCATTCTGTTTGCGCGCTTTGCGGGTGCCATGTTCGATACCAAGGCGATCAAATCGCGCAAAGAGGCCGAGCGCGCGTCGGAAATCCGGGGTCCGGTCAAGATCTACGCAGGCATCCTCAGTGCTTTGCTCAAGAACCCCATCACCACCATCGTTGCCATCTTCGCCTTCATGGCCGTGATCCTGGTCACCTACATCAACGCGGGTAAATCGGTCGAATTCTTCCCCAACGTAGAACCAGAGAATATGACCGTCACCGTTCGGGCGCGCGGCAACATGTCGGTCTACGAGCGTGACGCCATGATGCGCCAGGTCGAGGAACGCATCCTGGCCATGCAGCGTGAGCACGGCGAGTTCAACGCCATCTATGCCGTCGCCCAGATGCGTTCCAGCCCAGGCGCGCAGCAGGCTGAGGATACCATCGGCTCGGTCCAGCTTGAGCTGGTGGACTATTTCAACCGCCGCAAGGCCGACGAAATCAAAGCCGAAATCCGCAATCTGATGGCCGACATCCCTGGTATGCAGGTCGAACTGGCCGCCGCCGAGGCGGGCCCGCCGCAGGGCAAGGCCGTGCAGATCGAGATCACTGCAACGGACGTGCGCGATATCGCCCCCGCAGCGCGCCACGTCCTGAACGGCATGACCGAGCTGGGTGGCTATCGCGATATCGAAGACGGCCTGCCGCTGCCCGGCATCGAATGGGAACTGACCGTCGATCGTGAGCAAGCCGCGCTCTATGGCGTCGATATTGCCATTTTGGGCTACTATGTGCGGCTGATTACCAATGGCGTGACCATCTCCACCTATCGCCCCACCACCTCAGACGACGAGGTCGATATCAGCCTACGCTTGCCGCCCCAGTACCGCAACTTGGCTCAATTGGACCAACTGCGTGTCGATACGCCCAAGGGGCAAGTGCCGCTCAGCCTGTTCTTGAAGCGCGAGCCCAAGCCCAAGGTGAGCCAGCTCCAGCGCCTGGACGGCGAGCGTGCCCAGACCATCAAGGCCGATATCGTCGATATCGTGGACGGCGAGCCGGTGACCAAGAGCACCAAGGTCGAGCAAATCCGCACTTGGATTGAAGAAAATCCCCTGCCCGGCAGCGCAAGGGCGAAATTCGTCGGCGAAGATGAAGAGATGGCCGAGACCGGCAAGTTCTTGGGCCAGGCCTTTGGCGTCGCGCTCTTCATCATGGCGGTGATTCTGATCACCCAGTTCAACAGCTTCTATAGTGCACTTTTGATCCTCAGCGCGATTTTCATGTCCTCGATTGGCGTCTTGCTGGGCCTCTACCTAACTGGGCGCAACTTCAGCGTGGTCATGACCGGGGTTGGCCTGATTTCGCTGGCCGGAATCGTGGTCAACAACAACATCGTCTTGATCGATACCTTCGAGCAGCTCAAACGCAAGGGGCTGACGATCCACGAAACGCTGGTGCTGACTGCGACCCAGCGTCTGCGCCCCATCTTGCTGACGACGGTGACGACGGTCTTGGGCCTCATGCCCATGGTGACCGGGGTCAATATCGACTTTGTTTCCAGTTTGGTGACCGTGGGAGCGCCCTCGGGTCAGTGGTGGCAGTCCTTGGCAACCACCATCGCCTTTGGCCTGACCTTTGCCAGCTTCCTGACGCTGTTCTT
>CAZHYF010000171.1:0-6790 GCA_964536635.1 uncultured Rhodospirillaceae bacterium | reverse complement strand
TCATCAAATAGGTATTTGCAATACTTATTTATACGGTTAAACTGCCCGGCAGACAAGTCTTGCGAAAGCTGAGCTTATGACCGCCCCCTCCACCGCGATCTCCATCAGTAACTCTGCCAGGCCCGAAACCACGGCCGCCATCATGGCCCAGACCGGGCTTGACGAAGCCTTGCTGCGTCACGTCGTTGTGCGGTTTTATGATCAGGTGCGCGCCGATGCGCTTTTGGGACCGATCTTTGCTGAGCGCATCAGCGATTGGGGGCCCCATCTGGACCGCATGACCGCCTTTTGGTCCTCGGTGGCGCTGAAGACCGGGCGCTATCATGGCAGGCCGGTGCCCGCTCATTTGCCACTGCCGATCGATGCACAGCACTTCGAGCGCTGGCTGGTGATGTTCCGCCAGACCGCGACGGACCTTTGCAGCCCCGAGGGCGCAGCCTGTTTGATTGATGCCGCTGAGCGCATTGCCCGCTCCTTGAACATGGCCATTGATATTGCGCGTTCGGTGCCTGGAGCGCCGCCCGTACTGCGCTAAAGGGGGCGTCATGAGCAGAGAAGAGGAAGACCGCAGCCCATCGGGCTACGCTTCGCCGCCTTGTTTTGCCAGCGAGATTGCGCCGGACTACTTTGATCCTTTCGGTGCGCTGGAGCCGCAAGTTGATCCGCAACAAGCTCTGGATGTCGCGCGGTGGCGTCAGGGCGAGCGCAAGCGCCTGTTGGACGCGCGCAAAGCTCTGTCGGTCGAGCAACGCGCGGCGGTGTCGTCGCGCATTGCGATCTGCCTGGAGGCCGCAATTGCGCGCCATCAGCTTGCTCCCCAAGCGGTGATCTCCTTCTTCTGGCCGATCCGCGGCGAGCCCGACTTGCGCCCCTTGATGCGTAAGCTGCACGATCAGGGCCAGGTGATCGCCCTGCCGATGGTCGAAACACCCAAAGCGCCCTTGGTCTTTCGCCTCTGGACGCCCGAGACGCCCATGCAGCGAGGGCACTGGAACATCCCTGTTCCTCCGCCCGAGTCTCCGCTTGTGGTGCCGGACCTCGCCGTCGCGCCCTTGGTTGGCTGGGACGCGGAGGCCTATCGGCTGGGCTACGGCGGAGGCTACTTTGACCGCAGCCTGGCGGCGCTGGACCCGCGCCCAAGGACCATTGGTGTGGGCTTCCAGGCGGCCAAGCTCGCGACCATCTACCCGCAGCCGCACGATATCGGCCTCGATCTGATCGTGACCGAGGCAGGCGAACAAGCCCGCCGCAGCTAGATAGACAGTGGCCTTGCGCAGGTTCAGCGCCTTGGCCGCGCTTTGGGGTTGGCAAAGCGCCTGGATACGTCCTAGGCTCGCCCGGACCGCCAACCCCAAGGAACGAGTGCCATGAGCGATCCCTTTTTCCAGCCCATTTCTGGCATGGAGCTGCCGCGCTTTGCAGGCGTGCCAACCTTCATGCGCTTGCCGCATGTGCCGCTGGACAATCCGCGCTTGAGCGCGGTGGATGTCGGCCTTGTGGGTCTGCCCTGGGACAGCGGCACCACCAACCGCCCAGGACCGCGCCACGGGCCGCGCCAGATGCGCGACGCCTCGACCATGATCCGCGCTCAGCACGGCATCACCGGCGTGCGACCTTTCGAGCTGGCCAACTGCGCCGACCTGGGCGACGTGCCGCCCAATCCCGCTGATATTCAAGACAGCATGGCGCGGATTACCGATTTCTATCGCCGGCTGATGGCTGCGGGCGTGCGGCCCTTGAAGGCAGGCGGCGACCACCTTTGCTCGCTGCCGATCCTGCGCGCTTTGGCTCAGGATCAGCCCTTGGCCATGATCCACTTCGACAGCCACACCGACCTGTTCCACTCCTATTTTGGCGGCATGATGTACACCCACGGAACGCCGTTCCGCCGCGCAGTCGAAGAAGGACTTCTGGAGCCCAGCAAGGTCGTTCAAATCGGTATTCGCGGCACGTGCTACGACTCTGAAGACCGCGATTTTGCTAAGTCCGTTGGCATCCGCGTCATCCCCATTGGGGAGTTCCACGCCCGCGGCGTTGCTGACGTGATGCAAGAAGCGCAGGAGATCGTGGGGCGCCATCCTTGCTATGTCTCTTACGATATCGACTTCGTGGACCCGGCCTTTGCGCCCGGCACGGGGACGCCCGAGCTGGGCGGGCCCAACTCCTACCAGGCCTTGCAGGTCGCCCAAGCGCTGAAGGGTGTGAACATCGTCGGCGCTGACTTGGTGGAGGTCTCGCCGCCCTTCGATGCTTCGGGCGCGACCGCCTACTTGGGCGCCTCCATCATGTTCGAAATTCTTTGCAATATGGTGCAGTAGCCTAGCTAGGCTGCTGCGCTCAACTTTCAAAAGCAGGACAAAAAAACCTATGAAAAAGAAGCTTGTATTGACCGGAGCCGCAGGCCGTCTGGGCGGCTATTTGCGCGGACCCTTGAGCCAGATCGCGGAAAGCTTGGTCTCCAGCGACTTGGCGCCCAGCGTTGAAAATTTGGCCGCCAATGAGACCTATCTTCAGGCTGATTTGTCGGACCTGGAGGCCATGAAGGCGCTGACCAAAGGTGCGGATATGGTGGTGCATTTCGGGGCCATCGGTGACGAGGCGCCCTTTGACGATATCCTGAAGTCCAACATCGTTGGTGCCTATAACGTCTGGGAAGCGGCGCACCTGAATGGGCTGAAGCGGGTGGTCTATGCCAGCTCGATCCACGCGGTGGGCATGTATCCTAAGAACCAGCGGATCGATACCGAGGTGGCCCATCGCCCGGATACCTACTATGGCCTGGCCAAGTGCTTCGCCGAGGATTTGGGCAGCCTTTATTGGGATAAGCGCGGCCTGGAATCGGTCTGCATGCGCATCCTGTCTTGCGCCAAGGTCAACAACGCGCGCGCGCTGGGCTCTTGGCTGTCCTATGGCGATCTGGAGCGCATGGTCAAAAGGGCGATCGATACGCCCGTGACCGGCTTTTCCATCGTTTATGGCGTGTCCAACAATGACCGCGCACCGGTGGATAACCACAAGGCGCACTTCTTGGGCTACCAGCCGCAGGACAACGCCGAGGTCTTCGCCGAGGAGATCCTGGCCAACGAGCCCGCCGCCAATCCGCACGATCCGGCGCAGATGTGCCACGGTGGCCCCTTTGCCAGCGTTGAGCTGGGCCATTCGGGCACGGCCAGCATGAACATCGAAGATGAAATCAAGGGCTAGGCCGGAGGTCGGCGCTTAGGACTAGGGGAGGCAAGGGTCATGGATCAGGGCTTTGGAGATCACGTCAAGCGCGAGCTGGAAGGGATACGCGAGGCGGGGCTGTTCAAGCGCGAGCGGGTCATCACCAGCCCGCAGGCGGGCAGCGTCACCATCGAAGGCGGCGGGCGGCTGATCAATCTTTGCGCCAACAACTACCTGGGCCTGGCCGACAATGCCGAGTTGATCGCAGAGGGGCAGGCGGCGTTGCAGCGCTATGGCTACGGCATGTCGTCGGTGCGCTTCATCTGCGGCACCCAGGAGGAGCACAAGGAGCTGGAGCGGCGGATTGCAGGCTTCTTGGGCATGGAAGATTGCATTCTCTACGCCTCCTGCTTTGATGCCAACGCGGGCCTGTTCGAGACCCTTTTGGGGCTCGAGGATGCTATCATTTCGGACGCCTTGAACCACGCCTCGATCATTGATGGCGTGCGGCTTTGCAAGGCCAAGCGCTTCCGCTACGCCAATTCGGACATGGCGGATCTGGAGGCCCAGTTGCAGGCGGCCTCTGATTGCCGCTTCAAGATGATCGCCACCGATGGTGTCTTCTCGATGGACGGCTACATCGCCAAACTAGAGGCGATCTGCGACCTGGCCGAGCGCTATGGCGCGCTGGTCATGGTGGACGATAGCCACGCCGTCGGCTTTGTAGGCGCCACCGGGCGCGGAACGCCCGAGCACTGTGGGGTCATGGGGCGGGTCGATATCCTGACCGGCACGCTGGGCAAGGCGCTGGGCGGCGCGTCAGGCGGCTACACCGTCGCCAGCGCTGCGGTGGTCGAGCTGCTGCGTCAACGCTCGCGACCCTATCTGTTTTCGAACACGCTGGCGCCGATGATCGCGGCGACCTCGATCAAGGTGCTGGACATGCTGGAGGGCTCGCAAGATCGCCTCCAGCGGCTGCGGCGCAACGCAGCGCACTTTCGCCAGCACATGGGCGCGGCGGGTTTTGACCTGCTGCCGGGCGAACATCCCATCATCCCAGTCATGCTGCGCGACCCCAAGCTGGCCCAGGCCATGGCGGCCAAGCTGGACGCGCGCGAGGTCTATGTGGCGCCCTTCAGTTTCCCGGTGGTGCCCAAGGGCCAAGACCGCATCCGCACTCAAATGTCGGCCGCTCATAGCCTGGACGAACTGGACCAAGCCATTGCTGCCTTTATTGCCGTCGGCAAAGAATTGGAGATCATCGCATGAGCAATCTGATGAAGGCCTTGGTCAAGGCTGAGCCGCGCGAGGGCCTGGTGATGGAGCGGGTTGCGGTCCCTGATCCCGGACCCAACGAAGTCTTGATAAAAGTGCGCAAATCGGCCATCTGCGGCACCGACGTGCATATCTGGAAGTGGGACGAGTGGTCGGCCAGAACCGTGCCGGTGCCCATGGTGGTCGGCCACGAATTTTGCGGCGAGATCGTCCAGCGCGGCTCGGCAGCGCGTAAGTATGACCTGGGTCAACGCGTGTCGGGCGAAGGGCACATCGTCTGCGGCGTCTGCCGCAACTGTCGTGCCGGGCGCGGGCACCTCTGCCACAACACCCTGGGCGTGGGCGTCCACCGGCCGGGCTCTTTTGCGGAATACGTCTGCATCCCCGAGCACAACGTTGTGGCCATTCCAGACGACGTGCCTGACGAGATCGCGGCGATCTTCGATCCCTTCGGCAATGCGGTCCACACGGCCCTCAGTTTTGACTTGGTGGGCGAGGATGTGTTGGTCACCGGCGCCGGTCCCATCGGCATTATGGGTGCTCTGGTGGCGCAGAAGGTCGGCGCGCGCAAGGTGGTGATCACCGATCTTAGCCCCTACCGCCTGGAGCTGGCGCGCAAGCTGGGCGTCAAGACCGTCGTGGACGCCAGCAAAGAAAAGCTGAGCGACGTCATGCAATCGCTCGGTATGACCGAGGGCTTCGACGTTGGCCTGGAGATGTCGGGCGCGGCGCCCGCCATGCGCGATATGATCGAGGTGATGACCAACGGCGGCAAGATCGCGCTGTTGGGCATTGCGCCGACCGAGTTTGCCGTCGATTGGAACAAGATCATCTTCAAGATGTTGAATATCAAGGGCATTTATGGCCGCGAGATGTTCGAGACCTGGTACAAGATGATCGCGCTGGTTCAGAGCGGACTTGATCTGTCTGACCTCATCACGCATCGCATTTCGATCGACGACTACAAACAGGGCTTTGAAGCCATGTTGTCGGGTCAGGCGGGCAAGGTGGTGATGGACTGGGGTTGACCCGGCCAAACCCAGCGTTGAGCCACAAAAAAGAGCCGCGGGCGGGTTGCCAGCGGCTCTTGTTCTTTGGGAGCGGCAGCTTCGACTTAGTTGGCCGACTTCAGGCGCTTCAAGAACTCTGAGTCGGTGCTCAAGATCTTATAGCTGTCTTGCTTGGCGATGGTCGCCTTATAGGCATCCATGGAGCGCAAGAAGCTGAAGAACTCGGGGTCTTGACCATAGGCCTCGTTCAACAGGCGCTGGGCTTGGGCTTCAGCCTGACCGCGGATTTGCTGCTCCTCACGGCGGGCATTCGCCAGGATTTGCGCAGCTTCCAGGTCGGCCTTGGACCGCTCGCGACTGAGGATCTCTGTACCCTCAGCGCGGGCCAGGGCTGCCAGACGCTCACGCTCGGCGCGCATCCGCTCATAGACGTTTTGCGAGATTTGGATCGGCAAGTCGGCCTTACCAATTCGCACGTCGATGATCTCTAGGCCAAAGCGCTTGGCATCTTCAGACACAGAGTTTTGGATGCCTTCCAGAATGCGCTTGCGCTCTGCAGACAAGATGTTCTCCAGCGTCTCTTGACCCAGGGCTGCACGCATCTGCGCGTTGACCGACTTGCGCAGGCGCGATTCGGCGCCAGAACGGGTGCGCACGGATTCAAAGAAAGCCAGCGGATCGTTGATGCGGTAGGGGACAAAATAGTCCACTTCCAAGGGGCGCTGATCGACCAACAAGAAGCTCTCAGAGCCTGGGTCCAGGTTCAAGATCCGCTTGGGGAACTTGGTCACGCTCTGGTAGGGCAGCTTGACATAGAGCCCAGGCTCGGTCTGGGCATTGCCCACGGGCTTACCGAACTCAAGCAAGATGGCCTGCTCTTCTTCGTTGACGATATAGACCGAGGTGTAGGCGCCCACGACGCCAATGCCGATCAGAACCAGCAGAAAGATACCGAAAATTCGCATGATGTGTCTTCCTTGTCTCTGCTTAGCGGTTGCTATCGGTCAAGCCCGGCAAGGGCAAGTAGGGCAGGGGATTGGTGCCATTTGCGCTGTCGATGATCAGCGTTTTGCCGTTGCCATAGACCTCTTGCATGGTGTCCAGGAACAGGCGCTCACGCGTGATCGCCGGGTTCTCGCGATAGGCTGACAGCAGCTCGACAAAGCGCTGGGCCTCACCTTGGGCGCGCTTGGTCTCGCGCTCAAAATAAGCCAGAGCGTTGTTGCGGATGCGCTCGGACTCACCGCGCGCTTCAGGGATACGCTGGTTGCGGTAGGCCTCGGCCTTGTTGGCTGCCTTGTCGCGGTCCTGCTGGGCTGACTGAACGTCGTCGAAGGCCT
>CAZHYF010000170.1:2239-6792 GCA_964536635.1 uncultured Rhodospirillaceae bacterium | reverse complement strand
TGCCGTAGTGGATGTAGGCACCGCCGTAGGCGCCCTTCTGCACGGGCTCTTGCACTTTGGCTTTGGTGTTGTTGGAGCCCGTCAGGTCCGCTGAGCCACCGACGAAGCCGGGCACGACAGAGGCAATGGCGTTCAGCGTGTCTTCGCTGGCCTTGCGGGTCGCAACCTTGGGCATGTCTTTGGCCAGAGCCTTTTTGTGCGCCACGATGGCGTCGGTCAGCGCGCTGTCATCGCCCAGCGCGTAGGCGGCAGACCAGGCGTCGCGCAGCTCCTGAGAGCTGGCGGCAAAACGTGCACTCCAGTCAGCAAAGGCGCTGGCGCCCTGGCTGCCGATCGCGCGCCAAGCGTCGAGCACCTCTGCTGGGGTCTCGAATGCTGCACCCGGCCACTCCAGCGCGCTGCGCATGGCGGCGATTTCCTCGGCACCCAAAGGCGCGCCGTGGGTCTTGGCGGTGCCTGCCAACGTGGGAGCGCCCCAGCCGATGGTGGTCTTGCAAGCAATTAGGGTCGGCTTGTCGTTGGCCTTGGCTTGGCTCAGGGCCGCGTCGATGGCGGCTTCGTCGTGGCCGTCGATGCTCGCGGTGGCCCAGCCAGCGGCTTCAAAGCGCTTGATCTGGTCTTCTGAGGTCGAAACGTTGGTTGAACCGTCGATGGTGATGGCGTTGTCGTCCCACAACACGATCAGCTTGGACAGGCCCTGGTGACCCGCAAAGGAGATGGCTTCTTGGCTGACGCCCTCCATCAGGCAGCCGTCGCCAGCAATGACGTAGGTGTGGTGATCGACCAGATCATCGCCATAGCGGGCGTTGGCCATGCGCTCACCCAAAGCCAGACCAACAGCCATGGCCAGGCCCTGGCCCAGCGGTCCGGTGGTGGTCTCGATGCCCGGCGCGTGGCCGTATTCGGGGTGACCCGCCGTGATGGAGCCCATCTGGCGGAAGTTCTTGATCTGCTCCAAGGTCATCTCGGGGTAGCCGGTCAGGTAGAGCAGCGAATAGAGAAGCATGGAGCCGTGGCCTGCGGACAGGACAAAGCGATCGCGGTCGGCCCAGTCGGGTTGGCTGGCGTCGAACTTCAGGTGCTTGGAGAACAAGACCGTGGCAACGTCGGCCATGCCGAGCGGCATGCCGGGGTGGCCTGAGTTTGCGGCCTGTACGGCATCAGCGGACAAGAAACGGATCGCGTTGGCGAGGGTCTTGGCTTGCATGAACTGGGATCTACTTTCATTGACGTCGGGGTGGTGCGGCTCTGGGCATCGGGTGCCTCGGGCGCGCGCGGAGCCTAGGGCGGAGCTGGCTCCAGGATTGCGGCTCCTTCCTACGATTGTCCGGGGCGTGGGTCAAACCCAACGCGCGTCAAACTGCGCGGACAGATGGGCGCGTTTGCTGCCAAATGGCCGCTGAAGGCTGCAAATTGCGGTTGCACGGGCCCCGGCGGGCTTTGCGCTTGACTTATGAGACCTATCCGCCAGCTTGCTTGCCAGCGCGCACGGGCTCTTCTAGGCTTGAGCCTTGGGCAAGTGTGCCAACCAGGCCGGGCAAGCCCCCCCGAGTCGCGCCTGTGTCCCCAGCGATCAGCGCGCCCAAAAGAGCGAGACCCCAAAGCGAGATTTATGGTCGATCTTCTTCGTGTCAATCTTTTTCAACCCGTTGGCAGAGCGGCGCTGAACGCCTTGCGGTGCGGCGCGCTCGCCCTGGGCTTCGTGCTGGCTTTTGGTGCGCTTGCCCAGGCTCAGCAGCCCGCGACCTTCCAAGACGGTCTGGCAAAAATGGAGGCTGGGCAGGTCAACGAGGCCGTAGCGATCTGGGCGACCCTGGCTCAGCAAGGCCAGCTTGAAGCGCTCTACGCTTTGGGGCTGGTGTTCGAGAGCGGCGCGCCCGGCATCGTACCCGATGCTATGCAGGCTGCGGACTTCTATCAACGCGCCGCCGACGGCGGCTTGGCGGAGGCGCAAACCAACCTGGGCCTGCTCTATGCCGAAGGGCGCGGCGTGATCGAGAGCCAAGAGAAAGCCGTAGCGCTTTGGTTGAAGGCTGCCAGGAAGAACAACGCCATAGCTCAGTTCAACCTGGGCCTGGCCTATTTTTCGGGTCGCGGCATCGAACAAGATACACCCGAGGCACTGGGCTTGATTCTGGTTGCTGCGCTGCAAGGCCTGCCGCAAGCCCACTACGCGATCGGACAGTTCTATTTGCGCGGCCTGGGGTTGGAGGAAAACCGCAGCCTGGCGCTGGCCTTCTTGCAGCAAGCCAAACTGGGCGGGCATGCGGCCGCCGACGCCTTTGTTTCAGAGCTGATCGCCGACGGCGTTCTGGAAGCCGATCTCAATGATCCCAGCGTGCAGGCGGTCCTGCCACGTTTGCCGCGTTTGCTCGCGCAAAAAGCGATCCCAGAAGAACCCGCTGCGCAAGCGCAGCCGCAGGCCGCTCAGACAGCAGTCACGGTGCCGCGCTTGCCGCAACAGGGTCAAGGTGCGCCCTCGACCACGGTTCCCCGCACGCCTGCGACACGAGCATCCGCTGGCGGGCAAAATCCGCTGGCGAACCCTGAGGCCCCGGAGCCTCTGCCGCTACAGCAAGGTGCATCGACCCCTCAGGCGGCGACGGCCCAGCCCCAAGGAAGCACTGCGCAAGCAGGGACACCTCAGGCCGGGGCTTCTCAGGCTGGGGCTTCTCAGGTCGGGGCTTCTCAGGCCGAAACCCCGTCGAACCCGGCATTTTCCACCTTCGACGGCAGCGCTCCGCTGATCGATCCAACGGCGCTCAGCAAGGGCGCGCTGAATGTTGGAGGCCTGCAATTGGGGCAAGTTGACACCGACTTGTTGCGACCCGATCCCAACCTGTCGCTCGGCTCGCCAGCGGTGCCTGCGCCGCGCGGTGTGCTCGATCTGCCGCTGACCTTGGACGACGGACAAGAGGGCAGTGGCTTGGGGTCTGGGATCCTCGGTGGCAGCTTGTTGGGCGGTGGCGGCCTGGGTGGAAAGCTGCCGGGGACAGCGGTTCTGCAAGACGGGGCCAACAGCAATGCTCTGCGCATCCAGCCCAACAGCCGCTTGTTCAATCAAACGCCCGCCGGAGACCTGTTGGCAGAAGGTGCCAATCAGGATGCCAATCCGGTTGCCAATCTGGGAGGGGTCCCCGCTCCTTTGCCTCTGGCTGGCGATGAGGCAACCGCGTTGCAAGTGCCGCAAAATCAGGCCTCACCCCAGGTCTCACCCCAGGTCGGGCAATCGGGCCAGCAGCGCTTTGGACCGCTGCGCTCGGCAGTCCCCGGCGCCAATTCGGTTGCAACTGCCTCACCGGCAACGGCGGTGCAGCCAGCCGTGCCACAACAAAGCGGCAACGCCTCATTCCAACCGACGCCCGAAGGCCTGATGCTGCTGGTCGGGCCCAAGCCTCAGGGCGCGCCCTTTGTCCTGTGGATCGGAACTGCGGCGACCAGCAAGGAAGGCGCAGAGCTGTGGCTGGCAGCCCTCAAGGCCGAGCCGAGCATTCTAAACGGCCTGGAAGCTATTCTGGAGCCCGCGACCATCGGCAAAACCACGGCCTTTCGTGTTTTGGTGGGGCCGATCCCGGACGAAAAGCTCGGCTGGCAGGTTTGCAATGCCGTCAAGGCGGGCAAAATGACCTTCTTCTGTAAGGTGCGTGCGTTTTGAGACCCAAGCCAGCGAACGCGCAAGGGGGGCACTGGAACTGGGATCGACGCGGGCTGCATGGGCCTTTCGACTTCATCGGTGACGTCCACGGCTGTTTCGACGAGCTGCTGGTGCTGATGGACAGGCTAGGCTACCAGGTGGCGCGCTTTGACCCCGCTGGCGAAGCGCCCATCGCAGCTCACCATCCGCAAGGCCGCCTGTTGCACTTTGTCGGCGATCTGGTGGACCGTGGGCCCAACTCCAAGAACGTGCTGCGCCTGGCCATGGGTATGCAGGCGGTCGGGTCGGCTTTGTGCGTCATGGGCAATCACGACGATCGCTTCATGCGCTGGCTCAAGGGCAATGACGTGCAAATTGCCTTTGGCCTAGAGAGCAGCATCGCAGAGATGCGCGCCTCTAGCCCGGCCTTCAATCAAGCCGTTTTGGCCTATCTTAAAAGCGTCAGTTATTATCACGCCATTGCGGGCGGAGCCTTGGTGGTGAGCCACGCTGGCATTCGTGCCGACATGCTGGGCGCTCAAGGATCGGCGGTGCGCGCATATTGCTGCTATGGTCCAGTGGACCGCGAGACCGGCAAGCGCATCCATTGGGCACCCTCTTGGCGCGGTGATTTCAAGGTCATCTATGGCCACACGCCGGTCGAGGAAGCGGCCTGGCTCAACGATACCTTGAACCTGGATACTGGCTGCGTCTTTGGCGGCGCGCTGACCGCTCTGCGCTGGCCTGAGAACGCGTTGGTCAGCGTTGCTTCGGACTTCGATTTCTACGCGGACAGCCAGATCAGCTAGCCCGTTGTGTTGGATCTAGGCTGCTGGCGAGCACCGCAGCCAGGATCAACCCGCCACCGATTAGGCTCGCTTGGCTTGGGACTTCGGCCAGGAACAAGACCGCGAGCAGG
>CAZHYF010000170.1:0-2139 GCA_964536635.1 uncultured Rhodospirillaceae bacterium | reverse complement strand
ACCGATTAGGCTCGCTTGGCTTGGGACTTCGGCCAGGAACAAGACCGCGAGCAGGGGCGCTAGCGGCGTTTCAAGGCTGCTGAGCAGGGCAGTTTGACCGGAAGGGAGGCGTTTGGCGCCCTCAGCCAAGGTCACCGAGGCCAGCGCAAACAGCACGCCAAAGGCTGCCAAGATCGCGATCTCTGAGCTCTGCAAGGCAAAGGGCGCGCCCCAGATTAGGGCCGGTGGCAACAGCAGCAGCGAGGACAGGGCAGCAGGCCCAGCGGCGGGCGTTGCCGGATATTTGCGGTAGATCACCATCAACAGAGCCATGGCCAGCGCCATGCAAAAGGCCAAACCGTCGCCCAGAAGGCTTTCACACAGCAGCCCGTTGCTCAACAGCGCGCGGCCGCTCCGCGATCCCGCGCCCAGCATGATAGCCGTGCCCAGCAGCGCCACCAAGCAAGCCGCGAGCAGGCGACCGCTGGGCCGTTCGGCGATCCAGGCCCAGGCGATCAGGGCCGCCAGCAGCGGGGCCAACGCATAGATCAGCGCGACGTGCGCAACACTTGTCAGCTTGAAGGCCGAGATAAAGGCCGCCGTTCCAAGCGCCCCCACGCAGGCGGCTGCCAGACCGCTCCAGCCCATAGCCGGCAGGTCTGCGCGCAACCGTCCGCGTGCTGCGATCCAGACCAGCGTGAAGCCCGCCGCAAAGACGCCGCGCCAAAAGATGATGTCCCAGGGCGCTGCGGCCAGGCCCTTGACCAAGATCCCGGCGGACGAAAACGCCAGCACCGAGGCCAGGACCAGCAGCAAGCCGAGCGTGCGATCAGAAGGAGGGTGCGTTGCGTGTGGGTCTCTTGTCATGCTGGTCATCCTAGCCTTGACCGCTCGGCAATGCTTCGGGTATTTCCGAACTATGTTTGAAGAACCGCCCATGGCGCGCATGGGAGCGCTGATCGGCTCGCCGGTGCGCGCCAGTATCCTAACACTGCTGTTCGACGGCCGGGCCATGACCGCGACCGAGCTGGCCAACGCCGTTGGCGCTGCGCCCGCCACCACCAGCGAGCACCTGGGCTTGCTGCTGGCAGGCGGACTGGTGGCGCGGGAAAAGAGTGGGCGGCACCACTATTACAGCCTGGCCAACGCCGACGTTGCCGAAGCCCTGGAGCGCCTGGCCGTGGCGCTGGCTCCAGCGACCCAGCCCAACGCTGCCACGCGGCCCAAGCCGCTGAAACCCATCCAGCGCGCGCGGTTTTGCTATGATCACATCGCCGGACGGCTCGGGGTAGCGCTGGCCGATCGCCTGCTGGAGCTGGGCGCGCTGGACCTTGCCGGAGACCACTACCAGGTCACCCAAAGCGGTGAGGCGCTGCTCGCAGAGCTTGGTGTATGCCTGGCCAGCGCGCGGGCCAAGAAGCGCATCTTTGCCAAGCAGTGCTTGGATTGGAGCGAGCGGCGGCACCACATCGCCGGCGCTCTGGGCGCAGCTTTGGGCGCGGCGTTGATGGCCAAAGGCTGGGTACGGCGTGCCGCTGAACCACGAGTTCTGATCGTGACCCCGGATGGCAAGGGCGCGCTTGGCAGTCGTTTGGGGATCTCGCTCTCCTAGTGCTTGGTGGCGCGCGCTGTGTTCCCAGGGCCTTGCCTTGCGGCGGCCAGCGGGCTAAGGCAAGGCCAACGCCGCTCTCAGCCCGAGCAAACCCAACAGAAAGCCCCAAGCCATGGCCATCTATCTGCACCAAAACGACCTGCCGGACGACCTGGCGCTTGGTCCCGTCGTGGCCGTTGACACCGAAGCCATGGGCCTGCGCAACCGCCGCGATCGCCTCTGCTTGGCCCAGCTCTCAGACGGCAACGGCGATGCTCACCTGGTGCAGTTCGCAGAGCGCCGCTATGAAGCGCCCAACCTGGTGCGCCTGCTGGCCGATCCTGAGCGCTTGAAGCTGTTCCACTATGCACGCTTTGACGTGGCCATTTTGAAGGCCTATTTGGGTGTCGATGTGGCGCCACTCTATTGCACCAAGATCGCCTCGCGCCTGGTGCGCACCTATACCGACCGCCACGGCCTGAAGGTGCTGTGTCAGGAGCTGATCGGCGTGGACATCTCCAAGCAGCAGCAAAGCTCGGACTGGGGCGCCCAGACGCTGAGCGATGCGC
>CAZHYF010000169.1:0-6848 GCA_964536635.1 uncultured Rhodospirillaceae bacterium | reverse complement strand
CAAAAACGAAAAGGGGCAGCTGCGATTGGTGGCTGCCCCTTTTTCTTTGTTTTGTAATCCGCGTCTTGGCGGGAAATTACAGCAGCGCTGAAATGGTGGTCCAAAGCATGCGGATACCATTGAATGCCAAGAAAACGCCAAACGCGCGCTTCAGCCACAGCGGGTCGAGCGCGTGCGCCAAGCGGGCGCCCAGTGGTGCGAATGCCACCGATAAGGGGGCAACCAGGGCCACTGCGACGAAATTGACGTAGCCCAGCGATACCGGCGGGCGGCCCTCAAGGCCCAGGCCGGAAATCATGAAAGCAATCGCACCTGGCAGGGCAATGAAGAAGCCAATCGCCGAGGAGGTGCCCACTGCACGGTGGACCGGCACGCCAAAAGCGGTCAGCGTTGGCACTGAAATCGAGCCTCCACCGATCCCCATCAAGGTGGAAATAAATGAGATCGAAGTCGGAATGACAGCGCCGAGAGTCCCAGAGGTCGGCGCTGGGCGCTTGAGATCATAGGTCTTGGGCAGCATGAGATTGGCGGCGGCCAACAAGGCCACAACACCGAAGACCCCAGTCAAAACCGACGCGTCCAGAACGCGCGCCAACAGACCACCGACCAAGGCACCGAACACGATCCAGGGCGCCCAGGCTCGCACGATCGCCAAATCAACGGCGCCTTTCTTGTGGTGCGCGCGCACGGAAGAAATCGAGGTCACGATGATAATGCACAGCGACGAGGCGACCGAGATGTGCATGGTCAGGGCTGGTGGGTAGCCCAGGAAATTTAGGATGCCAAACAGGATGGGAACAAAGACGATGCCGCCTCCGACGCCCAGCAATCCTGCCATCAGGCCGCCGAAGCAGCCACCAAATGCCAACGCTAGCCCCAAATTTATCAATGCAGCGGTGTCCATGCCCTCAATCCTTTGCCTGCGGAGAGTGTTGGGCTAGCTTTTGCCCGCTTCGCTGGCCGGTTACAAGCGTCTGGGCAACCACGTTGCGAGATAAGTTGTGCCCGCCATCATTCCTGCAAGGGCAAAGAACAAGCCTTGGATCGGAGCAACCGCCAGGACAAACCCGGCAAGGCCGGGGGCAGTGACCTCGGCCAAATCGCGCCAAGTGGTAAAGACCATGGTCATGTCAGCGCGCTCGCTTTCCTTGACCAAGCGCATGAAGGGCACGTTGGCCACCACGTCGAGGCAGAAGGCGAACAGGGCAGCCATGACCCAAAACACGAGCCCGATTGGTTTGGGACTGCCCACCAGACCAAGCCCCAACAAGGCCAAGGTCAGCAATGCAAACCCAGATATGATGGTCTTACGAACGCCCAATATGCGTGCGCCCATGCCAATGATCGGTGCCAAGAAAATGATGCTGTTGACGCCGGACAAAAACAAGCCGGCATAGATGTCGTCGAGCCCAGCTTTTGTAATGTAGAGCGGCGAATAGATGAACAGCGACACCCAAAAGCTCGCACGCACCCAGACGATGATATAGGACATACGCAAGTGGCGGCGCTGGAAGAAGTGCACCACGGCCAGCAAGGGGTGCTCCGGATTGCGCTTCGCCGCCTGAATGACTTTGCCAGGGCCCAAACGCAGCCACCAAAAGTAGCCCAACGCCGCCATGGAGCTGGCAACGCTGACCATATAGGGGGCCCACTCGCCGACACTCGTCGATAACCAGATGCCCAGCGTTGGCCCCGCAATCCACGAGGCCGAGGAAAAGAGGAGCCGGTTGGGCTCATAGCGCGTGAAGTCCTGTTTGGAGATCAGGTCCATCACGTAGAGCGAGACGATAGCGGTAATCATGCCGGTGCCGCTTGCCCTCAATGCCACGGCGATCACATAGGCCTTGGGCGTCTCCACCATCAGCAACAAGGAGGCGACCGCGATCATCGAGATGCCCAGCGTATAGACATAGCGCCGAGCGATAAGCTGAATGAGGGCAGCCAGGTTCAAGGTCGAAACCAGACCGAACAGCGAGGCAACGAACAGCATGTCGGACAGGGTTTTAGCCGTGCCAAACACCGCCATGCCCTGGATCGGCACAATGGTCAGCAAGATTGCACGCGATAGCGATTCGAGGCCGAACAAAGCGGCCAAGGAAATGCGCCGATTATCCCGAAGGCCCGATAGGTTGAGCGGGGAGCGAACGATAACAGCCATGCTTGCGTGCCTTGCAGCTTAGAACCAAGGGCCGTCGTTTGCCCAGGACCGGGCGCACAACAGCCTTACATAGCCCGCCAGCCTAAAAGGCTCGGCTGGTCCCACTGCACCGCTGGCGACATGTCTGGTCCAGAAGCGCGCAAATCTTGCCGAGATGCGCAAAAAACTTGCGCCGCCTGTCTGACTTTTAGCCTAGCTGCGCGCGAAGGCAGGCAGCTTGTAGATCGTCTCTTGATCCAGCGGTTCGTGCGGACTGATTGCCTGGCCAAAATCCTGCAACTCCCAGCCGATGCCCTGACGCGCCAGTTCTTCCAAGAAGGGGTCCGGGTCCAATTCTTCGACGTTGACCATGCGCTTGGCGTCCCACGAACCATCAGCGATACACAAGGCCGCTGCAATGGCCGGAACTCCGGTGGTGTAGGAGATGGCCTGGCTGCCGACTTCCGCATAGCAGGCCTGGTGGTCGCAAAACGAATGCAGGAAGACTTGGCGGGGTTTGCCGTCTTTGGTGCCGCGCACCAGGTTGCCAATACAGCACTCGCCCTGGTAGCCTTCTGCCAAGCTGGCAGGGTCGGGCAACAGCGCGGACAGCAGCTCCAGAGGCACCACGGACTTGCCCTGCACATCGACCGGCTGCGAGGACAGGAGCCCCAGGTTATAGAGCGTTTCGAACACCTGCAAATAACGCTCGCCAAAGCCCATCCAAAACTCGATCCGTTTTGCCGGGATGTGCTTGAAGAGCGAATGCATCTCATCGTGGCCGACCGAGAACAGCTTGTGCTGGCCCAGCTTGGGGAAATCGTAGGTAAAGGAGCGCGAGTGCGGCGGGATGGTGCGAAAAGCGCCATCTTCCCAATAAATCACATCCTCCATGATTTCACGCAGGTTGATGACCGGATTGAAGTTGGTGGCAAAGTAGCGTCCGTGATCGCCCGCGTTGACATCCAAGATATCAATGCTGTCGATGACGTCGAAATAGGATTTTTGCGCCTTGGCACCAAAAGCGTTGGTCACACCTGGGTCGAAGCCAATCGACAGAACGGCTGTCACGCCCTTTGCCGCAAATTCGTCCGCAAGCTCCCACTCATAATTGGCATACCAGGGCGCGTCAGCGAACTCCTCGCCCGGCTTTTCATAAACCGAGGTGTCCAGGTAGGCGCAGCCGGTCTCGGCGCAGGCCTGCAGCACGGACAGATTGGTATGGTTGGAGGCAACATTGACCAGTATGCGTGCGCCGCTGTCTTGGATCAGCTTGACAACCTCGGCGGTTTGCATGGCGTCAACCTGGCGAACCTCGATGGCCTGGCTGGTGTCCTGCAGGTTGCCGCGCGCCAGGATATCGGCGCGGATCGCCTCGGCTTTGGCGGTGCTGCGCGAGGCAATCGTCAGCTTGCCCAGCCGGCTTGTATTCATGGCCGCCTTTTGAGCGGCGACGTTACCGACACCGCCAGCACCAAGAATTATGATGCCGGGTTTATTGGACGAGGTGAGGCCGGAAACGGCAGGGGTCATAAGAGGGCTCCATGTCGCTGGGACCGGTGTGATACCAAGCCCGCTGCGCTCTGGCCAGCCCCCAAAACGGCAAAATTGCCGTTGCTGTTGGGCTTATTGCGGGCCAGTATGCCGCGACTAACCTCGAACACCAGCCATTCGAGCTGACAGGAGACGCGCATGGCCTTGCCCCGCTTTGAAGGCAGCTTCACCCAACAAGAGCCCATTCCCGACGCTGCCATAGAGGCCGCTACTCGGGTCATGCAGTCAGGACGTCTCCATCGCTATAACTTAACCCAGGGCGAGTTGGGCGAGGTGTCGGCGCTGGAAGCAGAGTATGCCGCCTGGCAGGGCGTGCCCTATTGTCTGGCCTTGACCTCGGGCGGCCAGGCGCTGCAAATCGCGCTGCGCGCTGCTGGCGTAAAGCCGGGCGATGCGGTCCTGACCAACGCCTTTACCTTGGCACCGGTGCCGGGTGCCATTCACGCCGTCGGCGGCAAGCCGGTGCTGGTTGAGATCGACCAAGACCTCTGCCTGGACTTGGACGACTTGCAGCGCAAGGCTGGCACCGCTGGTGCGCGGGTCATGCTGGTCTCGCACATGCGCGGGCACCTCTGCGATATGCAGCGCTTGGTGGCCATCTGTGAGGCTCACGATATCAAGCTGATCGAGGATTGCGCGCATACCATGGGCGCGCGCTGGGACGGTAAGCTGTCGGGCAATTTTGGTCTTGCAGGCTGCTTTTCGACCCAAACCTATAAGCACATGAATTCGGGCGAGGGCGGTTTCCTGACGTCCAACGACCCGGATTTCATGGCGCGCGCGACCATCATGTCAGGCAGCTATATGCTGTTCGAGCGCCACGGCGCCGGGCCCGAGTTACAGCATTTCGCCGATCCGCGCTATGAGCAGCCGAACTGCTCGGCCCGCATGGACGCGCTGCGCGCTTCGATCTTGCGCCCGCAACTGCCGCTGTTGGAGGCCAACATTGCGCGCTGGAATGATCGTTATCGCGCCGTTGCTGACGAAGTAGCCAAAGCGCCAGCGCTGCGCTTACCGCTGCGCCCCAACCAGGAATACTTTGTCGGCTCGTCGATCCAGTTCAGCCTGCGCAGCGGCGATGCCCAGCGCTGTCAGCGCCTGGTCGCACTCTGCGCCGAACGCGGCGTCGAATTGAAATGGTTTGGCCACGCCGAGCCGCATGGCTTTACCTCCAACCATCGCTCCTGGCGCTATATGCAACCCCAGGAGCTGGCGAACAGCGATGCGATTCTGGCCCTGCTGTTTGATATGCGCCTGCCGCTGACCTTTAGCCTTGAAGACTGCCACCACATCGGCCAGCTTATCGTTGAGGCCGCCGAGGCGATCTAAGGCGCGCTAGGGCGTCTTGGTTGTCAGCGCCAGCGCGTGCAGCTCGTTGCCCATTTGGCCCTTGAAGGCAGCATAGACCATTTGATGCTGCTGCACCCGGGATTTGCCCGCAAAAGCGCTGGAGGTCACGGTTGCGGCGTAGTGGTCACCGTCGCCCGCCAAGTCCTGAATCTCGACGACGGCGTCGGGCAGGGCTTCTTTGATGTAGCGTTCGATCTCTTCGACCTGCATGGGCATGGCGTACTTCCTTTGACAGCGCGTTGAGCCCTTGATGTAGAAAGATCTGCAGGCTTTGGCAACCGCCAGCATTTCCCGTCGAAAATTCACTAAAACCGTCACGTCATGGCGCGGAGAGTCGCATATTTTTTTAAAGACCCATGGTTAAGTGCGCGCATCGCAATTGGCCGCCGGTGCAGTCACCCGCGCGCCCTACCTTTTGGGAGATCCCTATGAGCCTGAAACAAGACCGCTTGGTACGCTGGCATAACGGCGAGCGTTGGGGCACACCACCTTTCTCAGAAGCTGAGATGGACGCACGCCAAGCCAAACTGCGCGCCCACATGGCGGCCAATGATTTGGATGCTTGCCTGTTCAACTCGATCCAGAATATCGGTTACTTCTCGGGCTTCATTTATTGCTACTTCGGGCGCAAGTACGGCCTGGTGGTAACCCAAGATGCAGCGACCACGATCTCGGCCGGTATTGACGGCGGTCAGCCCTGGCGCCGCACCCATGGCGATAACATCACCTACACCGACTGGCGCAAGGACAACTTCTTCTTCGCGGTCCAAAGCCTGGTGCCCAAAGGCGCCAAACGCGTTGGTATCGAGTTCGATTTCGTCAACCTGGATCTGAAGGCTCAGTTGGAAGAAGCGCTGCCGGGTGTTGAGCTGGTCGATGTCGGCACCGCCACCATGTGGATGCGGACCATCAAATCAGCTGAGGAAATCGTGCTGATCAAGCAGGGCGCTGCCACCGCGGATATTGGCGGCGCAGCTGTGGCCGAGGCCGTGGCTCCGGGCGTGCCTGAGCACGAGATTGCTTTGCACGCGACCCAAGCCATGGTGCGCCACATCGCGAGCCTCTATCCCAATACCGAGCTGATGGACACCTGGACCTGGTTCCAGTCGGGCATCAACACCGATGGCGCCCACAACCCGGTCACCAATCGCAAGGTTCAGGAAGGCGACATTCTCTCGCTGAACTGTTTCCCCATGATTTTCGGCTACTACACCGCGCTGGAGCGGACCTTGTTCTGCCGCTCGGTCGATGACGCCAGCCTGCGCCTGTGGGAGGTCAACGTCGAGGTTCACGAAGCGGGCCTCAAGCTGATCAAACCCGGCGCCAAGTGTAGCGATATCGCCAAGGAACTGAACGAGATTTACGCCAGCCACGACCTGTTGCAGTATCGCTCCTTCGGCTACGGCCACTCCTTCGGCGTGCTGTCGCACTACTATGGCCGCGAGGCTGGCTTGGAGTTGCGTGAAGACATCGACACCATCATCGAGCCCAACATGGTCGTCTCTATGGAGCCCATGATTATGCTGCCTGAGGGCAAGCCGGGCGCTGGCGGCTACCGCGAGCACGATATCTTGGTGGTGACCGAAGACGGCGCCGAGAATATCACCGGCTTCCCCTATGGCCCCGAAAAGAACATCGTGGGCTGAGGCCTCAGCATCGCCTAGAGCGCTGTCTTGCGCGCTCTTATGCCCTGTCTTTTAAGGTAAAAACAAAGCCTGCTCCGAACCTGTCGGGGCGGGCTTTGTTGTTTCTGTAGATGCCCCTAATGGTGGGCGGGTGCCTCTTGTTTGGGTGCCTCTTGTTTGGG
>CAZHYF010000168.1:0-6856 GCA_964536635.1 uncultured Rhodospirillaceae bacterium | reverse complement strand
ACAATCAGGTTTGTCCAACCTGTCAAATGGCAGGGCAGGGCGGGACGCAAAACAAAAGGGCCCGCAGATAACTGCGAGCCCTTTGTCCGTTTGAAACCAGCAAATGCTTGCTGTTAACGCTTAGAGAACTGGAAGCTACGGCGTGCCTTACGACGACCGAACTTCTTACGTTCAACAGTACGGCTGTCGCGGGTCAGGAAGCCACCAGACTTCAGAACCGAACGCAGAGCAGGCTCGTAGTTCACTAGGGCACGCGAAATGCCGTGACGCACAGCGCCGGCCTGGCCAGACAAGCCGCCGCCCTTGACGGTGCAGACCACATCAAACTGACCTGCGCGCTCTGAAACACCGAAAGGCTGAGCCAGCAGCATGCGCAGCACGGGGCGCGCGAAGTAGGTCTCTTGATCGCGGCCGTTGACGGTCACGATGCCAGAGCCCGGCTTGATCCAAACGCGGGCAACGGAGTCCTTACGACGGCCGGTTGCGTAGGCGCGACCCAGCTTGTCTACTTTGGGCTCAGCAGGAGCTGCAGCAGCGGGAGCGGCGGCAACAGCGGCGGCCAGATTCGCCAAATCAACTGTAGTTTCAGCCATTAGAAGGTACTCCGAGCGCTATTCTTGGAATTCAGGGCTTTGAAGTCGAGGACTTCGGGGTTTTGCGCCTCGTGCGGGTGCTCAGAGCCGGCGTAAACGCGCAGGTTCTTCATTTGCTGGCGACCCAGGGGGCCACGGGGAACCATGCGCTCAACGGCCTTGATGACCACACGCTCGGGGAAACGGCCGGTCAGCAGTTGGCCAGCAGTGCGCTCTTTGATGCCGCCGACGTAGCCGGTGTACCAGTAGTACTTCTTGTCGCTCAGCTTCTTGCCGGTCAGGCGAACCTTGTCGGCGTTGATGATAATGACGTTGTCACCGCAATCTTGGTTGGGTGTGTAGGTCACTTTGGTTTTGCCGCGCAGGGTGTTGGCGACAAATGATGCCAGGCGGCCCAAGGTGACGCCCTCGGCGTCGATCAGCACCCACTTCTTTTCGATATCAGCTGGGCGCGCGGAAAAGGTCTTCATGACAGGCAGTCCTTTGCGTGTTTGAAGCGGCGGTATAGGGCTGAATGCCGGGAAATGCAAGTGCAAAGATTTGCCTGCACTGGTCGAAAAATGTTTAAAAACAGAGCGATAGCAGTGCGGTATTATTTTACCGCAATCTTTTTACCCTCTTTGCCTGCCCAATCTTGGATAAATTGCCATGCAACCCGGCCCGAACGCGCGCCGCGGGTGGTGGCCCATTCCAGCGCGGCTGGTCGCATGGTCTCGAAATCAGCCGCCAGCTCGAAATAGTCAGCATAGCGTTGGATCATGGCCAGGTAGGTCGCTTGATCGCAGCGATGGAAACCCAGCCAAAGGCCAAAACGGTCTGACAGCGAAACCTTTTCTTCTTCGGCTTCGCGCGGATGGATGCCCGCTCGGGCGTCGTTTTCGATCATGGAACGCGACATGAGATGGCGCCGGTTGGAGGTGGCGTAGAATACCACATTCTCGGGCCGTCCTGCCAAGCCGCCGTCCAGCACGGCCTTCAAGGCCTTATAGGTGACATCCTCATGTTCGAAGGACAGGTCATCGCAGAACAGGATAAAACGTTGGGGCAGGCGAGCCAGTCCTTCAAGCAGCATGGGCAGGCTCTGAAGGTCATCGCGCTGCAATTCTACCAGCATCAAATCAGGCGCTGTGTCCATGATCTCGCGATGGACCGCCTTGACCGACGAGGACTTGCCGGTGCCGCGCGCGCCCCACAGCAGCACGTTGTTGGCGGGCAGGCCTTGGGCAAAGCGGCGGGTGTTTTCGCGCAACTGGTCTAAGGTAGCATCGATGCCCACGAGCAAACTGAAGGGAATGCGCGCGACCTTGGCTATCGGCTTCAGGGTCTGGCTGTCGGGGTGCCAAGCATAGGCGTTGGAGCCAACCGGCTCCAGCACCAGCGCCTCCACAGGGCGCGGGGCAACATGCTGCTGCAAGGCCTCGACCGCGCGGGTCAGCCGTTCAAGCGTTAGCAGTGCGGTGCCCCATGCCGTGGCGTCGGTCGCAGAGGGGCTCGCGGCTGGAGCGGGCTGGTCGTGATCCATGGTTGCAATCCTTGTCAAAGCGGCAGCGATAGGTAAGGCCTTAGCCGCGCGCAGGGTCTGGCGCAAGGCCCCTGCGGGGCTCCAGATCGGGCAACCGCCGCGCTTCAGGCCGCGGCGGGCTTGTTTGCCGCGCAAGAATCCCCACCTGATGCGGCATTGGCAATTGCGCCCCCTGACTTGGGCGCTATAGTCGGCGGAATTTTGCAGCCCCCTTTGTTTGGAGTTTTTGGCTATGTCATTTTTGATCGGTAACGCCTACGCGCAGTCTTCTGGCGGTCTGGGCGGTACGTTCGATATCTTTATCCTGATCCTGCCCATGCTGGCGATCATGTACTTCCTTGTCATTCGCCCGCAGCAAAAGCGTCAGCGTGAGCACAAGAATATGGTCGAGAGCATCGGCCGCGGTGATAAGATCGTCACCCAAGGCGGCCTGCTGGGCACCGTTGCCAAGGTCTATGACGACGGCCATCTGGACGTTGAGTTCGAGGACGGCACCAAGCTGCAGTTCGTCAAAGAGGCGGTTGCAAGCGTAACCGACAAGAAGTCCAAGCCCAAAGCGGCTGGCGACAAAGCAGACGCCAAGAAGTAGTCTGCAAACTGGCCGCAGCCCTCGTGAGGCTGCGCCGTGGCGCGTTGGTATGGCTCGGTCCTGTGGCCAGCAAGACAGCGCGCCAAGCCCGCTAGAGGAAGCGCGATTTATGGTACAGATTTCAAAGTGGTCGATGGGTTTTGTAGCCCTGGTGCTGTTGGTGGGAAGCTATTTTGCGCTGCCCAATGCCTTGGTGCCCGCAAAGATGCCGGGCTTGTTGGCGACACCGAAAAACCCCGTGACCTTGGGTCTAGATCTGCAAGGCGGTGCCTATTTGGTGCTGGGCGTTGAGGTGCAAAATGCGCGCGGCGACTATCTGGACGGACTGCGCGGCTTCCTGGCGCGTGAGCTGTTCAAGGCTGGCATTCGTGCCCGTGGCGTTGTTGAGAACGACGTCCTGACCTTCCGCATTACCCGCCCTGAAGATTTCGACGAGGCTGCGCGTTTGGTGCGCAATGGTCGCGCCGAGGCGGCGGTCGAAGCCAGCAAGGATGCGCGCACATTGACCTTAACCCTGAGCGATGAGGCTCTGGCGGTTCACGTAGAATCCTTGGTCTCAAAGACAGTGGAAGTCGTGCGGCGGCGTGTGGATGGTTTCGGCCTGACCGAACCGTCCATCCAACGTCAGGGCGACAACCGGATTGTGCTCCAGCTTCCGGGTGTGCGCGACACCGAGTCCTTGAAGGGTGGCCTGCTAAAGACCGCAGAAATGGCCTTCCGCTTGGTGACCGACTCGACGGCGGCTTCCGCCGAGCAAGTTCCGTTCGACGAGGCGATCTCAGGCAACGAAGGCAGCGCGCCGCTGTGGCTTGAGCTGGACCCCATCGTGACGGGTGAGCACCTGCAGGACGCCCGTCTGTCCTATAGCCAACAAGACGGCCAGCCTGAGGTCTTCTTCCGCTTTGATGGGCGCGGTGCATCGCTGTTTGCCGAAGTAACCGCCAACAATGTCGGCCGGCCCTTTGCCATCGTTTTGGACGGTAAAATCATCTCAGCGCCCACGATCCGCAGCGCCATCACCGGCGGCCAAGGCGTGATCACCGGCGGCTTTTCAACCGCGCAAGCCAACGAGCTTGCAGTCCTTCTGAAGTCTGGTGCTCTGCCTGCCCAAATTAACTTCCTGGAGGAGCGTACCGTTGGTGCGAGCTTGGGCGCCGATTCGATACAAGCCGGTGTGATTGCTTGCGTCTTGGGCCTGATCTTCGTGTTGGTCTTCATGGGAGCCTACTATGGCTTGTTTGGCCTATTCGCCAACGTCGCGCTGTTGGCCAACCTGGTGCTGCTGATCGGCTTCCTTACCGCCATGGGGGCGACCTTGACCCTGCCGGGCATCGCGGGCATCGTTTTGACCGTGGGTATGGCGGTGGATGCCAACGTCTTGATTTTCGAGCGCATCCGAGAAACGTTCCGCAGCGCTGAGCTGTCGGTCGGCAAGGCCATCGAGAAGGGATACAAAGAAGCCTTGAGCACCATTTTGGACGCCAACTTAACCACCCTGATTGCTGCGATTTTGCTGTTTGTCTTTGGCTCCGGGCCTGTGCGCGGCTTTGCGGTCACGCTGTCGTTGGGCATTATTACCTCGATGTTCTGCGCTTTGCTGCTGACCCGCATGCTTATCGGCTGGTGGTGGAACCCCAACCGCAAAACCCTGCCAATCGCCTAAGCGACTGACGCGTAAACAGAAAGACATTCCATGGCTCTCGTTACTCTACTCAAGCTCAGTCAAGACATGCCGCTGCTGGCTTATCGTCAGGTCACCATGGCGGTATCCGCCGTGCTGGTTCTGGTATCCGTCGCGCTTTATGCCTTTGTTGGCCTCAACCTGGGCGTTGATTTCCAGGGCGGCATCAAGATCTCGGCACGCTTTGCAGAGGTGCCGAACCTCTCGCAGCTGCGCAGCCAAATCGATCAGCTCAATTTGGGCCCGGTCACGATCCAGAGCATCGACGTCGCAACCGACGTGCTGATCATCCTGCCCGCGCAAGAGGGCGATGAGAATGCCAACCAAGAGGCGGTGCAGACGCTCAAGGCGAGTTTGGGCGACGCGGTCGCCGACTACCGCTCGACCGAGGCGGTGGGCCCAACAGTCAGCGCCGAGCTGTTCCAGGCCGGCCTGATGGCGACGGTTTTGTCTTTGCTGGCGATTGCGGCCTATGTGGCCTTCCGCTTCGAATGGCGCTTTGCACTGGCCGCCTTGGCCGCTCTGACCCACGACGTGGTCACCACCATCGGCCTGTTCTGTTTGCTGCGACTGGAGTTCAACCTCGGCACCGTTGCGGCTGTCCTGGCGATTGCTGGCTATTCGATCAACGATACCGTGGTGGTGTTCGACCGCGTGCGCGAGGAGATGCGCAAGTTCAAGCAAAAGACCTTGCTTGAGATCTTGACGCTCGCCTTGAACCGCACCTTGTCGCGCACTTTGATGACCTCAATCACGACCTTGCTCGCGCTGATTGCACTGTTGGCATTTGGCGGTCCGGTTATCCGTGATTTTTCTATCGCGCTGATCTGGGGCGTTGTGATCGGTACATATTCGTCGATCTTCCTGGCAACACCGCTGTTGCTGCTGTTCAAGCTGCGCCGCGAGTCGTTGGATGCCGAGGAGGGTGGCGCCGATGGTGAGGCTGAATTGCTGAAGCGCTTGGCTTCTCAAGGCGATAAGTAGGCACCGATCTGGTCTGATCATGGAGATCAATCTCTACCGTCCACAAGAGCTCCTCGCGGTGGACAGCTACAACGCAGAAGGCTTTGTTGTCTCAGGGCAGCGCTTTGACTCGGCGATCATGCTGCACGGCACCGGTTGCCAGCCCTGGGACGCGAACACGAGCCTGCAAATGGCCAGCTTCGCGGCGGCGGCTGACGTCTTGGCGGCGTGTGATGTTGTGCTGCTCGGCACGGGTCTGCGCGCGGCGTTCCTGCCGCCGAGCCAGCGCGCCGCTCTGAAGGCGCTGGGCTTGCTGGTCGAGGTGATGGATACCGGCGCTGCCTGCCGTACCTACAACGTTCTGTTGGGGGATGGTCGCAAGGTGGGCGCTTTGCTGCTGCCAGCGGTCTAGCCACCCATGACGCCGCACAGCTATTGCTGGGAACAGGTGAGCCGCTGGGACCGCGGGCGCGGGCTCGCGCTGCGCTATGCTCCGGCGCAGTTGCAGGATGCAGGCCTAGCGATCCTGGCCTTTAATCTTGAGCTGGCGAAAGTCCTGCCGCTGGTCAGCGAACCAGCACTGGCTGACATCCGCTTCATGTGGTGGCAAGAAGCTCTGGAGGAGCTGGAGGCAAGAGCGTTGGTCCGCAACCATCCAGTGGTCAGCGCCCTCCAGGTTGCGTTGATCCGATCCCCTGGGCTGTGTGCCGGTCTTGCCGACCTGCTCGACGGTTGGCGGCAGGTCAGCCGGCAGCAAGGGCTGCAAAGCTGGCCCGATCTGGCGGCCAACCTTGACGCCACTCACGGTCGGCTGGCCGCCGCGCTTTTAACCCTGGACCAAGAGAGCGCTGGCGAACATGCGCAGACCGCGAGCCAAGCCTATGCCCGTGCTTGGGGCTATGCCAGTCTGCGCCAAGCGCTTTTGTCCAGCGGCGATATCAGTCTGCTTCCGTCTAGCGCGCGCAACGATTTGTGCGGTGCGAACGCGCCCGAGCAAATCACCGCTGCCGCTCAGGCTTTTATTGAACAAGGGCAGGCCGCCTACAACGCGCTTGGCCGTGTTTGGGGTGCGCTTGACGCGCGCGAGCAGGGGCTCTTGGCCAGCGCTCATCTGATCCGTGCTCGGCTGAACGATGTGCCGCGCGCTGAGAGCTTGGCCGCTTGGCACTTGTTCAGGGGCCGCCTGTTCGGGCGCCGTGCCCTGCGCTAGCCAAGCTGGCGTTTCAGCGCTGCTTTGGCGCTTTTTTTGTAAGGCAAAGCGGGCAGGGATCTTGTTTCGGAGCGCATTCGGGACTAGGCAATGCTGGTCAGACCTGATTGTACTGCCATAACCTGCCCCGAAAGAGATCTAGCCCCATGACCCTGCGCCTGGACCCCGTTGAAGACGCCATCAAAGCCATTGCTGAAGGCCAGATGGTCATCGTGGTTGACGATGAAGACCGGGAGAACGAGGGCGACCTCATTATGGCCGCCAGTCTGGCGACCCCTGAGCAGGTGGCTTTCATCAT
>CAZHYF010000167.1:0-6892 GCA_964536635.1 uncultured Rhodospirillaceae bacterium | reverse complement strand
GCAGCGATCCCATTGTGCCTCATCGGCTGCAGATGTCATAAGACAAGCAAAGCCCAAGCTCATGGAACCAAGAGCGCCAAGGTTGCTCGGGGGGGCTTTTCGATGATAAATCAAAGCGTTAGAGCTTGGGCTCAGCCATTGATCAGCTCCAAGATTTGCGCGTGTAGAGCCGGGGTGGCAGCGGCCACTACCTGGCCCGAGGAGGCCAGGCTCAGCGGTGCGCCTTGCCAGTCGGTGATTTGCCCGCCAGCCCCCTCAATCACGGGCACCAAGGCCATGAAGTCATAGGGCTGTAGACTCATCTCGACCACTGCGTCCACATGGCCCGAGGCCAACAGCCCATAGCTGTAGCAGTCGCCACCAAAGCGCCGCATACCGGCGCGCGCGCTAAGGCGCTCAAACGCCTCAAGACCCGCAGCGTCAAAGACATCGGGCGAGGTGGTATAAAGGCGCGCGTCGGCCAGATCCTTGCAAGCCCGGGTCTGGCAGGGCGCGTCGCCAAAGCGGCTTTGCTGGCCTTGGACCCCAAGCCAGATCTCGCCGGTGGCTGGGGCCGAAATGACGCCGATTACCGGCACGCCATCCCTGACATAGGCCACCAGCGCGCCAAATGTGGGCATGCCTGAGATGAAGCTCTTGGTCCCATCAATGGGGTCGATGATCCAAAGCTCGGCGCTGTCGGCTTTGTCTTGGCCGTGCTCCTCACCAAAAATACCATGATCGGGGTAGGTCGCGGCGATGGTCGCACGAATCGCGCTTTCGATCTGCCGATCGGCGACGGTGACCGGCGAGTGGTCCGCCTTTAACTCAACATCGAGCGGATTGCGGAAATACCGCAAGGCCAACGGCGTTACGCTCTGGGCAACGGCCAGGGCAAAGTCTGCCAATTCGGCCAACGACGGCTGCGTATTTGTGTCTTTCATCGTCTCTCCACCTGTCGCCATTCGCAGGTCACTTTTGCCAGAGCCTACAACCGCTGGTTCGAAAAGTGTAGACAAAACACAAAAAAATGCAAAACTACACAAATGTCCTCACGCTTCGGCATGGTTGTGCTCTGGACCAGGGTTGAGCGCGCGCCTGCTGTCAGCGGTTCGCGATCCGGCACGGATGCGGGTTCACTGGTTGGAGACGTGGTGGGCAAGGCACAACAAGGAGGTTTAAAAATGAAGAATTGGCTCTCTACCGCAGCCGCTGCTGCGCTCACCCTGTCCGTCGCTGGTGCAGCTACGGCGGGGTCAATCACCGTTTATACCGCACTGGAGGAAGAAGAGATCGCGGACTACGTCGCCGCTGCGACCAGCGCGCTGCCCGATATCGAGCTGAACGTGCTGCGCTTGTCGACTGGCAAGCTGGGCGCGCGCTTGCTGGCAGAAGCTGGCAATCCCCAGGCCGACGTCGTCTGGGGCTGGGCGGTGACCGCGATGATGGACCCGCAAATCCTGACCATGCTCGAGGCTTACCCTGCGGCTGGCTCTGAGGTGCTGGGCAGCGCGTTCCGCGACCCCAATGGCCTTTGGTTCGCGCCGACCGGCTACATGGGCGCCTTCTGCGTCAACACCGACCGTTTGGCGAAAAAGGGCCTGCCCATGCCAACAAGCTGGAAGGATCTGGAGAACCCGGCCTTCAAGGGTGAAATCGAAATGCCCGATCCCAACTCCTCTGGCACGGGTTACCTGCATGTGAACGCGGTCCTGCAAAGCCTTGGAGAGGATGCAGGCTGGGCACAGCTTGCCGCGGTTGACCCCAACATGGCGCAGTACACGTCTTCGGGTTCCAAGCCCTGTAAGGATGCGCGCGCGGGTGAGTATACCGTCGGAATCTCGTTGGCGTTCACAGCGCTGAAGTCGATTGAAGACGGCTATCCTTTGGCGATGGTCTTCCCCGAGGGCGGCGTTGGCTATGAGCTTGAGGCTTCCGGCTTGATGGCAAGCTCCAAGAACAAGGACGATGCGAAGCGCTTCTTGGATTGGACCATGTCACCCGAGGCGATTGCGCTTTACGGGTCGTTCAAGGCTCTGGTGACCGTGCCTGGTGTTGGTGCGTCTGAGGCCTCTGTGAAGGCTGGCCTTCCGGCGGACATCAGCAGCGTTCTGGCTGACATCGACTTTGCGGCCTCGGCTGCAGGCCAGACCGCGACCAAGGCCGCCTGGAAGGACAAGTTCGGGCGCTAAGGCGGGACACCTTTTAGTCCCCGCGCCGCGTGGCGCGTTGGACCCCGCGCCGCGTGGCGCATGCAGGCGCACGCGTTACTCGGTGTGGCGCAGGACCTGATACGGGTTTCGCTGTCGGGGGTGAAGATTTATATTCGCCCCTGGCACCGTTCAAGCGGCGGTCGCGGCAAGGCTCATCATGCCAAAGCAAAGCCCAAGCTCTTGGCATCAAGAGCGCCGGTGACTTTGCGGCAAGACCCTGAGCGCGGGTTGAGCGCGGGAGACCGAGCGAAGCAGACGCGCGGCGTGTTTCTTTGCCTGCGCAGTTCGCTCGCTCTTCTTATCCGCCCCGCATCCCCTAACCGAGAGCCCCCGAATGTATTTGAGCATCAACAACCTCACCAAGAAATACGGCGAGTTCGTCGCCCTCGATGATGTGTCGATTGCCTTCGAGGAACATGAGTTCGTCTGCTTGCTGGGCCCCAGTGGCTGCGGCAAGACCACTTTGCTGCGGGTCATTGCTGGCTTGACCGATTTCGACGAAGGCGAAGTCCTTCTCAAGGGAGGCAGTCTGGCCGGTGTCGCAGCGCGCAAGCGCGGCTTTGGCATCGTTTTTCAGTCCTATTCCCTGTTTCCCAATATGACGATCGCCGAGAACATCGGCTACGGATTGAAGATCCGCCAGGTTCCCAAAGCGCAAATCGCCGAGCGGGTCAACGACCTGCTGGAGACCGTCAAGTTGCCGCATTTGGCCGATCGTTTCCCCTGGCAATTGTCGGGTGGGCAACAGCAACGCATCGCCTTGGCCCGCGCGATTGCGGTCGATCCAAGCGTCCTGTTGCTTGATGAGCCTCTGTCGGCGCTGGACGCCAAGGTGCGCACAGAGCTGCGCAGCGAAATTCGCCAGTTGCAACGCAAGCTGGGCATTCCAACGCTCATGGTCACCCACGACCAAGAAGAGGCGCTTGCTTTGGCCGACAAGATCGTTTGCATGAACCACGGATCGGTGGTGCAGAGCGGAACGCCCGAAGAGCTTTATCTCAAGCCCGCGACGCGCTTTGTGGCCGATTTTATGGGCACCAGCAATCTCATCGATACGCCAAGAGTGCGCCAGTTCTTCGCGCATCTCTTGCAGCATCGTCCTGCTGGCGACGATGACGCCTACATTGCCTGCGTGCGCCCCGAGCATATCCGCCTTCAGCCGGCCGACGATGGCGATGCGATCGTGCGCTCGATCACCTTCTTGGGCAATCTGCGCCGGATCGAGGTCGAGAGCCCAGCGGGCCAATTTACCGTAGAAACTCAAACGCGCCTTGACGTCGTCGAAGGTCAGCGCAGCAAGATTGATATTCCCGCCGACACCTGTTGCTGGGTCGCCAACGATGGGGAGGCCAGCGCATGAGCCTCGGCCAAGACGCAGCGCCCAGCGCCCAGTCGCGCCGGGGAATCGACGCCGACAGGCTGCTCGTCGCGGTAAGCATCGGTCTGCCGCTCATTGGGTTGATCTTGTTCTTTCTCTACCCGATGGTTATCGTCTTCTTGCGCTCGATTACCGAGGCCGACGGCGGCTACGGGCTCAAGAACTATAGTGATGTCCTGGGCTCGAAAGGCTTCTGGCGCGCCACGCGGCACTCGATGATCATGGGCGGTGCCACCACCTTCATCAGCGTGGTTATTGGGTTCTTGATCGCCCACGCGCTGCACCGCTGTGCCTTCTGGGGCAAGTGGCTCATCCGGGCAGCGATCGCGCTGCCGCTTCTGGCGCCGTCGTTGGTCCAAGGCCTTGGTCTGATTTTCCTGCTGGGCCGCAACGGTGTTGTGAACCGCTTGTTCGGCGCAGAGCTGGATATCTACGGCTTTTGGGGGCTGTTGATCGCCAACACGCTCTATGCCCTGCCACAGGCTGTGATGATCATCGGCGCATCGCTGGTGTTGTCGGACGCGCGCACCTATGAGGCAGCAGAGGTCTTGGGCGCCAAACCCTTACGCCAATTCCGCGACATCACGCTGCCCGCCGCCAAGTTCGGCATCCTGAACGCTGCCTTTGTGACCTTCATCATCACGATTACCGACTTCGGCAACGCAGCGGTGATTGGCGGCGACTACTCGGTTCTGGCGACCGAGATCTATTCGCAGGTCATCGGGCAAAGAAACTTCAACCTGGGTGCCGTGGTTGGCATCATGCTGCTGCTACCCACCGTGGTTGCCTACTACATCGAGCGGCAGGCCATGAAGCGCCAGCGTGGCCAGGACGGCGGGACCAGTGTCCCCTTTGTTCCCCAGTTCACTGCTGCCCGCGATCTGCCGATGGCGGCGGCGAGCTTTACCATCGCCGCCATGATCACGGCGGTGATTGCCATTGTGGTCTACGCTAGCTTTGTCAGGCTCTGGCCCTACCGCTTTGATCTGACCTGGAAGCACTACGATATCACCTTGGCGGGGGGCTATTCTTCGCTGTGGGGCACGATTGGCATCTCGATCATGGCCGCAGTTTGGGGCACCTTGGGGGTCTTCCTGCTGGGCCTGGGCCTGCGCCATGCGCCTGCGCTGATCGCCAAACCGATCCAGGTGTTGGCGGTCATGCCGGCGGCTGTGCCAGGCATGGTTTTGGGCTTGGCCTACATCTTGACCTTCAATTCGACCGCAACACCGCTCTATCTGCTTTATGGCAGCGCAGCGCTGATCGCGGCGGTCAATTTCTACCATTACCATACGCAGAGCTTCTTGACCGTGATGACAGGCTTTCGCCAGTTCCCACGCACCTTGGAGGAGGCCGCAGGAAGCCTGGGCGCTGGGATTGGACGCACCGCGCGTGACGTGGTGGCGCCCTTCTTGGCACCCATGTTGATTGCGGTCTTCTTCTTTCTTTTCATGCGTTCGATGGTGACACTTTCGGCAGTGATCTTTTTGACCACGCCAAAGCTGACGGTCGCAGCCGTGACGATCATGCGCTTGGATGATGCGGGTCTCACCTCACAGGCTGCTGCGTTTTCAACCTGCATTATGTTGGTTGTCGGCGGCGCGCTGCTTGCCATGAAGCTCGTGCTAGGGCTCATGGAGCGGTCAAAAGGCGCCAAAGAGGCGGTCTAGAGCATGTGGTCCAAGGAACGGCACCAGCGGATCGTCAAGCTGCTGAACACCACCAGCCAGGTCAGCGCGGGCACCTTGGCAGACATGCTCAACGTCTCGCGCGAGACCGTGCGCCGCGATCTGGTTGAGCTGGAGCACCGCGGGTTGGTGCGACGGGTCCACGGCGGGGCCGTCCTGCCGCGCCCGACCTCGGAGGAGCCCTTTAAGAAGCGCCTGGCGACCAACCCGCGCGAAAAACGCGAGATCGCGCGCAAGGCAGCGGCGCTGATCGAGCCCGGACAGTGCATCATGGTCGATGCGGGCACCACCACCTCGGTATTCGCGCACGAGCTGACCAAAACGCCCGGCATCATGGTGATTACCAATTCGATTGATGTGGCCTCGATCATCAGGGCGGCTGACTGCGACATCGACCTGCTGCTGTTGGGCGGCCAGTTGATCAGCGACGTTCCCGGGACGTTTGGCGAGCTGACCCTATCGGAGATCCAACGCTTCCAGGCCGACCATGCCTTTGTAGCGCCGGTGGCGCTGCACCCTGAGAGCGGGGCGTTTGACTTTGATCTGCACGAGGCTGAGGTTGCCCGCGCGATGATCGCCCAATCGAGCCAGGTCAACATGCTGGTTGTTGGCAGCAAGCTGGGCACTACCAGCAGGGTCGGCTACTGCGCGCCTGGGCGGATTGATGTTGTGGTGACGGATGATGCGGCGCTGAAGGGCGAAATGGCGGCCCAGATTGGTCGCGAGCATACGCAGGTTATCTAGCGCAAACCCCGAGCCTAGGCGAGGGCGGCTTTGCGCGGACAAGAGCCCAGAACGGACCCCGAGCGTTGGGGGCCGTCCTTGGCCTCAGCCTGCGCGAAGACTGCGCGCAAATTTGCGAATATCGGCGAGCAACAGCGCGGGCTCTTCCATGGCCGCGAAGTGCCCGCCGCGCGGCATCTGGGTCCACTGACTGATGTTGTAGATGCGATCCGCATAGGATTTTGGCGGCCAGCGCAGCATTTCCGCTGGAAAGACCGCGCAGCCGGTCGGGACTTCGACCCGCTTGCCTTCGGGCGACAGGATGCGCCCGCCCTCCTCACGCCGCCCGTAATAGATCCAGGAGGCCGTGTTGAAGCTGCGCGTCACAATATAGATCATGATGTTGGTCAGTAGAGCGTCTTTGCTGTGTGCATCCTCGATGCGGCCGACCGGCACGTCGGACCAGTCGTGGAATTTCTCCACCAGCCAGGCGGCGAGGCCGACCGGGCTGTCCATCATGGCATAGCTCAGTGTCTGGGGCCGGGTTGCTTGCTGGGTGCGATAGCCATTTTGCATGACCTGGTCTTCGTCGAACTGCTTCGACCAGGCGACTTCCTCGGGAGTCTGCGGGCCATCAGGGTGGCGCATGGTCAGCACATTGATGTGGATGGCCTGGCAGGCGGGCGCGTGCTCGAAGCCCAGCCAGGAGCAGATCGCGCCGCCCCAGTCGCCGCCTTGCGCCAGGTAGCGGTCATAGCCGAGCGTCTTGGTCATCAAGCTGTTCAGCACGCTTGCCATTTTGCGCGGACCATAAGGGCGCGGGGGGCGGCCAGAAAAACCGAACCCCGGCAGCGAGGGCGCGACAACCGTAAAGGCGTCTTCAACGTTGCCGCCGAAGCGCTCGGGATGCG
>CAZHYF010000166.1:0-6922 GCA_964536635.1 uncultured Rhodospirillaceae bacterium | reverse complement strand
GCCCCGACTTGCCGCGACTATTCAGCGCCGCGCTTGCATGCCCCCGCGCGCGCTAGTGCGGCTATGATAGCGCCTGGCGCGGACTGCGGTCGGCGCCTGATCCAACGCCGCCAAACGGTCCCGTCCCAGTTTGGAGCCCTGTAGAGGGCTCGCAATCGGAGTCAAGTTGCATGCCAGCGCTGACCTATCACCCTGATCGCTCTGCTCTGATCGCCGAAAGCCACCTGCGCCCGTTTCGCACGATCGACAGCCCCTCGCAGCTGAGTTTTGTAGCTTTCTTGCGCTCGCCGGGTGAGCCCAGCCCCATGGCGAGGCTGATAGCCAAGCTCTGCCAGACCTACGCCGTCACGCCGCCCGAAGAGCAGGCCCTTCACTTTTCGGCCAATTTCGGCCTGTTCGATCTGCGCTGGGAGCGCCACACCGAGTTCGACAGCTTGCAGATTTTCTGCCAAGCCGATCCGGCCAACACCCAACACGCCTTCTCTGCGACGGCCTTCGGTTTGCTGCCCAAGGCTTGGGTGGCAAGCCTGCCCGCAACCTGCTTTCTGTCAGCGCACTTGGACATCTCTAGCGGCCCCGTGCCTGAGCGCGATCAGGTGGTGGCGCAAGCGCGCGGCCTGGATACCAGCGCCATGGTCCTCAGCCATTTGCAAGACCAGCGCAGCACCTTGATGACCGACTTCCGGGCGCACAGCGACGGTTTCCAGCGTTTCTTGCTGATCAACCATGCGGCCAATGCCTATGAGTTGGGCCGCAGTGTGCAGCGTTTGGTGGAGATTGAAACTTACAGAGCGCTGATTTTGTTGGCAAATCCCTTGGTTCGGGCGCAGAGCCCCATGCTGAGCCGCCTGTCCCAGCAGCTCAGCGCGCTGGTGCGTGAATTGGACGAGGGCCAGCGCGAGCAAGGGGCCAAGACCGACACCGCGCGCAACCTTTTGAGCCAAGCGCTGACCATCGAAGCCGAGTTGGGGCGCCTTGAGGCCGATACCTCCTATCGCTTGTCGGCGACGCGCGCCTATGTCCCCTTGGTGGCTGAGCGGATCGCGCGGCTGAAGGAGACCCGCATGGCTGGTTGGCAGCGCTATTCCTCCTTCCTGCTGCGTCGCATGGCGCCCGCCGAGCGCGCGGCGCTCAATTTGGCTCAGCGCATGACCAGCGTGCAGGATCGCGCCAAGCGCATCGTTGCCCTGCTTCAGACCCAGATTTCGGTGCAAGTCGAGGTTCAAAACCAGCAGCTTCTTAGCAACATGGAGGCCAATGCGCGCAAGCAGCTCCAGCTCCAGCGCGCGGTCGAGCTGATTGGTGCGGTGGCCATCACTTACTATGCGGTGTCGGTCTTTGAGGTGCTGCTGAAGCCGCTGCACCTGGGCGAGTTGGCGGTGTGGCTCAAGGCGGCTTCGGTGCCGGTCTTCTTGGTCGCTGCGCTCTATTTGAGCCAGCGTTTGTCGGGTCATCTGAAACGGCCCTTGGCCAGGGGGCGGTTGCAAGTCAAAGCGGAGCCCGACAAAGCAGGCGGGGATAAAGCAGGCGGGGACCAAGCAGGCAAGGACGCCTGATTGCCATCCTGCTTTTGTGTCCGACGATCAGGCCAAGCACGATTTATCGCATTGTCTTTAAAGCAAAATCCCTTGCGTTCTTGGCACTAAGAGCTCGGGCCTCGCCCCTAAACCAACAGGTTTGGAGCTAGCCGGCAAGGATCATTCGCTGCAATGGGCCCTAACCGGCCTGGGCCGCCATGAGCCGCACCAAGCCCGCGACGTTCTTGACCTTCAGCTTTTCGAAGATGCGTGCGCGGTGGCTTTCCACGGTGCGCGGGCTCAGGTCCAAATTGCGGGCGATTTCTTTGTTGGTATGGCCAAAGGTGAGCTGCTCGGCAATCGTGGCTTCGCGCGGCGTTAGCACCGATAGGTCGGCCGCAATGGCCATGCCCTGCGTCTCGATGCGCGCGCGCTCGACCACGTCGAACAGCTTTTCCAGCAAAGCGCTGGGCGATACGGGCTTTTCGACAAAATCATAAGCGCCCAAGCGCACCGCCTGCACCGCAGAGCTAATGTCGCCGTGCGCGCTCATCATTATGATCGGAAAGCGCGTTTGCGATTTCAGTTGCTGCAAGACCTGCATGCCCGACAAGCCCGGCATCAAAAGGTCCAACAGGGCCACGTCAATATCCAGGTGCTTGGCGCGATCCAAGAACTGTTGGCCCTCCATGAAGGCCGACACGAAGTGGCCCTCCAGGCTCAAGAATGCCGTCAAAGCATCGCGCACGGACGCATCATCGTCCACGATGGCGATCTTTAGACTTCTAGTGTCTGCCCCACTCATGCCTCGTCTCTAACCGACCCCTCGCCTTTGAACGATCCTTCATCTAACGGCAACATGACATGAAATTGTGCGCCGCCCAATGTGGGCGATTGTCCCGCTTCGATGTGTCCATTGAAGGACTGGATTATACCCTTTGAAACCGACAAGCCAATCCCTAAGCCGTCGGGCTTTGTTGTTTGGAAGGCATCAAACATCTTTTCGCGGATGCTCGGATCAATCCCAGGCCCCGAATCTTCCACGATAATTTCGACCGAGCGCAGGCCACTGCTCGGAAAATCCGCCGCATCGTCGTCGTCATCGCGGTTGCTTGTCTGGTCCGAGGCCTCGGCGGTTACTTCGCGCACTTCAACCTGGATCTGCGGGCCGACCACCTGGGCCTCGATCATGGCGTCAATGGCGTTCTTGAAAATGTTGGTGAAGACCTGTCCCAGGCCAACCCGATCGCCAAACAGGTTTAGATGGGGCATGTCGTGCTCAAAGCTGACCGCAACGTTGTGGCGTTTGCCGACAAAGGAGACCATGTCCAAGGCCTCGTCGATGACGGCAATCAGATCAAAGGAGCTGTTTTCGACCGGCCGATTTTCCACCATCTGTCGGATGCGTTTGATGATGGCCGAGGCGCGCAAGGCCTCTTCGCTGGCTTTGTCAAATAGGGTCTTCAAGCTGGCGCTGGAGGACTCCTCCACCGTCTTGCTAGCGGCCGACAAATAGAGCATCAACGCGGTTAGAGGCTGGTTGAGTTCGTGGGCAAGGGCCGAGCCCATCTCAGTCACCGCGCCCACACGGGCAACGTGGTGAAGCTGGGCTTGCAGATCGCGCGAGCGCGCCTCAGCTTCTTTTTCGCGCGAGATATCGCTCAAAATGCCGATGAATTGGTGTGCGCCATCGACTTCGGCGTGGCCAACCGACAGGCGGGCAGGGAAGTGGCTGCCGTCCTTGCGCCGCCCCATGACTTGGCGACCGATGCCAATGATCTTGGCCTTGCCGGTGTCCATGTAGGAATTGACGTAGTTGCCGTGGCGCATCGCTTGGCTGGTCGGCATCAAAATGCTGACATCTTGGCCAACAAGCTCCTCGCGCTCGAAGCCAAAGATCGCCGTCGTGGCGCCGTTGACGTCCAAAATCACAGAGCGCTGATCCATGATGATGGTCGCATCCACCATGGTGTCAAAGAGCGTGCGGAAATTCAATTTCGTGTCCAAGGTTCTTGGCCTAGCTTGCGGTGAGGCCAAAGGGACTTCCAGAGCTGACACACACGCTAGGCAGAGGATTTGCTACCTGACTAACATGGTATAGGTCAAACTGCATTGGAAAACCGCTCGGTCACGGGATTGTAGTATTGGTCTATACGAGAGGCCACGACGCGGGCCGCAAATCCGTCTTGTTGGCTCAGCGTCACGCCCTGGTCATCTAAATCGCACAGCGCGGCGAGTTTCCCCGAAGCGATCGCGTTCAGGCGGGCAATCAAGGGCTGGGCAGCGGGACCAAAGGTTTGCGTCAATGCGCCGTAGGACAGCTTCATATCGCACATGAGCCGTTCGATGGCCCAGGCGTGCAAGCGGTCCTCATCGCTCAAGGCGAGGCCGCGGCTGCTCGCAAGCTGCCCGGCCTCGATCGCACGAGTATACACATCCGTCGCCGGATTGTTTTGAACATAGCCTTGCTGGAAGCGGCTGATGGCGGACGGGCCCAAGCCAACCAGGGTCGGGCAGGGGTCGGTGGTGTAACCTTGGAAGTTTCGATAGACCTGGCCCGCGCGCGCTGCTTGCGCCAGGCTGTCACTGGGCAGAGCAAAATGGTCAATGCCGATGGCCTCATAGCCCGCTTCGATCAGGCGTTGGCGTGCATAGCGTGCCTGGGCCAGGCGCTCGGCGGGGCCGGGCAGGGTCTCTTCAGGGATCAGGCGCTGGTGCTTTTTGACCCAAGGCACATGGGCATAACCGAACAACGCAATGCGCTCTGGTCGCAGACTGATGATCTGCTCCAGCGTCGCAGCAAAGCGGTCTTGGCTCTGGTGTGGCAATCCATAGAGAGCATCAATGTTGACGGATGGGATGCCCAAGGCGCGCAGTTGGTCAATGACGGCCTTGGTGTCCTCGAAGCTCTGCGGGCGATTGATGGCGCTTTGTACCAGAGGGTCGAAGTCCTGCACGCCCAAGCTGGCGCGCGTCAGGCCCAGGTCCATCAGTCCCTGGTAGCTGGCCGGGGTCATGTCAACCGGGTCCAGTTCGACGCTGATTTCCGCTTGCGGCTCGAAGGCAAAGTGACGATCCAGGCAAGCCCGAAGCGCACGCATGTCGTCAGCGCGCAGCAAGCTGGGCGAGCCGCCGCCCAGGTGCAGGCGCAAAATGCGCGGCTTGGCGTCGTCGTTGGCCCCTTGGCTCTTGCGCAGCCGCTCGGCGACAAGCGCGACCTCCTGGTGCAGCACGGCCAGATAGGCTGCTACCGGATCATAGCGGCGGGTCTGCTTGGTCGTGCAGCCGCAAAACCAGCACAGACGATCACAATAGGGGATGTGGATGTAGACCGAAAGCGCCTGGCCCGGCGGCACGTCGGCCAACCAAGCGGCGTGGCGCGCTGGATCGAACGCGGCCTCAAACTCCGTTGCAGGAGGGTAGGAGGTATAGCGCGGCACGGCCTCGCGAATGAAGGCCTTGGCGCGATCTGCTAGCTGCATGCTTAACCCGTATGTCTTGTGTTTGCCTTGCTGCTCTGGCGCAGGGCAAATCGGGGACTGTGTTCATAAACCGAGTGTTAGCCGAAGCTAGCAAAGCCCACAGAGCGGCTCTTTGATCTTGCTCAAGCCTGGGCCTTGCCCCTCGGGCTACCCGGTGAGGTGCGCGTGTCTTGTGCCTCGTTGCTCTGGCCGCGCTTGGGCACTCGAACCGCAAGCGAGCCTTGGGTAAAGGCGGCGCTCATGCGCGGCAGGTCGGCGTCCGGCGGCATGCGAAAGCTGGTCAGGAGCTGGCCGGCCTCGCAGCCAGGGCAGTTCTGCGCCGCTTGGCAGACGCCAGCCCGAGCCTCCATCGCTGCTGGGCGAGCGCGTTGCACTTGGCGGGGCTTGCCGCAGAGCAACAGCCGCTGTCCTTGCGAAAAGACCGAGACATGCTTGGCATCCAGGCTGGGCAGATCGACTCTCAGATCGTAGCGATCTCCCTTGTCCTTGATGTGCTCGCGCGGCGCTGCAAAGTGCTCCAGCAAGGGGTCGTCAGGGCAATAGGTTGGGGCTGGTTGGCATAGGCCGGTCAGCCAGCGGGTCACTTCGTTGGACAAGGCGGCGAAGGTCGCTCGCGCGCTGTTGGCGGTTGCCAGGCCACTCAGGCCCATGGGGGTTGGTTCGGGAAGGCGCGCGCTGGACTTGCGCTGCCAAGGAAGTCGTTGCCAGGGAAGCAAAGGCATGATTGTGCTCCAAGCGGCCAACACCCTGCGGGAGAGAGAGTGTGTGAGGCATTGGCCGCAGCTAGATAAAAAGGCGACAGCGGGCACGCCGAACGAAGCCGTCAGCGCACAGGCAGATCAGGGGCAGAGATCGGGCGCGCTGGCTGGCGCGGCCGACGGTCCCGCTGTCAGTACTCCATCCAGCATGGCACCAGGTGGAGTGGCTCGGAGTGAGAGGGATAAACACCCTAGTGACATAGCGTTGGGAGAGCGAAAGGCGAGTCCCCGAGGCGGAAGGGATGATATTTGGGGCCTCGCCCTTCAAAGACGGCGCGCGCTATGCCGACTTGCGCCGCTTATCTTGCCAGCATCACCGGCACCTGGGCTTGTGCGACCAGGGTTTGGGTGACGCCACCGAAGACCAACTCGACCCAGCGCTTGCGACCGTAGCCCCCAGCTACGATCAAGCTCGCGTCTTGGTCATTGGCGTGCTCGACCAGAGCCTGGCCGATGGTGGAGTTGGCGGTGTGGATCAGGGAGTCGGAGACCCGGAAGCCCTGTCGGGACATGTAGGCACACAGGTCGGCCGCGCTGGGCTGGCTGATGCCCTCATCGTTGAACTGACGATGCGCATAGGCCACGTCGATCGCGCCACCCTTGGGCATTAGGCGCATCAAGGCGCGGGCCGCACGGGCAGCTTCAGGGCACTCTTTCCAGGCCAGCATGGGCTTAGAGAACAAGGGCCGCAGCTTGACCTCAAGCGGCAGCAGCAGCACAGGCGTGGGCGACTGGTCAGAGACGTGTAGCGCCAGCAGCTCGTCATAGAAGGCGTGCTCCATGTGCGGCTGAGATGGCAAGACCGTCAGATCTGCATAGAGTGCCTGAGCCGAAATGTGATCAAAGGCATTGCCGGTGACCGCACGCCATTCTTTGACAATGGTGTGGGGCAGGCTGCAAGCCTCAAAAGCGGCCTTGACCTTGGCGGTGGCCTCCTTGGACTGCGCCGAAAGATTCTCGATCAAGTCGGCGGGCAAGGCATAGCCATGAGCGGAATAACCTGCGTAGCCGAGGCTATAATCCATGATGTCTTTGACGTAGAGACCAATGAGATGCACCTCTTGGCCATCAAAGGCCTCGGCGATCTTGGTCAAAGTGGCTTCAACCTGGCTAGTGTCAAACAGAGGCGAAAGAACCGTGATGCGGGCCATGTTCATCTCCCAAT
>CAZHYF010000165.1:3492-6931 GCA_964536635.1 uncultured Rhodospirillaceae bacterium | reverse complement strand
CCCCGGCCTGTCGATGGCCAGGCCGGTCACTTTGACCACCACGCTCAACGCCTATGGCGGCGATGGGGCCTACCTGGCGCTCTACGTCACCGACGCGCGCGGCGCTTACGTTGGCAGCCTGTGGATGGCAGGAGGCAAGTCCAAGTACTACAGCCACCTGACCGACTGGTATCGGGCCACCGCGGGCGATATCTCCCAAGTCAATGGCATCACCGGCGCCAGCGTCGGCGCTGGCCGCAAGCTGGAGATCACCTTCGACCTAGCCGACGCCCTGTTTGACGCGGGCTATACCCTGCACATCGACGCCTCGGTCGAGAATATGCGCGACAGCCCGAACGAGATCGCGGTGCCCTTGACCAGCCAGGGCTCAGGTGCCGCCAATCGTGGCCGCCGCTATATCGCAGATTTTCGCTACACGCTGTAACCAAGGAGGTCGGGCATGCTCCGCTTCATCCACCGTTGGCCAGGTCTCATCGCCTTGGCTCTGGTTGTGCTGCTCAGCGTCAGCGGCGCGGCCCTGTCTCTCTTCCCCGCAGCCGAGCGCCTGGCCACCCCCCAGGCCGAGGCCGGCTTGAGCATTGCCCGCCTGGCCCAGCGGGTGCAACATGCCTTTCCCGAGGTCGAGCAAATCCATCGCGCGCCCTCTGGCAAAATCACCGCCTACTGGTTCGCCGATGGCCAGCCGGGCGCGGCCATCATCGACCCTGCCACGGGCGCGGGCCTGGCCCCTGCTGAGCCCAACCAGGTCGAGCGTTGGCTGACCAATTTTCACCGCTCGCTGTTTCTGGACGACACGGGCCGCATCGCTACGGCAATCGGCGCGGGCGCCATGCTGCTGCTGAGCCTCAGCGGCGCCCTTTTGGTGGCGCGCAGGACCGGCGGCTGGCGCGCTTGGTTCTCCCCCTTGCGCGGACCGCTGGCCGGGCGTCTCCACGTCGAGCTGGCACGGCTGGCTCTGCCGGGCTTGCTGCTGTCCTCACTGACCGCCCTATGGATGTCGGCGGCCACGTATAGCCTCGTTCCCGACGGCAGCGCCGCGCCCTATGTGGCTCCTGCTGAAGCCAGCGGAGAGATGGGCTTGGTCCTTGACGCTATCCCAACTCTAGAGCAAACGCCGCTGACCACGCTGCGCGACCTCAGCTTCCCCTATCCGGGTGACGCACGCGACGTCTACACCCTGAAGACCGACTTGGGCACGACCTACCTGGACCAGGGCACCGGCGCTGTTCTGGGACAAGCCAAGCTGGGCGTTTGGGCGCGGGTCTTGGAGACCATCTATATGTTGCACACCGGCCAAGGCGCGGCGGCGCTGGGCCTCGCCTTGGGGCTCATGGCGCTGTCGGTTCCCATTTTGGGCGGCACCGGCCTTGTGGTCTGGCTGTCGGCTCAAGCTGGCCGTCCGCGCATCCGCAACAATCAGCCTGCGGGCCGGGCCGATACCATTTTGTTGGTCGGCAGTGAAGGCGGCAGCACCTGGGGCTTTGCCGCAACCCTGCACCAAGCGCTGAGCGACCAAGGTTTCAGCGTTCACACCGCCGCCATGGCGCGCTTTGCCCCGCATCGCTATGGCCGCGCCCAGCGGATCTTGATCCTGGCCGCCACCTATGGCGATGGCGCTGCGCCCGCTTCGGCCAAGGGCTTCCTGGAGCGCCTTGAGGCGCTGGATCACGCCCCCAAAGCTCCGTTGGCGGTACTCGGATTTGGCGACCGCAGCTTCCCTGGCTACTGCGCCTTTGCCGAGACCGTCTCCGCCGCTGCCAAGGCCAAGGGTTGGGCGCGTCTGCTGCCGTTGGCCACGGTCAACCGCCAGTCCGCGCAGGACTTCCACCGCTGGGGCCTGGCGCTCGGTGACGCCCTCGGGGGTGTTCTGGGAGGCCTGCGAGCGGAGCCTCACGCCGCACGACCGAACCAGCCGCTGGAGCTCAACCACCAACCGAGCCTGCCCACGACCCAACGCCTGACCCTCATGACACGCCGGGACTTCGGCCAGGAGGTGCAGGCCCCGGCTGCCATCCTGCGCTTTGCCTTGCCGCGCGCCACGCTCTGGCAGCGCGTGACCGGTCGCGGTTTTACCCGCTTTCAGGCCGGTGACCTGATCGGCATTGTGCCCGAGGGTGCTTCGGTGCCACGTCTCTACTCGCTGGCCTCCAGCTCCCGTGATGGCTTTGTAGAGATCGCGGTGCGCCGCCAGCCTGGCGGACTTTGCTCGGGCCAATTGACCGCCCTGGAGCCCGGCCAAAGCATCGCCGCTTTTTTGCGCCCCAATCCGAGCTTCCACGCCGGTCGCAGCAGCGCGCCGCTGATCCTGATCGGCGCTGGCACCGGCATCGCGCCCTTGGCAGGCATGGTGCGCGCGAACAGGCGCAAGCGGGCTCTGCACCTCTTCTGTGGCATGCGCCACCCGGACAGTGACTTCCTCTATGCCCAGGAGCTGCAAGCCTGGCAGGCCGACAGCCGCCTGACCCGCCTGCGCACCGCCTTTTCGCGCGGCCGTGGCCCCAACTATGTGCAGGATGCCTTGCGTCAAGACGCAGCCCTGCTGGCGCAAGAGATCCGCGCTGGTGCCCGCATCATGGTCTGCGGCGGGCGCGATATGGCGGGCGGCGTCACCGATGCTCTGGCCGACATTCTGGCCCCGGCCGGTCTAAGCCCCGCAACCCTAAAAGCCGAAGGTCGATATGTCGAAGATGTCTACTGAGCCCAAGCGCTACGCACTGAACGGTCCCACCATGGGCACCCGCTGGTCGGCGCTGTTCTATGCCGCGCCAACTTCGATGCTGGCGCGCTGCAACGAGACCTGCAAGCGGCTGTCGAGGAGATCGACGCGCTCATGTCCACTTGGAAGCCCGACAGCGCGCTGATGCAGCTCAACGCAGCGCCGCTGGAGCGCTGGTTGCCCGTCCCCCGCCACCTAGAGGCCGTGTTGCGTCTGGGCTTGGCGGTGGGCCGCGCCAGCCAAGGGGCCTTCGATCTGGGCATGGGCGATGCCGTAGCGGCTTGGGGCTTCGGGCCCGAGGGTGCGGACGCGGCGCGGATCAAGGCCGCGCTGGCGGCTCCACGCCAAGCGGCGCACGCGGTCCTGACGCTCGAACCAGGACGGCTGCGCAAGTCTGCCCCCATCACGCTGGATCTAAACGGCATCGCCAAGGGCTATGGCGTCGATCGCTTGGCCGAGGTGCTGCGCGCGCACGGCCAGACGGCGGGCTTGGTCGGCATTGATGGCGAGATGCGCGCCCTGGGACTGCGGCCCGACGGTCAGCCCTGGAGCCTTGCTGTCGAAGCGCCCGACGCAAGCTGCCGCCGCGCGCATTCGATCCTAGCACTAGAGGATGCCGCCGTGGCCACTTCGGGCGATTACCGCCACTGGGTCGAACTGCAAGGCCGGCGCCTGTCGCACACCATGGACCCCAGCCGCGGCGCGCCTTTGTTGGCTGCGCCC
>CAZHYF010000165.1:0-3392 GCA_964536635.1 uncultured Rhodospirillaceae bacterium | reverse complement strand
CGGTGCCCCCCGCATCGGTAACTGTGGTGGCGTCAAGCTGCGCCGAGGCTGACGCCTGGGCCACCGTGGGCATGGTGCTGGGACCGGAAAAAACGCAAGCCTTGGCTGAGCGCTCTGGCCTTAGCATGCTGTTCCTCATGCGCGATGCAAGCGGGGCGGTTCGCAGCCAGGGGTTCGGACCACTGTTTGCTGAGGCCCGCGCCCCGCAGACAGGTGTCACGCAGCTCGCAGCCTAGTTGGGGTCGCGGCGGGCGGCCATCCAGGCGTCGATCTCTGCAACCTGCTCTGCGCTCAACCACAGGCCCAGCTTGGAGCGTCGCCAAACCACATCCTCAGCGGTGCGGGCAAATTCGCGCTCCATCAGCCAGACCAACTCGGCCTCGCTCAGCGTAGCCCCGAAATCGCGGCCCAAGTCGCCTGCCGTCTGCGCCGCTCCCAAGATCGCCCGCGCCTCGCTGCCGTAGGCCCGCACCAGCCGCGCCGCCCAAACGGGCGTTAAGAAGGGGTAATCCGCCTGCAAAGCCTGGATCAAGTCGTCCACGCCCAGGACGGGAAAATCGCCCCCTGGCAAGGCGACACCTGCGGTCCAAGGTCCTTTGTTGACCCGCAAATGATGGCCGATTTGAACCAAGGCGCTCTCGGCCAAGCGGCGATAGGTGGTGATCTTGCCGCCAAAGACGTTCAACAGCGGCGCGCCGCCCTTGGTCTCCACCTTCAAAGTATAGTCGCGGGTCGCGGCGCTGGCGCTGCTGGCACCGTCGTCGTGCAAGGGGCGCACACCCGAATAGGTCCACACGATATCACCCCGGCCAAGCTGCTGCTCGAAATAGAGGTTGGCAAAGGCCAGCAAATAGTCCTGCTCTTCTGGCGTACACTCGGGCTTCAACGCCGGGTCGGCGTGCTCGACATCGGTGGTGCCAATCAGCGTGAAGTCGCCCTGGTAGGGAATGGCAAAGATGATCCGTCCGTCGCTGCCCTGGAAGAAATAGCACTTGTCGTGGTCATAGAGCTTGCGGGTGACGATATGGCTGCCGCGCACCAGCCGCACCGTATCTTTTGAACTGAGCTGGGCCTTGTTCTGGATCACATCGCCGACCCAGGGCCCGGCGGCGTTGACCAGCATGCGGGCAAAGAAGGTCTGCTCAGCATCGCCGGAGCGGGTGGTGATGCGCCACAGACCGTCTTCGCGCTTGACCGCTACGACCTGGCAGCGGGTCAAGATGTCGGCGCCGCGCGCCTGTGCGTCGCGCGCGTTCAGCACCACCAAGCGCGCATCGTCCACCCAGCAATCCGAATATTCGAAGGCTTGAGTGTAGATCGGCTTCAGCGGAGCGCCCTCGACAGAGCCTTTGAGTTCCAGCGTGGTGCTGGCGGGCAGGATCTTACGTCCACCCAAATTATCGTACAAAAACAACCCCAAGCGGATCAGCCAGGCCGGGCGCTGCCCCTCGGCCCAAGGCATGATCAGGCTCAAGAGGCGCGAGGTCGGGGTCTGGCTCTCAAAACGCATGTCCTGGTGGTAGACCAGCACAAATCGCATCGGCCAAGAGATGTGGGGCATGGCGCTCAGCAGGCGTTCGCGCTCGATCAGCGCCTCGCGGACCAACCGGACCTCAAAGTATTCCAGATAGCGCAGCCCCCCGTGGAACAGCTTGGTCGAGGCCGAGGAGGTGGCCGAGGCCAGGTCGTTCATCTCCGCCAGCCGCACGCTGAGCCCGCGCCCAGCCGCGTCCCGCGCGATGCCGCAACCGTTGATGCCGCCGCCGATGATGAAGAGATCCGTGGTCTGCTCTGGGCTCGCTTGCGCCACGCCTTACTCCTTAAGCTGTCAAGACCCGCAAGATGTGCGGCCAATCGAAGCCAAATGCAATGGCTTGCGCGCCTCGGTTCACAATTATCCGACTTGCTTGGATATGGAGCGCCAAACGCGAAGACCAAGCGCCCTAACTCAAGCGCCCTAATTCAAGCGCCCTGATGACGTTACGTTAGAGACGGTGAGAGACCGCCTGTTGGGTGAAGCAGACGTCGGAAACGTCCGCTAGAGCGTCGGGCGTTGGTCTTGCAACAACCCTTCCGCTCTAGCTGACTGATGTCTAACGCAAGTCCATGCTCTCTCGTGTGGCCACTCATTCGCGGCTTGCTCTAGACTGCCTCGTCAAGCACCCTCAGCTCGGCGTCAAAGCGCTTGGCGTTGTTGACGTAGGAGTCAGCGGCGGCCTTGACCTCGGCGACCTGCGCATCGCTCAGTTTGCGGATGGCGCGCGCCGGAGCGCCGACGATCAAGCTGTTGGGGGGAAAGACCTTGCCTTCGGTCACCAGGGCATTGGCGCCCACGACGCTGTTCGCGCCGATGACCGCGCCGTTGAGGATCGTTGCTCCCATGTCGATGAGGCAGTTGTCTTCGATCCGGCAGCCATGGACGATGGCCGCGTGCCCGATGGTGACATCCTTGCCGATCACCAGCGGCAGACCTTCGTCCGCGTGCAAGACCGCGCCGTCCTGGACATTGCTGCGCGCGCCGATCTCGATGGGGTCGTTGTCGCCGCGGATGGTCGCGCCGAACCACACCCCGACATCAGCACCCAGGCGCACCCGGCCAATGACGTAGGCGTTGGGAGCCAACCAATAGCGCGAACCGTCGGTCTGGGGGCAGAGGTCACCAAGAGCGCACAGGGGCATGGGCAGGAATCCTTTCTGATGTGCAGACCTGCCGCCAAGACAGCGGCGCGGGCCTTGCCCTAAGCCATAGCAGTCAGGGCAGGATCATCAAGCCCGCAGCAAACCCACAACACCACCAGGCGTGAACACGAGCCCCGCAACCGCTGGCCCAGTTGAACCCGTCCCTCTGTGCTTCAGGAAATTTTGTATGGTGTTTTTCTCTCATTTTGATACTTTTGAGACCTTGATCGCGCTTCAGAATAGGGAAGTTAGGCCCGTGACCAGAACACTCAGCTTGGAAGAATTCGTTGGCTGCTAAAACAACCTGCAAATCCAAGGGTACAAGTCTCACAGCTTGGGCAAACTTCTTGGGCGTCTGACGACGGTTCAACTTGACCGACGTGGAGACTTGCTGCTGGGCTACGATCACGGTGTTGTTTCCCTGAAGAAAGAGTCGGCGACACAGGCCCTGAGCGAGAGCGTCTCGCAGGCAGAGCGCAAAGAGACCACTCGTCAATAGCCTCGAAGCAAACACTGGCGACCCAACATGCTCGCAACGCGCCCGATGGTGGGCGAGGACGGAGAAATCGGTGGATTTCGCGTATGTCTTTAAAAAGATAAACTCCTCAAATTTATTAAAGAACATAATATTTCTAGCAACTGGATCTGCGACTGCTGCCATTATACCAAAAGCGCGTCGTAATGACTCTGGATATCCGGGTGCGTTGGTGAGG
>CAZHYF010000164.1:0-6939 GCA_964536635.1 uncultured Rhodospirillaceae bacterium | reverse complement strand
CGCCATCTGTTTTGCGCCCGATGGGCAGCGCGCTTACTTTTGCGACTCTAGCGAGCGCAAGATTATGCAGGTGGCCTTGGACGCGGTCCAAGGTTGGCCCAAGGGCGACCCAGAGGTCTTCGTGGATCTCAGCATTGAGGCCGTGAACCCCGACGGTGCGGTGATCGACCAGGACGGCAGGCTGTGGAACGCCCAATGGGGTGCCGGGCGCGTGGCCTGCTACGACACCGATGGCCGCTTTTTACAATCGCTGGAGCTGCCCGCGCGCCATACTTCTTGCCCGGCCTTCGGCGGTCACGGGCTGGACCAGATGTTGGTCACCACGGCGCTGCAAGGCCTGGATGCGCCAAGACCTGGGGACGGCCTCACCTATATCGCCTCCTTCTTGGACGGCACCAAGGGCCAGCGCGAGCACCAAGTGGTGCTCTAGGCCAGCGCCGGTTCCAGAAACTCATGCACAACCAGGGTTTTGCAACCCGCTTCGACCGAAGGGCCGAATGGGTCCTCGGGTTCCTGTCGCGCGCTGCTGCTATGCGATGGATGCGATGAATGCCGGTTCTGGCGAGAGCTTCGGTCCATTCATTCCTGGTTTCGTTGCAAGACCAAGTTCGGCGCAACAGCACTAAGCGTTGTTGATCATGCTCCAGAGCTGGTCCTTCAGGGCCGCGCGCTTCTTGCGCAATTCGACTTCTGCAAGCCCGTCCATCGGCTCTACGTTGGTTTCCGAGCGGTGAACTTGACGGTTGATGTCGTGGTATTCTTTGTACAAGCGCGCAAAATGAGGGTCACGGGCCTTGATGGTCAAGATGGTGTCGGCGTGCTCTGGCAGGTCAGCCAAAAGCTCGTGGGGGGTATGGGTCATGGTCGTGTTCCTTGGCTCGCTTCGTCGCGCGCCGCCGCGCTTTGGAGCGGTAGGAGGCGGGCAGGCTTGGACTGAGCCTGCCTCGGACAGGCGGGGCTTCACATTGAACCAGGTCAAGCCGAGCGCGCGCGAAAGGCTAGCTTGCGCCTCTTTCGGCCAGAGTTGCAGGCTGGCGGGTCGGATGCGCATATGGCGCTTGGGGTGGTCGCGGCCTGCACAAGATCTTGCACAAGGTATGGTCAGCCTGCCTTGGCGGGTCGGCGCATGCGCGGTGCAAGGCGACGTCGGCAAGCATCAGCTCGAAGGGGGTGAGCGTATTTCAGAGAACTCGACGCGCAATACGCGCGCTATCTTATCAGCTCGCCGCTAGGTTACCTGCAGAGTTGGCTTCAACCGTTCGGCTTAGGTATTAGGGCACTGGCCGCTAGCGGATACCAGCCCCTTGTTCCCGATCAGGTCGAAAAATCGTCGATCAGGGGATCAGGTTTGGCAAACTGTAGCAGGTCTTCTTGATCCTTGATCACCACGCGGCTTCCCTCCACTTCAACCCCATAGGCGCGCAGGCTCTTGAAGGCGCGGCTCAAGTTTTCAGGCGTCATGCCTAGGACGGCGGCGAGGCGGCGCTTTTCAAAATCCAAGTCGAATTCGGTATCGCCCCCCAAGCGCGCTTGCTGGCGCAGAAGATAATTGGCCAAGCGCTCCAAGGAGCTGCGCAGCTTCAGATTTTTTTGCGCCTTGATGACCGAGCGATAGCACTGCGCCAACTCGCGAACGATCGCGCGAGCAAAGGCGCCGTCTTCATCAAAGGCTGCACGCACGTCTTGGCTGGGCACCAAAGCGACGCGACTTTTCTCGATCGTTCGCGCGGACATCAGGTAGGGGGCATCGCGAATGGTTGCTGCCAGAATGAAGGTTGAGATCGGCCGGATGGTGGCCATGCTGGTCTCGCGCCCCTTCCAGGACGAATAGAGATCAACCGCGCCAGACAGCACGATATGCAAGAAGTCGCTGGGCTCGCCCTCGCTAATCAAGTCAATTTGCGGCGGGAAGTTCTGCACATAGGCGCCACGAAAGAGCTGCGCGAAGCTCTCGTCGTCCATATCGGCAAACAGGTGGAGTCTGCGGACATCTGCGTAGTCTGACAGCGGCATGGTGGCTCGTCTTTAGTTGCGATGACATAAATCAAGCCTTCACTTGCCAAATGTCAAGACGTCGATTGCGCGCGTTGGTATCTCGCCTTGATGCGAAGGGAGGGCGCAGCTAACCGATTTGTTGCCGCCATTTATTTCGCTGTTGAACGCTTGGTTTGATGATTCAGATCAAACTCTGCGGCCCGTTCCAAGGCGCCAATAGAGCCCAACGAAGGCCTGCACCACCGCGGCCGGATGAACGAAGGGCAAACTAATGGAGCTTCAAAATAAGGCCACAGCCCTGTGGTCCAACTTCTTCAACGTGACCATGGTGCCCATCCGCACCTTCCACATGACCTGGTTCGCGTTCTTTTCCTGCTTCTTTGCTTGGTTCGGTATTGCGCCCCTGATGAGCGTTGTGCGCGACGAGCTACAGCTAACCAAGGATCAGATCGGTTGGGCCATCATCGGCTCGGTCGCGATTACCGTCTTCGCCCGCTTCTTCATTGGCTGGCTTTGCGACCGCATAGGCCCGCGCAAGGCCTACACCTGGTTGCTGATTTTGGGCTCATTGCCGGTCATGGGCATTGGCCTGTCCTGGAATTTTGAATCCTTCCTGATGTTTCGCGTTGCGATTGGTGCGATTGGCGCTTCGTTCGTCATTACCCAATACCACACCAGCGTCATGTTCGCGCCCAACGTCGTCGGTCAAGCCAACGCGACCTCAGCGGGTTGGGGCAACCTGGGCGGCGGCGTCACCCAATTTGTCATGCCCTTGCTGTTTTCGGTCTTCGTTGTCGGTTTCGGCTTTTCAGAGGCCATTGGCTGGCGTCTGTCCATGCTGGTGGTCGGCATCATCACCATGCTGGTCGGCATCGGCTACTACTTCCTGACCACCGACGCGCCCGACGGTAACTTCGATGAACTGCGTGCCAAGGGCATGATGGAAGAAAAGAAGACTGTTACCGCCAACTACATGCAGGCGCTGCGCGATCCGCGCGTCTGGGTTCTGTTTGTCATCTATGGCGCTTGCTTTGGCATCGAGCTGACCGTCAACAACGTTGCGGCCCTGTACTTCATCGACTTCTTTGATCTCAGCTTGGTGACTGCGGGCTTTGTCGCGGCCTCCTTTGGTCTGATGAACATCTTTGCGCGCACCTTGGGCGGTATTTTCGGCGACAACTTCGGCGCGCTTTGGGGGCTGAGAGGCAGGGGGTTCTGGCTGTTCGTTTGCATCCTGTTTGAGGGCATCGCGCTGATGATCTTCAGCCAAATGCACGTCCTGTTCTTGGCCTTGCCTGCCTTGATTGTCTTCTCGCTCTTCACTCAGATGTCTGAAGGCGCGACCTACTCTGTAGTGCCCTTCATCAACAAGAAGGCCCTGGGAGCGGTGGCTGGCGTTGTTGGCGCTGGTGGCAACACTGGTGCGGTGTTGGCCGGCTTCTTGTTCAAGAACATGATCGACTGGAGCCAGGCCTTCTTGATCCTTGGCATCGTCGTAACCTGCGCCTCTTTCCTGGCCTTCTTCGTCCGCTTCTCCACCAAGCAGGAAGACGAAGAGCGCGCCAACTTTGCGGCAGCCAACATCGAGACCCTACGTCGGCGCGCCGACCGGGCCAACGCGGCCTTGGAAGAAGGCCTTGCTGCTGTCGCTCGCAAAGAGCGGAACGCACAGCCCGCTGGCTAGCGGCCTGTGACCCATGCGGGGTCGATGGCGGCCGAGCCGCCGCTACGACCCTTTCCCCAACCCACGCCAAATCGGGAGGACCTACCCATGGCGACCCTAAACCAAACCGCAAGCGCTAGCCGTCATGTGCTGGCCGACTGGCGGCCTGAAGATCCCCAATTCTGGGCCCAAAAGGGCTCTGCAGTTGCAACCCGCAATCTTTGGATATCGATCCCAAATCTGCTGATGGCCTTTTCCGTCTGGATGGTCTGGTCGGTCGTGGTGGCAAAGATGCCCGCGATTGGCTTTGATTTCTCGGTTGGCGAGCGCTTCTGGCTTGCGGCCTTGCCGGGCCTGTCTGGCGCGACCTTGCGGATCTTCTATTCCTTCATGATCCCCATTTTTGGCGGGCGCAAATGGACCGCGATTTCGACCGCATCCTTGCTGTTGCCAGCCCTTGGCATCGGTTTTGCTATCCAAAATCCAGAGACCTCCTACACGACCTTCTTGCTCCTGGCGCTGCTATGCGGCTTTGGTGGCGGCAACTTTGCCTCTTCCATGGCCAATATCGCCTACTTCTATCCCAAGAAGGTCAAGGGCCAGGCTCTGGCCATGAACGCTGGCCTTGGCAACCTGGGCGTGTCTGTCATGCAGTTCGTCGTTCCGCTGGTGATCACCATGGGCGTGTTCGGCGCTGTGGGCGGCGAGCCACAGCAGCTTTCAAACGGCGGCCAATTGTTCCTGCAAAACGCGGGCTTTATCTGGGTTCCTTTCTTGATCGTCGGCACGATCGCTGCCTGGTTCGGCATGGATGACATCGCTGACGCCAAGGCATCGCTGGGCGATCAATTGGCGATCCTCAAGCGTCGGCAGAACTGGATTATGTGCATCCTCTACACCGGCACCTTCGGCTCCTTCATTGGCTATTCTGCGGGCTTCCCCTTGCTCATGCGCACCCAGTTTCCCGAGGTTGAAGTGCTTCAGTACGCCTTCCTGGGCCCGCTTGTTGGCGCGCTGTCACGGGCAGGCACGGGCTGGATCTCTGACAAGTTCGGCGGCGGTCGCGTCACCTTCTGGGTCTTCTTGGGCATGATCGCATCCGTTGTGGGCGTCCTGCAATTCTTGCCCTCAACACCAGCCGCTGCCGACGGCAATTTCTGGGGTTTCTTTGCCTGTTTCATGGCGTTGTTCTTCCTGACCGGTGTTGGCAATGCCTCCACCTTCCAGATGATCCCGTCGATCATGAAGCAGGAGATTCCGCGTCTGTTGCCCAACCTGGATGCAACCCAGATGCAGCGCACCATAGAGCGCGAGTCTGCAGCCATCATCGCCTTCACCAGCGCGATCGCTGCCTACGGAGCCTTCTTCATTCCCAAGGCCTACGGCACCTCGATCTCAATGACCGGCGGCCCCCACGGAGCACTTTGGGCCTTCATGGGCTTCTATGTGGTCTGCACCATGATCACCTGGTTCGTCTACAGCCGCAAGGGCGCAGCGGTGCCCTGCTAACCCCAACCACCCCCTCACTCCAGGTGCCGGGCTGGCTCGCCGAGGCCACTCGGCACCTGAACAAGCTGATAGGATAAGCGCGATGAGCCACTTGCTCGACAGATTGAATTTTTTGCAATCCAAGGAACTGGAGCGATTTTCGGGCGGCCATGGCCAGGTCACACGCGAAGACCGGGGCTGGGAAGAGACCTACCGGAACCGCTGGCGGCATGACAAAGTTGTCCGCTCGACCCACGGTGTGAACTGCACCGGGTCATGTTCTTGGAAGATCTACGTCAAATCCGGGATTGTCACCTGGGAGACCCAGCAGACCGACTATCCGCGCACGCGCCCGGATCTGCCCAACCATGAGCCGCGCGGTTGCGCGCGGGGGGCTTCCTACAGTTGGTATCTTTACAGCGCCAATCGGGTCAAGACGCCATTGGTTCGCGGCCGCCTGCTCAAAGCCTGGCGCAGACTGCGCGAGACCCTGAGCCCCGTTCAAGCCTGGACCAAGATCCAGAGCGATCCAATTCTGCGCGCCGCCTATGTTGAAAATCGCGGCAAGGGCGGCTTTGTCCGCGCGCATTGGCAAGAAGCGACCGAGCTGGTGGCGGCGGCCAATGCCTACACGACCAAGACCTATGGCCCCGACCGCATCTTTGGCTTTTCGCCGATCCCGGCCATGTCCATGGTGTCTTATGCTGCCGGCAGCCGCTACCTGAGCCTTCTGGGCGGGGTTTGCATGTCCTTTTATGATTGGTACTGCGACCTGCCGCCAGCCTCACCCATGACCTGGGGCGAGCAAACCGATGTGCCCGAAAGCGCCGATTGGTACAATGCTGGCTATCTGTTGCTCTGGGGCTCCAACGTTCCCCAAACCCGCACGCCCGATGCGCACTTCTATACCGAAGCACGCTATCGCGGCACCAAATCAGCGGTGATCTGCCCGGACTATTCGGAGGCGGCCAAATTTGGCGACGTCTGGCTCAACGTCAAGCAAGGCACCGATGCGGCACTGGCCATGGCCTTCGGGCATGTGATCTTGCGCGAATTCCACCTGGATCGTCAGTGCGCCTATTTCGAGGACTACTGCCGCAAGTACTCCGATTTCCCCATGTTGGTCCGCTTGGAGGAAAAAGACGGGCGTTGGAGGCCGGGCCGCTTCTTGCGCGCCGCCGACCTGGCCGACACTCTTGGCGAGGACAATAACCCCGAATGGAAGACCGTGGCCCTGGACGAGGCGGGCGGCAAGCTGGTGAGCCCCAACGGCTCGATCGGCTATCGCTGGGGCGAAGACGGGCGCTGGAACCTGGAGGAGCGCGCCCAGGGCCAAGACGCGCGCCTGCAAATGTCCTTGATCCAAGACCAAGACCACGACGCGGTGCTTGGGGTGGATTTCCCCTATTTTGGCGCTGATGCGACCGAGGCCTTTTCAACCGGGGAAAAACGCCCCAACGTTCTGACCAAGCTCGTGCCGGTCAAGCACGTTCAGACCCCCGAAGGGCCCGTCGCTGTGGCGACCGTCTTTGACCTGTTCTGCGCCAACTACGGGCTGGATCGTGGTTTGGGCGGCGATTGGGTCGCGCATGACTTCAACCAGGACGTCCCTGGAACTCCGGCTTGGGCGGAGAAAATCACGGGCGTCGCTGCGGACAAGATCATCCACGTTGCCCGCGACTTTGCGCTCAATGCCGAGAAGACGGGTGGCAAGTCGATGATCATCATCGGCGCGGCCATGAACCACTGGTACCACATGGACATGAACTACCGTGGCGTCATCAACATGCTGG
>CAZHYF010000163.1:4836-6959 GCA_964536635.1 uncultured Rhodospirillaceae bacterium | reverse complement strand
CTAAGACCCGTGGAAGTGGTCATAGATGAGCTGGGCGGTCTTGGCATTGATGCCCTCGACCCCCAGCAGGTCGTCCACCGAAGCCCGCCCCACCGAGCGCGCCGAGCCAAAGTGGGCCAGCAGGGCCTTCTTGCGCGCCGGGCCAATGCCCGCAATCTCGTCCAAAGGCGATTTAATCAGCGCCTTGGCGCGTTTGGCGCGGTGGGTGCCGATGGCAAAGCGGTGCGCCTCGTCGCGCAATCGCTGGATATAGAACAGCACCGGATCGTTGGGCGGCAGTTGGAAGGGCTGGCGGTCGGGCAGGTAGATGTCCTCGCGCCCGGCGTTGCGATCCGGGCCCTTGGCGATGCCCACCAGCGGCACGTCGTCCACGCCCAGCGCGCGCGCCACCTCCAGCGCCACATTGAGCTGTCCGCGCCCGCCGTCGATCAACACCAGATCGGGCCAACCGCCCTTTTCGCGGTCTGGGTCTTCCTTCAGCGCTCGGGCAAAGCGGCGGGTCAGCACCTCGCGCATCATGCCAAAATCATCGCCGCCGGTGATGTCTGAGCGGATGTTGAACTTGCGGTAGGCGTTCTTCATGAAGCCCTCGGGCCCCGCGACGATCATACCGCCAACGGCGTTGGTGCCCTGAATGTGCGAGTTGTCGTAGACCTCGATCCGTTGGGGCGGCTCGTCCAGGCCAAACAGATCGGCCATGCCGCGCAACAGCTTGTTTTGGGTCGAGCTCTCCGCCTGGCGGCGCTCCAAAGCCTGACGTGCGTTCAAGGCCGCGTTGTCCACCAGCTTGCGTTTCTCACCGCGCTGGGGCACCGCCAGCTCGACCTTGCGGCCCGCCTTCTCGCTCAAAGCTGCGGCGAGCAGCGCCGCCTCATCGGGGGTGTGCGATGCCAGCACCAGCGGCGGCACCAACTTGTCGTCATAGAACTGGGCCAAGAAGCTGGCCATGACGCTCTCCAGGGTCTCGCCCTTGGTATTAGCCGGGAAATAGGACTTGTTGCCGTAGTTGCGCGCGCCGCGAAAGAAGAAGACCTGAATGCAGGTCAGGCCGCCCGCCTGATAGCCCGCTACCACATCGGCGTCCTCCAGCACGCCCAGAACGTTGATATCCTGGTTCATCTGGATCGCAGACATGGCGCGGATGCGGTCGCGCAGCTTGGCCGCGCGCTCGAACTCCATGGCCTCAGCCGCCTCCTGCATCAGCTCGGCCAGGCGCTCCTGCACCCGCCGCGAGCGCCCCCACAAGAAGGCCTTGGCCTCGTCGATCAGCGCGCCATAGTCTTCGGCCGAGATCTTGCCCACGCAGGGCGCCGAACAGCGCTTGATCTGGTAAAGCAAGCAGGGCCGTTCGCGCTGGTTGAAGACCGCATCCGAACAGGTGCGCAGCAAGAAGGCCTTCTCCAGCGCGGTCAGCGTGCGATGCACCAGCCCCGCCGAGGCGAAGGGACCGAAATAATCGCCAGCCTGGGTGTGCGCACCGCGATGCTTGCGCATTTGCGGGAAGTCCGTGTCACCGCTGATATGGATGTAAGGAAAGCTCTTGTCGTCGCGCAGCAGCACGTTGAAGCGCGGCATGAAGCGCTTGATCAAGTTGCTCTCCAACAGCAGGGCTTCCACCTCGGTGTTGGTGACGATGATCTCCATGCTGTGGGCCTCTGAGACCATACGCACCAGGCGATTGGGCAGCCGCTCGATCTGGGTGTAGGAGGTGACGCGCTTCTTCAGGCTCTTGGCCTTGCCGACATAGATGGGATCGCCGCGCCGGTCGATGAAGCGATAGACGCCCGGCTTCAGCGGCATGGTGGCAAGATTGTCCTGCAAGACCTTCAGGCCGCGCGCGATATTGCTGTCGCGGTCAACGGCGCTCAGCCCGGCAAACGCGGCCTCATCGCCGTCGTCGTGGCTGTCGTCCTGCCTGTTGTCCTGTCTGTCGTCTTGGCCGCCGTCTTCGCTGTGCGCCAAGGGCGCGGCTTGGTAGCCCGCAGCGGGGTCGCGCAATGCCAAGCTCTCCTGCGCAGGCATGGCCGCGCGCTTGCCACCGCCCGAGGCGTCACGCTCGCGCCGGGTCTTGGGCTTGCGGCTACGGCGCGCTTTGGCCTCCGGCTCTGGGGCCGCTTCAGCAG
>CAZHYF010000163.1:1523-4736 GCA_964536635.1 uncultured Rhodospirillaceae bacterium | reverse complement strand
GCAATGCCCTGCTCGGCGTCCTGGAAGCCCATGTTCTCGACCATGACCCGCGAGGTATGCGCGTAGGCGTCGGCCAGACCCATTTCTACCTGCTGATAGAAAGCCTCTTTGCCGGTTTTCAGCACCAGGCCAGACTTGCTGGCTACGGTGGCCGCCAGCGCGCTGACCGCCTCTTCCAGTGCCTCACCGCCGTGGTGGCCGTTGATCAGGCCGATCCGCTCGGCGCGGTCAGCGTCGATCATCTGACCGGTTAGCAGCATCTCCATCGCCAGCTTGGGGTGCACCGCGCGCGACAGCGCCACCATTGGCGTCGAGCAGAACAGGCCAATATTCACGCCCGGCGTGCCAAATCTTGCGGTCGAATCTGCCAGCGCCAGATCGCAGGTCGCCACCAACTGACAGCCCGCAGCCGTGGCGATGCCGTGAACCTTGGCAATCACCGGCTGGCGCAGGCCAACGATGGCCTGCATCAGCTCAGAACAGGTGCTGAAGGTCTGCTCGCGGAAGGCAACACCCGGATTGGCTTGCAGCTCCTTCAGGTCGTGCCCAGCGCAAAAGCCGCGCCCCGCCCCTTCCAGGACCACGCACTTGATGCTGGCGTCATCGCTTAGGCGTCCCAGCTCAACGATCAGCGCCTCCATCATGGCCAGCGACAAAGCGTTGTAGGCATGGGGGCGGTTGAGCGTTAGGCGCGCGACCGGGCCCTCGTCACGGCGCAGCAAAAGGTCTTGAGCATCAGACATGGTCGGTCCTTCGAAGCAAGCGTCGCTGGACCGTTCAAATCACGGCCGTAAAAACACGGCCCTAGAGCCGAAACAGCGGCGACACATAGTTGGGTTGAACTTGATGCTTAGCAAACTCAGCCTGCAAATCAACGTCTCGCGCACGCGCGCCCGGCCCAAAGCCAAAGCGCGTGGCCAGGACACCGCCCTCGATCAAGCAGGTCGCAAAGCCCGCATTGCGCCCACCGCGCACGTCGGTTTCGACCAAATCGCCAATGGCCAGCACGCGCGCGCTGTCGCGCGCACCCGTTTTGGCCAGCACGGTTTGGTAGACCGCATCGTGCGGCTTGCCGAAATAAATCGCTCGACCGCCGAACTCTTGCTCATAAAGCTGGGCCACCAGGCCCGCGCAAATGCGCAGGGTGTTGCCGACCCGCACCCAAAGATCCGGGTTGACGCACACCAGCGGGATGTCGCGCTTGGCCATGGCTGCCAGGCGGTCGCGATAGGGATCCAGGTTTGGCGTTTCCATCGGAACCCCCACAACCAGAGCAAAATCAGCGCCCTCCAGCTCCGTGCTCCACTCGTAAGGTAAGTCTTGATACATTTCCTCTGCGCCACCCGCAGGCTCGAACACGAACCCGCGCTGCCAATTGGCAGGATTGCGCTTGAGGAACTGCCAACCTTCCTCGCCCGACGTGTGGACGAATTGGGCGGCCTCTTCGTGCAAGCCGCGTTCCACCAACTGCCGCTGTACCACGGCGGTGCGCCGTGGCGCATTGGACAGGAACATGTGCAGTTTGCCCGCACGGCCGATGGCCTCGATCAGCGCCTTAGCCTCGGGCAGGATCTGGCCGCCGTGGTGCATCACGCCCCACAGATCGATAACGAAGGTATCGTAGTCCGGCAGAACTTCGCCTAGGCCGTCGATGCGATACATGGCTATACCTCCTGCCCGATGGCTTGGCTGATGTGGCTGAGGCCGTCGCGCTCCATGCGTTCAAGCAGGCCTTTGAGAATGTCGTTGATCAGGCGCGCCCCCTGATAGGTCAAGGCCGAGTAGAGCTGGAGCAAGCTGGCACCTGCCTTGATCTTGGCATAGGCCGTGTCAGCATCGTGAACCCCGCCGACGCCGATCAAAGCCATCTCGCCTTTGGTCAACCGAGCCACTGAACGCAGCACCTCGGTTGAGCGCTCAAACAAGGGCACGCCAGAGAGGCCGCCAGCTTCGCCCTTTGCAGCGCCGCGCAAACTGGCTGGCCGCTCCAGGGTGGTGTTGGACACAATCAAGCCGTCCAGCTTGAGGCTCAGCGCCATGTCGGCGATTGCCTCTAGGTCCTCGGGCTCCAGGTCTGGCGCGATCTTGACCAGCAAAGGCGGACGATGGGGGAGCGTGTCGCGGGTCGCCTGGCAGGCCACCACCAAGGGGCGCAGCAGCTCCTGGCGCTGCACAGCGCGCAGGCCCGGCGTATTGGGCGAGGAGACGTTGGCCACCAAATAGGCCGCGTGTGGTCCCAGCAGGCGGATGCCTTCGCAGTAGTCGCGCTCGGTCTCTTCGGTCTCTTTGTTCTTGCCCAGATTGATGCCGATGATGCCCTTAGCGGGCGCAGCTTCCAGGCGGCTCAATGCGGGATCGATCCCCTGCGAATTGAAACCATAGCGGTTGATCACCGCCTGATCTTCGCGCAAGCGGAACACGCGCGGCTTAGGATTTCCCGGCTGAGCCTTGGGCGTGATCGAGCCCACCTCGACAAAACCAAAGCCCAAGGACAAGAGCGCATTATAAGCCTCGGCTTGCTTGTCGAAGCCTGCGGCCATGCCGAGCGGGTTCGGAAACTCCAGCCCCCAAAGCTGGCTCGCAAGCCGCTCATCCAGCAGCGAGGCGCGCGGCGTGGGCAGGTGGCGCAGCGCCCAAATGGCGGCCAGGTGCGCGGCCTCGGGCGGAAGGAGCTGGAGCGGGTTCACGATACGTCAGGGAAGACGTGCAGGCCGTCTTCGCCCAAAGGCAAAGGCCAAGAGCGCAGGGCCTGGTTGACATCGAAAGCCGCGTAGAGATGCGGAAAAGCCTGGCCGTCAGGGCTGTTTTTTTCCCAGACCAGCGCCGGCCCCAGGCTGGCACAAGAAGCCTCGATCAGGATCAAATCGCTCTGGCCCGCGCGGTGCTTGGCAGCCGATCCCACCACCTGCGCAGCGCTTGAAAAATGGATAAAGCCGTCGCGCTTGTCATCGGGCGAGCCAAAATATTGGCCGCCTTCAAGCGCGCTTTGCCAATCGGCCTCGTGGGCCATGTGGTAAATACGATCAGGTGTCTGGGTCATACTCCTGCTCTATCGCGTACAAATGTAGGTGTCTAGGCAGTTTCTAGCACAGCGCCCGGGAGGATTGGCATAGGGTGCCGCGCCAAAGCGGGAACAGCGGCTCTGGCAGTGTTGCAGTTGGGCGTAACAGCCAGGGTCTTTGTCGATCTGAGCAGAAAACAGCAGGGGCGCAG
>CAZHYF010000163.1:0-1423 GCA_964536635.1 uncultured Rhodospirillaceae bacterium | reverse complement strand
GCGCGGGGTTGGCCAAGCGCCACCTGTCCCTGGCTCAAGGCGGTTCGCAGGCTCAAGCCATAGCGCCACACTAGATGACCAGGGTCGCCCTCCAGCAGGTCAACCAGCTCCTGTTGATCGCTGAGCAAGCCCAAGCGGCCATCGCTGGAGCGCGCAACACCAAAGCAGCGGCGTTGCTGATCTTGCAGGCACAAGCGGTCGCCGACCACACCCCAACGCAAATAGATGAGATAGCCGTCGCGCTCGCGGTAAGCCGAGCCACTGGGCAGCAAGTACAAGAGGCTGCCGTCGGCGCGATAAAGGCTCCGACGCACCAGTATGCTGGCGATGAGATCGGCGGGAAGCCGTTGCCAGCTCTGGGTACTCGGGCCCCGCTGGGCAAAGCTCTGGGCCACCGCCGATGTCGGGCCAAAAGCGGGCAGCGGCGCGGAAACCAGCGCGAGCAAAACCAAACCCGCCAGAAGCAGTCCAGCGCGGATGGTTTGCAAAAGGGATGGAAAAAGCACTCTGCGCACGGCGGATCAAAGCAGATAGGGAGACTGCCCGCAGCATGCCCCAGCCTGTGCCAAGATCAAGCTTTGCCGCTCACAGGTTGCAGGCCGGCGTCATGCCGCGCCCGCAGCTTTCAGGCCTAATCTTCGTCTTCGTCCGGGATGCCCAGCGCCATAGCGTGGAAACCGCCATCGACATAGTGGATATTGCCGGTCACACCGCTGGAGAGATCAGAGCAGAAGTAAAGACCAGCGTTACCGACCTCCACCAGCTCTGGGTTGCGCTTCAGGGCTGCCTTATGCGCGCTCTCGGAGTAAAGGAATCGGCTGTTGGCAATGGCTGCGCCCGAGATGGTGCGCATGGTGCCCGCCGAAATCGCGTTGACGCGCACGCCCTGCGGGCCCAGGTCGCTCGCCAGATACTTCAGCGAGGCCTCCAGGGCCGCCTTGGCGACGCCCATGACGTTGTAGTTCGGCATGACCCGCTGCGAGCCCAAGAAGGTCATGGTGACCAAAGATCCGCCGCCAGCCAGCATGTCCTGGGCAGCCTTGGCCACCTCGGTCAGCGAAAAGGCCGAGATCAGCAGCGCGTTGAGGAAGTTCTCACGCGAGGTGTCCAGGTACTTGCCCTTCAGCTCGTTACGGTCGGCATAGGCCAAGGAGTGGACAATGAAGTCCAGCTTGGGCCAGGTCTTGGCCAGCTCGGCAAAGGTGGCATCCACCGCGCCCGCCTCGCCCACGTCGCAGGTCAGCACCGGTCCGCCGCCAAGCTGCTCGGCCAAAGGACGCATGCGTTTGCCGATAGCATCATTCTGACAGGTAAAGGCGATCTCGGCGCCCTGGTCGTGCAACGCTTTGGCCACGCCGTAGCCAATCGAATGGCTGTTGGACATGCCCATGATCAGCCCGCGCTTACCCGTCATCAATGCCAT
>CAZHYF010000162.1:0-6977 GCA_964536635.1 uncultured Rhodospirillaceae bacterium | reverse complement strand
AGCGGTCCAGGGCCATAAAGCCGATGTTGTGGCGATTGCGGGCATACTTGTCGCCCGGATTTCCCAAGCCGACAAGCAGCCACATGAGGGCTTACTCCTCGGCTTCGCCTTCTTCATCGTCGGCAGCAACAGCCAAGCCGGTCGGTGCCGAGATGTTGCCGATCGCAAAGTCACGGTCAGTAATGGCAGGTGCGACGCCCGCAGGAACAGTAACGTTCGACCACTTGATGGGATCGTTCAATTCCAGGCCGCTCAGGTCAACGATCAGCTTGTCAGGGATGGTCGCAGCAGTCGCAATGACCTCGACTTCGTGACGGGTTACCAGCAGAACGCCGCCGCGCTTCAGGCCCGGTGAGGCTTCTTCGTTGATGAACTCAACGGGAACGAAGACGTTCACCTTCGTGTTGGCGCTGACGCGCAGGAAGTCCAGGTGGATCGGGAAGTCCAAAACCTTATCGAACTGTACGGCCTTCGGGATGACGTGCTCTTTGGTGCCATCGGGGAAGACCAGATCGAATTGGGTTGAATAGTAAGCGGGGTTCTTCAGCGTCCGCTCCAGGTCGCCGGGAACGAAGGTCACCATCACGGGGTCTTTGCCGCCGCCATAGACGACGCCAGGAACGCGGCCCTGCTTACGGGTCAGACGAGCGGCCCCTTTTCCTGCCCCGTCCTTGCGCTCAACGTTGAGCACGGAAGTTGTGTTAGACATGTGTGTCTCCAAAGTTGATTTTGCGCGCCGATCAGGCCTGCCTCCAGGGTGGTCTCGGCCCTGACGCGCTGGGATCAAAAGCCTTGCTGGGCTTTAGATTGACTTCATCCAATCACGACGGAACAGCTCGGTGACCGACTCGTGATCGCGGATGCGCAACATAGCCTCTCCGATCAAGGTTGCAACCGTAATCTGCTCGATCTTCTCGTGCGCTTCGACTTCGGGCGTCGCCTCGATCGAATCGGTGATATAGAGCTTGTCCAAGGGCGAGGCTGAGATGCGCTCCAAGGCCGGCTCTGACAAAACACCGTGCGTGCAGTAAGCGCTCACGGAGTTGGCGCCCGAGTCCATCAAGGCCTGAGCCGCATTGCAGAGCGTGCCCGCCGAGTCCACGATGTCATCGACCAGGATACAATCGCGGTCGGACACATCACCAATGACATTCATGACTTCTGAAACACCGGCGCGGGGACGACGCTTGTCGATAATCGCAATGTCAGTTTCGATCATTTTCGCGATCTGGCGCGCACGCACCACGCCGCCCACGTCAGGCGAGACCACCAGCATCTTCTTGTTGTCGAACTGCGGGTTGTTTTCGATGTGCTCGGCGAAGACCGGCGCTGCGGTCAGGTTATCAACCGGCACATCAAAGAAGCCCTGAATCTGGCCTGCGTGCAGGTCCAGCATCAACACGCGGTCAACGCCCGCGGTGGTAATCAGGTCGGCCACCAGCTTGGCTGAGATGGGCGAGCGCGGCGCCACCTTACGGTCCTGGCGCGCGTAACCATAGTAAGGAATGACCGCTGTGATCCGACTTGCCGAGCCTCGCTTGATCGCGTCGATCAAGATCAACAGCTCCATCAGGCTGTCGTTGGCGGGCTTTGAGGTGGGTTGAAAAACAAAAACGTCCTGACCTCGGACGTTTTCTTTCACTTCAACATAGACTTCCTGATCCTTGAAACGCTTGATTTCAACATCGGTTAGTTTGGTACGCATATAGGCAGCGACAGCGCGCGCCAGGGTCGGATTGGAAGTCCCGGAGATGATTTTCATGACACGTTGGTCCGTCGAGCAGGGGCAGAGGGTGAGGCCCTGGTAACAAGCTCTCTTCGATTCTTCAACCGCCTGCGTCACCGCGCTGTGAACAAGCGGTGGCCTCATGCCCGGGTCAGGTAGTCGCGCCCACCCCGTCCTATGCTGGTTGGCAGCCGTTTTGCCTTCGGTTCCGCTGCGTCTCTAGCTTGGCAAGGCGTCGCTTGGGTCAAGTTGCACCGGCTGACCGTGGGGCGTGCGCAGATAGGCCGCCTCCCAAGCCGTCCGGCGTTTGTCCATGTCCTGGGGCGATATGCCCGCATGCTGCGCGCTCAGACGCTCCAAGGCCTCGACCACAGCAAGGTAGTAGGTTTCCAGGCTGTCTTCAGCCCCGCGCGCGGCGGCCTCGCTGAGCGCCGCGCCCAGAGACTCGGCCCAGTCCTGCGCACTGAAGCGCCCGGCTTGGACCAAAGAGTCGGCCAAGGCTAGGGCCTGCGCCTGCCAGGGCTCATCAAAGGCTGGTTGCGGCGGGCTCAGGGGATCGTCAGGCCGGAACAAGGTAGGATTCCCACAAATCGAGCGTCACGTCATCGTGCGGGTTGGCCTCGCCTCCCCATAGCTCGCGCGCACTGAAAACCACGGTGTAGAGCGCCTGGTAGACATGCTGGCCTTCTGCGCTGCGCTCTGGGACCACGTGTGCGCCATGCTGGGCCACGATCGTCCCTTGTACGCCCCTGGCATAGCGCGGCAGGCGGCTATGTGCGCCCGGCGGCGGCAGACGAAGCGTGCGAACCGCCTGCCCGACGGCAAAGGCAGGCGCGGAGCTGCTGGGGCCGTCGAACTTGGTGGCCGCGCCCGCATTGAAGGCCAAGATCTCGTCTGCGGTCTTGCCTGCGGCTGGCGGCAAAGGCACATCGACATGCCCACGCGCAACCTCGTCCAAGGTCACGTCCCCATTGTCCAGCAGCAGCACCAGATAGGTCGTGCACCACTTCTTGAAATAGGGGAAAGCCAGGTAGTCGGCAGGCACCATGCGCTCTAGGGTGTGGCGGAACCAGTCCACCGTCATGCCCTTGACGATGCCCGAACGAGACAGCGCCCACATGCGTTTTTCCCAGGTCTCCAGCGCGGCGAAGTCCTTGGCGTCGCCCTCCATGGGGATGGGCCCAAACCCCTGCATGCCCCCCAAGTCGTGAATCGCATCCATCAGGCGGCCTCCAGGCTCAAGTCGCGTTGGGTGCCGATCATGGCGTTGCGCGTCACGATGGCTGCCAGCGCCTCTTCGCTCCACCCCTCGGTTCCTGCTGGGCGCTGCGGCACCACCAAATAGCGCAGCTCGGCGGTGCTGTCCCAGACCCGCACGGCCACATTGTCGGGCAATGCGACGCCGAATTCCGCCAGCACTTGGCGCGGCTCGCGCACCGCTCTGGCGCGGTACTCAGCGGACTTATACCAAGCCGGAGACATGCCCAGGACTGAGAAGGGGTAACAAGAGCACAAGGTGCAAACCACCATATTGTGCTGCGTATCGCTGTTTTCCACCGCCTTCAGGTGTCCGGTCGCATTGCCCTGGAAACCGAACTCGGTGATGGCCGCAGCGGCGTCTTCCAGCAAGCGGGCGCGAAAATCGGCATCAAGCCAAGCGCGAGCCACCACCTGCGCGCCCCGCTTGGGGCCGATGTGCTCCGAATAGGCCTCGACCCAGGCGTCAATGGTTTCTGGCGCGATCAAACCGCGCTCGACCGCCAGGCTCTCCAGCGTCTTGACGCGCAAAGCAGGATCTGAGGGCAAATGGCTGTGCAAGTGGCGATGCAGGCTCGCGGCCTTGTCGCTATCAAAGGTCGGCATAGGGGTCTCCTTAGAGGGCGCGGCAAGTCTGACATAGCCGTGCGTGCCCGGCAATGGATGCTTGCATTTGCACGCCAGCCGGGCTCTGACTTGTGCATGCTGCCTTCGCTTCACCTCGCGTCTCTTCCGCGTTTCTTGCTGCGCCACCTGGTCACTGTTCTGGTCTGGATTGGGGTCTTGGCCCTGCTCGTGTTGGGCGTGGCGGGCCTGACATCCGCCGCCCTGTTGGCGCGCGTTCAGAGCCAGGCGGCAACGCCAGACGGCTACACCATCCAGCGCCTGACGCGCCCCATCGAAATCGAGCACAACGGCAAGCCTGTGCTGAGCGCAAAGCTCAGCGGCCCTGGCGTACTGCGCGCCCAGGTCTCAACCCACGCCGAGCTAGATGTGCGCCTGCAGCTAGAGCCGCAACGCTTGGACTTGCGCGCACTGCTTGATGCGCGAATCAAGAAGCAAATCAACCCTCTGGCACAGCTCGGCCGCTTTCGCGCTGCCAGTGCCGAATTCGCTGAACGCGATATCGCTATTTCTGCAAGCGTACCGGTTACCCTGTCGATCGGCCTGCTGCCTGGCGCCAAGCAGAGCTGGCCGACGCGCATCACGGCCCGCGCGACACCCGAAGCCAAGGACGGCCGCCTGAGCCTACGCCTGCGCTACAGCGGCCTCAGCATCGAGGGCTCGACGCCGCTCGGCATGCTGGACGAGGCCCGCAAGCGCGCACGCGAGAAACTCAACCGGCGCCTCTATCCGCGCTTGGCTCTGCCCGCGGGTTGGCGGGTGCTGGAAGCCAAGGTCGAAGGCGGCGCGCTCGTGGTGCGACTCTCCTACTATGACGCCCACCGACCCTGGTTTTGTTCGCCCAAAGGCCTGCAATCGCCCCTGGCCTGTGGACTGATGCGGGGACTAGCGGCGATTTGGCCAAGCCAGGATCTCACAAAAGCTTGAGCGGAGGGATTCTGGGCTCGCTTGCCCTTGTTTTGCCCAGCGGGCGTTCCAACATCATTCTTAGTAACCAACAGTCCTACCCAGCTTCCTGGGCATCCCACCTGATGCCACCAAGGGCGCTGGAGTTCCGTGAAGTTGCTCGTTCGATCCCCTAGAGCTTGTGCGCCCCGTCAAGACGGAAAGCATCAGCTACTCCAGACAGCGTCCCACTCGGTGCGCTGTCTTTTTTTGCCCGAAACCGGAATAGGCTCAGGTGGCGGCACAGGCGCGCCCAACACGAGCAATGATCGCGACGCGCAAGCTCTGCCCTTTCCCGACAAGACCCAGCACTAGTCAAGCCACCGCTCGCGCCCCTTAACAAACTTGACTTGTTTTGAACGCCTGAGCAGTTGCCCATCCCTGTCCAAGGCCTCATCGTCTAAGCTAGTGAGACATTTAGCCCCGTCCGCCGCCGCGCTCGCGTGTGTCGCACGCTTGCCACTTGGCGTCGCTCTGGGTTAAAGCATCGGCCAACCCAAGAAGCCCCCTATGGAAGAGAGGAACCTCATGGCACGCAACAAAATTGCCCTCGTTGGCGCAGGCAACATTGGCGGCACGCTGGCACTGCTGGCAGGTCTAAAGGAACTGGGCGATGTCGTCCTGTTTGATATCGCTGAAGGCATCCCTCAGGGTAAGGCCCTTGATATCTACGAGGCTTCTCCGGTTGAAGGGTTCGACGCCAAGATCACCGGTACCCAGGACTACGCAGACCTGAAAGACGCCGATGTGGTGATCGTTACCGCTGGTGTCGCGCGCAAGCCCGGCATGAGCCGCGACGACCTTTTGTCGATCAACTGCAAGGTCATGAACTCGGTCGGTAAGGGCATTGCTGAAAACTGCCCCAATGCTTTCGTTATCTGTATCACCAACCCGCTGGACGCCATGGTCAAGGTGCTGCAAGAGGCCTCAGGCCTGCCCACCAACAAGGTTGTTGGCATGGCTGGCGTTCTGGACTCGGCGCGCTTCCGTGCCTTCTTGGCCGACGACATGAACGTCTCGGTCGAAGACGTCAGCGCCTTCGTTCTGGGCGGCCACGGCGACACCATGGTTCCGGTTGTCAACTACACCACCGTTGCTGGCATCCCCTTGCCCGACCTGATCAAGATGGGCTGGACCACCCAAGAGCGCGTGGACGCTATGGTGGACCGCACCCGCAAGGGTGGCGGCGAGATCGTAGCCCTGCTCAAGACCGGCTCGGCTTTCTATGCGCCCGCTTCATCAGCCATCGCTATGGCCGAAAGCTACCTGCGCGATAAGAAGCGCGTGCTGCCCTGCGCGGCGGCTTTGAACGGTCAGTACGGCGTCAACGACCTCTATGTCGGTGTCCCGGTTGTGATCGGCTCCGAGGGTGTCGAGCGCATCGTGGAGCTGAACCTCAGCGCCGACGAGCAACGCATGTTCAACGAGTCTGTCGATGCCGTTCGCGGCCAGATGGACGCCGTGCGTAACCTGCCCGCCTAAGGCTTAGCAGCCCAACCGGTCAATTGATGGCTTCGACCCAGGCGCAGCCAGCACGTCAGTCGTGCGGCACCGCCTGGCGCTCGAACAAGGAGTTCCTTCATGAATATTCACGAGTATCAAGGCAAAGAGCTGCTGGCGCAGTTCGGTGTTGCCACGCCCAAAGGCCAAGTGGCCTTTAATCTGGACGAGGTGCGCCAAGCAGCCGAGGCCCTGGGCGGCCCGGTTTGGGTGGTCAAATCCCAGATCCACGCGGGCGGCCGCGGCGCCGGCCACTTCAAGCATGACCCCGAGCGCGTCAATGGCGGCGGCGTCAAGGTTGTGGTCAACGGCACCATCGACGATGTGGTCAAGGCTGCCGAAAACATGCTGGGCAATGTCCTGGTCACCAAGCAGACCGGCCCCGAAGGCAAGCAGGTCAACCGCCTGCTGATCGCCGACGGCGTGGACATCGAGCGCGAGCTCTACCTGGCTCTGTTGGTCGATCGCGGCTCGTCACGCGTGACCATCGTTGCCTCGCAAGAAGGCGGCATGGAGATCGAAGAAGTTGCGGCCTCAAACCCGGAAAAGATCATCCAGGTCTCGATCGACCCGGCGACCGGCATTCAAGGCCACCACTGCCGCACCATCTGCTTTGCACTGGGCCTGACCGAAAAAACCCAGATGAAGTCGGCCACCAAGTTCTTGCAGGGTATGTACCAGGCCTTCGTTGAAAAAGACTGCGCGATGGTCGAGATCAACCCGCTGGTCGTGACCAAGCAAGGCGAAGTCTCTGCGCTGGACGCCAAAGTCAGCTTCGACGACAACGCTCTGTTCCGCCACGCGGACGTGCAAGCGATGCGCGACGAGACCGAAGAAGAAGCCAGCGAGCTGGAAGCGGTCAAGTGGGAACTGAACTACGTCAAGCTGGACGGCGAAATTGGCTGTATGGTCAACGGCGCTGGCC
>CAZHYF010000161.1:0-6991 GCA_964536635.1 uncultured Rhodospirillaceae bacterium | reverse complement strand
AAATCAGTCAGCGAGAGCAGAAGGGCTGTTGCAAGACCAACGCCCGACGCTCTAGTCCCGCTCCATAGCAATCGCGATGCCCTGGCCGACGCCGATGCACATGGTGGCCAGCGCGCGGCGCTTGCCGGTGTTGGCCAGCTCCAGGGCCGCTGTGCCGGTGATGCGCGCGCCCGACATGCCCAGCGGATGGCCCAAGGCAATGGCACCGCCGTTGGGGTTGATGTGGGCAGACCGCTCGTCCAGGCCCAGTTCGCGCAACACTGCCAAGCCTTGAGCTGCAAAGGCCTCGTTCAGTTCGATGATGTCGAAGTCCTGCGGATTGAGGCCCAAGAGGGCGCAGAGCTTTTGGGTGGCAGGCACCGGACCCATGCCCATGATGCGCGGCTCGATGCCCGCTGTTGCGCCCGCTTCAATGCGCGCAATCGGGGTCAGACCGTGGGCCTTGATGGCCGCCTCGCTGGCGATCAACAGCGCGGCTGCGCCATCGTTGACGCCCGAGGCATTGCCCGCCGTGACGCTGCCACCCTCGCGGAAGGGGGCTTTCAGGGCGGCCAACTTTTCAAGGCTGGTCTGGCGCGGGTGCTCGTCGCGATCAACCACCAGAGCCTCGCCCTTGCGCTGAGGAATGGTGACCGGCGTTATCTCCTGCGCCAGGCGGCCGCTGGCTTGCGCGGCGATCGCGCGCTGTTGCGAGGCCATGGCGAAGGCGTCCTGATCTTCGCGGGATACCTGGAAGTCAGCGGCGACATTCTCGGCGGTCTCGGGCATGGAATCGACGCCGTACTGCTTTTTCATCAGCGGGTTGATGAAGCGCCACCCGATGGTGGTATCAAAGATCTCGGCCTGGCGGCTGAAGGCCTGGCTGGCCTTGGGCATAACGAAGGGCGCGCGCGACATGCTCTCGACCCCGCCCGCCAGCACCAGCGATTGCTCGCCCGCTTTGATGGCGCGTGCGGCGGCGATGATGGCGTCCATGCCCGAGCCGCAAAGGCGGTTCATGGTGGTGCCAGGCACGCTGACCGGCAGCCCCGCCAGCAGAGCGGCCATGCGCGCCACGTTGCGGTTGTCTTCGCCCGCCTGGTTGGCGCAGCCATAGATCACCTCGTCGATGGCAGCGGGATCTAGCTGTGGGTTGCGCGCCATCAGCGCCTTGATCGGCACGGCGCCCAAATCATCAGCGCGCACGCTGGACAGAGCGCCGCCAAAGCGGCCAATCGGGGTGCGGATGTAGTCACAGATATAGGCGTCGGCCATGCGGGCGTTCCTTCAGCGGGGTTAGTCTTGGGGGCTGGCCTGCGCGGCCTGTTGGCGCTGGGTTGCCCAGAACAGAGGGCCGCCTTGGTGGCGCGGGAAGCCAAAGCCGGTCACCAGCGCCAGGTCGATATCGCTGGCGCGCAGCGCGATGCCTTCGTCCAACACGGCCTGCGCTTCGCGAGCCATGGTCTCAAGGATGCGCTCCATGATTTCGGCGTTGGTAAAGGTACGGCGGGTGATGCCCTGGCGAGCGGACTCGGCCTCGATCAGCGCGGTGATCCAGGGGTCAACCTCAGGCGCCTTGCTGCCCTCGGCATAGCGATACCAGCCGCTACCGGTCTTTTGGCCAAAGCGCCCGGCCTCGCAGACCTGATCGGGGATCGAGCAATAGCGCGCCTTGGGATCGCGGGTGGCCGCGCGGCGTTTGCGCATGGCCCAGCCGATATCCAGGCCCGACATGTCCGAGACCGCATAGATGCCCATCTTGAAACCGAATTCGGTCAAGGCGGCATCGACCTGCTGGGGCAGCGCGCCCTCTTCGAGCAAGAAATCGCAGGCCTCGCGGTAGCGGGCAAAGATGCGGTTGGCGATAAAACCGTCGCAGACCTGGGCCAAGACGGGCAGCTTGCGCAGCCGGTCCGCCAAGGCAAAGGTGGTGGCCAGCGCCACGGGCGAGGCAGCCTCGGTCTGGATCACCTCCACCAGCTTGTTGATGTTGGCGGGGGCAAAGAAGTGCAGCCCCAGCACGCGCTCGGGCCTTTGCCCCGAGCCAGCGATGGCGTTGATGTCCAGGTAGGAGGTGTTGGTGGCGATGATGGCCTCGGGCGCTACCACGGCCTCGATATCGGCCAAGACGGCTTGCTTGATGCCCATGTCCTCGAACACGGCTTCGATGACGAAGGAGCAAGGCGCCAGGGCTTGCTTATCGGCACTGGTTTGCAGCTTGGCCAGCGCGCCGTCGAGCCCACCGACTTTGGCCAGCAAGCCGCGCTTATCGGCTGAGCCCAGCAGCTTGGCGATGCGATCATGAGCGATTTGAACGGCCGCGTCGTCGCGTTCGATCAACACGACCGACAGGCCAGCGGTCAGGGCAGCCGCCGCGATGCCGACCCCCATAGTGCCGCCGCCCACGACGCCCAGCACGTCGAAAGATTGAGCAAGGGAGCGATCCAGACCGGGCACCTTGCGCACTTCACGCTCGGCAAAGAACAGCCCGCGTAAGGCCTTGGCTTGCTGAGATTCGCGCAGGTTCAAATAGCGCTGACGGTTGGCCTGCACGGCTTGGTCGAGCGGTAGACTGGCCGCATCGCGCAGAGCCTGAATGGCGGTGCTGGGCGCAGCCATACCCTTGCTGGCTTGCTTGCGAGCGCGAATGGCCTGCTGCCAGTCCTCGTCACTGGCTTGCGCCACCACGGCGCGCTCGATCGGCCGCGCGGGCAGGTCGCCGCTCAGCAGCAGGGCCTTGGCCTGCTCCATCAGGGCGTCGGGCTCGGCCAGGGCGTCGATCAGGCCCATATCGCGCGCAGCGCTGGCGCTGATGGGCTTGCCGTCGGCGATAAAATCACAAGCCGCTTGGAAGGGGGCCAGACGGACGAGGCGCTCGGGTCCGCCTGCGCCCGGAACGATGCCCAAATGGACCTCAGGAAAGCCCAGCTTGGCTCCCGGCACTGCGATGCGCGCATTGCAGGTCATGGCAATTTCTAAGCCGCCACCCAGGGCGGTGCCACCCAAGACGGCGACGCTTGGCAGAGCGCAGGCCTCCAGCGCGGCGATCACCGACGGCAGACTGGGTTCCTGCTGGCCAAGCTGCATCTCCTTGATGTCTGCGCCCGCGATGAAGGTCTTGCCTTGGGCGGTCAGCAGAAGCCCGCGCACGTCGGGGTGGCGCTTGAGCTGGCGCAGCGCATCCAAGATACCCTGACGAACCTGTGGCGACAGCGCGTTGACCGGCGGTGCATCAATGGTCAGGACGGCAATGGGGCCCTCGACGGTGAGAGTGACGGGCGCGGCGTGCGATGCAGCAGAGGCGGTCATAGGCGTATCTTTACAAAAGGGGTGGGCCTTTAACCCAACTTCAAAATCGGGATCTGGACGATGTCAGCGCAGGATTTGTGCGCCAGAGCATCGACGATCATGCGGGTGGCGAGGTCGGCATAATCGCGGCGTGCCATATCGCGGCCTGGACGGTGCCAGAGATAGAACCAATTGAGCATGGCAAACAGGCTCATGGTCAGAGCGCGCAGGGCTTGGTCGTCGGCCCTGGGCGCTCCGGGCAGTTGCGCAATACGGCGGGCGACGGCCTCCACCATACGGCGCTGGATGTCGCGCAGCGTGGCTTGTTGGGCCTCGGGCAGCAGGTGCATGGCCTGCAATTGCAGCTGGTGCTGATGATCGGCGCCATCGTAGAGCCGGAGAATCGTTTCAGATGCTTTTTGCAGCCAGGTCGTGGGATGCCATTCTTCGATCGCTTCAAGGCCGTCCAGCAAGGTCTGCAAATGGTCGGCTATGACCGCTGCCAGGATGTCATCCTTGGAAGAGAAATAGTGGTAGAGCAGCCCCTTGGAGACACCACAAGCCCCTGCCAAGCCCGACATGGAGGCGCGATCATAGCCTTGCTTGGCAAACCAACGCGCGGCTTGCTCCAACAGCTTGCGGCGCTTGTCGTAGTGGTCGGTGGCTTCGCTGCGAGACATAGCTATTCCTTACCGCTGTAGGTCGGCTTGCGCTTGTCCAGAAAGGCCGAAACGCCCTCGCGATAGTCGTAAGAGCGGCCCGCGCGGCCCTGCAATTTGGCTTCGGTGTCCAACTGGGCGTCCAGGCTTTGGGTGGCGGCGGCGTGGATTGCTTGTTTGGTCAGGGCCAGGCCAAAGGTCGGCGCCTCGGCGAACGCCTGGGTCTGGGCGCGGGCGGCCTCCAGCAAGGCTTCGTCGTCGTAGACTTTCCAGACCAGGCCCCAGTTGTGGGCGGTCTCGGCGCTGATGGGCTCAGCGGTCATGGCCCAGGCCTTGGCGCGCGCCTCACCCAATAGACGGGGCAACAGCCAAGAGCCGCCAGCGTCCGGGATCAAGCCCACCTTGGCAAAGGACTGGATGAACTTGGCCGAGCGGGCCGCCAAAACCATGTCGCAGTTGAGCGCCAAATTGCAGCCGGCACCCGCTGCAACGCCGTTGACGGCGCAGACCACGGGCTTGTCCATGCCCCGGATGGTGCGCACCAGCGGGTTATAAAGCGTGGCGATGGTGTGCTCCAGGTCGGGGGCGGCGCCTGAAGCGCGCGGGTCGCGGTCGCCCAGATCTTGCCCGGCGCAAAAACCACGACCTTCGCCGGTCAGCAAGACGGCCCGGCAGTCTGGGTTGGCGCCAGCGCGCTCAAGGGCGCCGCGCAGGGCCGCGTGCAACTCGTCGGTGAAAGCGTTGAGCCGTGTCGGCCGGTTGAGGCGCAGCTCGACCCAAGAGCCCTGGTCCTCGATGATCAGCGTGTCAGACATGCCCTCGTCCCCTGTGTGTGTGTCGTGTTGGCGGTTGTGCGAGCGCGGCCCTGCGCAAAAGAAGGGCCAAACCCATGTTCCGAAGACAAGACTTGCAAAAACCGACTGGCCGGTCAATAGTCTTATCATGTTTGGCAGCACCGCTGCACCAGAAGAGACAAGAGGAGATACACCATGTCCGACGTTTTGGCGATTGGCAGCTATGCCCTTGGTCGCTGGATCGACCCCGGTGCGGGCGCTGATTCGGTTCACTCGGCCATTGATGGCCGCTTGATTGCTAGGGCTGGCGACTGTGGCTTGGACTATCAGGCTATACTGGATCATGCGCGCGATGTCGGCGGACCGGCCTTGCGTGACATGACCTTCCACGATCGCGCGCGCATCCTCAAATCGCTGGCGCTCTACCTCACCCAGAACAAGCAGGCGCTCTATGAGCTGTCCTATGAGACCGGTGCGACGCTGGCCGATTCGCGGGTCGATATCGACGGCGGCATTGGCACCATGTTCGTCTTTGCCTCCAAGGGCCGCCGCGAGATGCCGGATGAGAAAGTCTACCTTGACGGTGATATCGAACAGCTTTCGCGCTCGGGCAGCTTCCTGGGGCAGCATATCTGCACGCCCCTGCTGGGCGCTGCGGTGCAGATCAACGCCTTCAACTTCCCGGTCTGGGGTATGCTGGAGAAGTTTGCTCCCGCCTTCTTGGCAGGCGTGCCCTCGATTGTGAAGCCCGCGACTGCCACCGGCTATCTGACCGAGGCTTGCGTGCGGCTCATGCTGGCCTCTGACCTGCTGCCTGCGGGCAGCTTGCAGTTCATCAGCGGGCGCACCGGCGACCTGCTGGATCGTTTGGGCCCGCAAGACGTGTTGAGCTTTACCGGCTCGGCCGACACCGCGCTCAAGCTGCGCTCGAACCCCAGCCTTTTGAAGAACACCGTGCGCTTCATGGCCGAGCAGGATTCGCTCAACGCCTCGATCCTCGGCCCTGATGCCGAGCCCGGCACGCCTGAATTTGATATGTTTATCAAAGAGGCGCAGCGCGAAGTCACCACCAAGGCGGGGCAAAAATGTACCGCCATCCGCCGCATCATGGTGCCTCAGGACCAAGTGGCAGCGGTCAGCGAGGCTCTGGCCGCGCGCATCGGCAAGGTCAAGATCGGCGATCCGCGCCTGGAGACCAGCCGCATGGGCGCGCTGGCCAGCCGCGAACAACGCCGCGATGTGCAGGAAAAAGCGCAGATCATCGAACAATACGCCCGCTGCATCTTGGGCGATGGACCGCTCCACGTCGATGGCGCGGACGCTGAGGCGGGGGCCTTCCTAGCGCCGAAAATCTTCGTCTGTGATGATCCGGACGCTTCGGCCTTGGTCCACGAGACCGAGGCCTTTGGCCCTGTGACGACCGTCATGGGCTACCGCGATCTGGATCATGCCTGCGAACTGGCCAACCGCGGCGGCGGCTCGCTGGTGGCCTCGCTGGTGACCTATGACCCCGAGGTGGCGCGCAAGGTGGCGCTGGGCTCGGCGGCTTGGCACGGGCGGCTCTACATCAACAACCGCGACTCGGCGGCGGAGGCGACCGGCCACGGCTCGCCCATGCCGCACATGATCCACGGCGGTCCAGGCCGCGCGGGCGGCGGCGAGGAGCTGGGCGGCATCCGTGGCGTCAAGCACTACATGCAGCGCACCGCCATTCAGGGTTCGCCTGAGATTTTGCGCGCGGTCGGCGGCGTTTGGGTCAAGGGTGCGCGCGAGCTGGACCCCGGCGCTCACCCCTTCACCAAGCGTTTTGATGCCCTGGAGATCGGCGATACGCTTTGGACCGAACCACGCAGCATCTCGCTGGATGACATCGAGCACTTCGCGCACTTCACCGGCGACACCTTCTATGCCCACATGGATCAGGAAGCCGCCGAGGCTAACCCCTTCTTCCCAGGGCGCGTGGCGCACGGCTACTTGCTGCTGAGCTTCGCGGCGGGCCTGTTCGTTGAGCCCAATCCGGGGCCGGTGCTGGCCAATACGGGCCTGAATTGGCTGAGCTTCCAAAAGCCGGTCTCGCCGGGCGATAGCATTAAGATCCGCCTGGTGGTCAAGCGCAAGACCAAGCGCAACGAGGACTACGGCGAGGTGCGTTGGGACGTGACGCTCTATAACCAGGATGATGAGCAGGTGGCTGACTATGAGCTCTTGACCATGGTGGCCTATTAGAGCCATCGCTGGAGGTAGAGGCTGTGAGGCGGCCTCTGCCTTTGC
>CAZHYF010000160.1:3636-6996 GCA_964536635.1 uncultured Rhodospirillaceae bacterium | reverse complement strand
GCAGCAGGGTCGCCATTTCGGGGCCCTTGGCCTGCCCGGTGATGGCCAAGCGCAGGGGCATGAAAAGCTGCTTGCCCTTACGGCCCGTGGCCTGCTTGACCGCTTCTGTCCAGCTATGCCAGGTCTCACCGTCCCAGCTTCCAGGCAGCAGAGCTGCGGCTTCAGCGATGAATTCGGGTTCATCGATCACCGGCTGAATATCGCCCTGGACCATGGCCAAAACATCGGCAGCGGCTTCGTATTGCTCCACGTTGTCCTTTAGTGCGGTCCACAGCGCTTCGCTCCAACCCGGCAGTTTGTCTGCGATGACCGCGAAGGGCAGCGCGTGAATGATGCGGGTATTGAGCTGCAAGACCTCCTCCATGGAAGCCTTGGGCGTCGCGCGGCCATAGCGGCCAATATCGTAATCAGCGGCAAGCTGACTAACCTCGGTCACCACCTTGGGCGCATCGGGGGTTCCCAGCGCTGCCAGATAGGCAACGATCGCCAGGGGCTCAATGCCATCTTCCTTAAAGGCCTCGACCGAAGCCGAGCCCAGCCGCTTGGAAAGCCCCTGCCCTTCGGCGTCGGTGATCAGCGGCAGGTGGCCAAAGGTCGGCACAGCGCCGCCCAGCGCCTCGAACAACTGCACCTGAACAGCGGTGTTGGCCACATGGTCCTCGCCGCGAATGATGTCCGTAACGCCCAGCTCGATATCGTCAACGACGGATGACAGCGTATAGAGATAGCGACCGTCTTCGCGGATCAGCACGGGGTCAGACAGGTACTGGGCCTCAAAGTGCGAGGGTCCGCGCACCAGGTCTTGCCAATCAATGTCGCCATCAACCAGCTTGAAGCGCCAGTGCGGCAAGCGGCCCTCGGCTTCATATGCCGCTTTTTGCTCGGCCGTCAGTGACAGCGCGGCGCGGTCATAGATCGGCGGTTTGCCGCGTTGCAACAAGGACTTGCGCTTCAGGGCCAGTTCGTCGGCGGTTTCATAGCAGGGATAGAGGCGCCCATCGGCGATCAGCTTGTCGCGCGCCAGGTCATAGCGGTCATTGCGGTCGGACTGACGCGCAAATTCATCCCAAGTCAGACCGAGCCAGCGCAGGTCAGCTTCAATTCCCTCGGCATAGGCCTGGGTTGAACGCTCGGTGTCGGTATCATCCAGGCGCAGCAAAAAACTGCCGCCTTGGCTGCGAACGTGCAACCAATTGACAACGGCGGTACGGATGTTGCCCAGATGCAGCTTGCCTGTCGGCGATGGAGCAAAACGAACGCGCATAGGACGACTCATGATGTGGTTCCTGGGAAGCCTTGGGCCCTGCCGCTGCCTGCCGAAAAGGCCAGCGCGGCGATGACCGGTGATAATGGAGATATGGGTCTCAACACTGTATCGCGAGACGCTTTTAGCTTTGGGCTTCTAGCCCATGATCGGGGCACAAGCAATGCCACAAGATCGCTCGCGCCTTGAAATTGCGGCCTGTACCCGGCATCATGCGGCAGGCTGGCAATCTCCACAGGAACATCGAAACTCGACGACCTGGTTGGGCGCCTGGTGGAATCCTTGCGAGCCGACCGTCGAAGCGGCATCAAAGCCCGCCTTGTGGTCGCAGACCTCAATGGTCTTGCCGCAAGAATCGCAGAACATCACAACGTGGGTGTGCTCGTCGTGGGGATCGTTGCAAGCAATGTAGGCGTTCAGCCCCGCCACCTTGTGCACCAAGCCCTGTTGCGCCCAAAAATCGAGAATGCGATAGAGCGAAGTCACCGTCAATTTGGGGTGCAAGGGCTTGACCTGGTCCAGAAGTTGGTAGGCGCCTACAGCCTTACCCTCGCTGACCAAAGCCTTGAGCACATCAAGGCGCTGGGGCGTCAGGCGCAGTTGGCGCTGCGAACACAGATCGAGCAGGTTTTGGTCCAGGCTTTGGGTCATAGCGCCAATGTAGCTAGAGCTGGTCTGCGCTTCAAGCAGCAGATAACGCCGGCTCACCCTTGCTTGATATGCGCCCCCTGCATAGCCCCTGGGCGGATTTGCCTGTGCCTTGGGACTTGCTTGCGCGAAAGATACATTATATCTACAGCGCAAGTCTCTCTCTTTGGTACGCAACGCCCATGCCATCCAGCTATCCCATCTTGATCGTCGCCCTCCAGGTCGCTTTTGCCGCCGGTCTGGCTTGGCTGGCACTGCGCTATTTGACCGGGCTTCGCAATAAGCTGTGGTGGTTTTCAGCCTTTGGAACCGGAGCGCTGTTGGCCAACGTGCTGTTTCACTTGTTGCCGGAGGCCTGGGAACAACTAACCCCCACCGCTTTCTGGAGCTATTTTGGCTGCGGCATCGCCTTTGGTCTTGCGATTCAGTTGGTTCTGCGCGCGCACAAGCAGGTCTCAGCCATAGCCAGCCTTCAGCTGGGGGATGCGGCCTGCAACTTCGTAGATGGCGTACTGATCGCCAGTGCCGCTCTGATCGATCCCTGGTTGGGTCTGGTGACCGCACTGGTTGTAACGGTGCACGAGCTGCCGAGCGAGCTGGGTGAAATGGGCCTGCTGGTCGCCAACGGGCTGTCCGGCTCGCGCGCCCTGCTGGTCAACTTGAGTCTGTCAGGCAGTGCGGCTGTCCTGGGCGCCTTGGTCACCAGCCTTGCGGGTCAAGGCATGGGCTGGAGCGCCCCGCTGTTGACTGCGGCTGGCTCTGGTTTGCTGTTGCAAGTGCTGGGTATGCAGATATTGCCACGGATTGTTAAGGCTCCGCAGGTCACGCAGGTCGTTGGTCGCCTGGCTGCAATTGGCGGCTTCCTGACTCTGAGCCTGACCCTGGTCAGCGTCACCGAGCACCTGACCCACTAAAGCAAGACCCAAGCTCTTGGGCCCAGGAGCGCCAAGGTTGCTTGGGATGAACTTGCGAACAGCTTAAAGAGCTAGGGCATGTGACATGAAGGCAATTCGTTGAAACATGCCTTGACCGCAACCGCAAGAACGGGGCCTTCATTCAAACTGAACGATGACCGCCAAGAAATCCTCTTCGCCGACGACAGCGGTGTGATGGCCTTTGCCGTGTTTGTCTTCCATATGCCAAACATCGCCTGGACCAATGGTGCGCGCTTGTCCATCGCTGGCGGTGACGCGAACCGAGCCCGATAGGCAGACAAGGCGTTGTGCAACCGGCGTCGGGTGGCTGGGCTCGTCCCAGCCTGCGCGGAGCCTCAAGAACAGAATCTGCTTAGCTGCCTCAGGCGCGGATATCTCAATCGCTTTGGCGGGTGGTGCGAAGGATCGCTCTGCAAGCGCTACCTCTACACTGTCCCAGTGGCTCTCTCCATCCGGACTGGCGTACAATCTGTGGAACTTCACTGCTTGGCCCCCTACCAAAACCCTGCCAGG
>CAZHYF010000160.1:0-3536 GCA_964536635.1 uncultured Rhodospirillaceae bacterium | reverse complement strand
TGGTGTTTTGCCGGGCGCATGTTTCGATCGTCCGCCCGAACCCAACAAACGCTCGGCAACTGTCTGTACTGCAATGTTTCCCAGCTACTTGAGCTCAGAGCTAGGGCCTTGTCCTAAGCCCTAAAGAAGCAGAAACCATCTGGCACGTTGTTGCCGTTCAGCCGTCCGACGACCTTTTCAGCCGCCCCCAACAAATCGCCGCGATCGAAATAGAAGCCGCCGCGATACAAAGAGAACAGAAGGTCGCGCAAATTTATGCCCGACAGCTGGTTGTCGAAGGTCCGCTTGGCGACACAGCTATAGGCGTTCCCTTTGGAGTTCAGCTCACCATCAGAATCAATACGCTCCAACAACCAGCTCGAGGTCATACCGATGATCTCTTCAATCCGCTGCTTCGAGGTGTCGTCGTACTTCAGCGCCAAAAGATCAATTGCGGCCTTGTTGGTGCTCGCAGCCAGGCTGGTGTCCGTCTTACCGCCAAAGGTCCAAACCCCGGCATAGGTGGTATTGCGGGCCGCTTGCTGAGCAAAGGCGATGGCCATGGCCTGTGCACTTTGGTCCTTCAGCAGCAAGCCGCAAGAATGGAACATGCCGGCGATGGTCATGAGTTGGTCGGGGCGCGATCCCGCGAACTGTAGCAGCGCCTGAGCCTGAAATTTGACCGAGCGCAAGGCCCGAGCCAAAGGCGGCGAATTGCGTCGCCCGTATTCCGCCGAAATCGGCTGACCGGCATCGGCGACCAGAAGGCCAAGGCAGAAATCGCCCAGCAGGCTCGCATCCAGGTATTTGCCGCGCAGCCCGGTCACCCGGCGCACGCGCGATTGGTCCAAACGCTCGACGTGGACAAAGCTCCCGTCGGGCAAAGCGCCCGCCAAGGTGACTTCGATGGCGCGCAGACCCTTTTGCATCGCCTCTTGATCGCGCGCGATGGTTGCCAGCCGCAGCCACGAACCCGCGCCAATTTGGTCACTCGCATTGTAGTTGTTTACATTCGCTTTATTTTCCCGCAGCAGACCGTCGTTGCTCGGCTGCACGTCCTGAAGCAAGGCCACCGCCGTTCCCTGAAAACGGGTCCAAAGCGCTAGATCAAGCTGCAAGATCACCTGGGCTTGTGCCAGACCGGGCAAAGCAGACGCGAGCATCGCAAGCCCAAGTCCACTCGCCAGGCGCAAAGATCGAAAACCAGATCGCTGCGGACTTTCGGACCTAGAACCGGTCTGGACTGCCTGACGGGCGTGCAAACCAAAGCTGAACATTTGGCTCTTCCTTCTTGCATTCGGGCGCGATTGATCGCGGCGATCTTGTCTATAACGCATCAGTTTAGCTCAATTGTGGCCTTCACGAAGGCGCCAACCTCCGCTTCGGTGTCGGTTTGGGGGTCATAGCGCAGCTCAAGCCCCGCTTCAAACAGGGCATCGCGCCCGGTGGTCAAAACATTGCGAACGCCCTTGGCGTAAGCCGCAGTGGCGACATAGGCCCCTGGCTTGAAATCCTGATCAAACTGTCGGCCAACGCTGCCGGTGAATTCGCCAAAGCGGTCATCTCGATAGCGCAAACTTGCCCGCAACTCGTTGAGGCTCTGCAAATAGACGCCTGCCAGGTAAGAATTGCTGTTGCTGAATTTCAGCGACGTGCTGGCATAGGGCGCCAGGGTCTGGGTAGCCTCCAGCATGAAGCCCGTGGATTTGAAGTCGAGCTGGTTATCCAACGAGGCTGAAATCTGCCCGGCCAAGGTCGTGCGCTCTGCGGCTTGCCAAGCAGCCATCAATCGCCCGCCCAGCTCTTGCAGATACATGGGGTCGGCGGTGCCAAAGATGGTCGTCGGCACATACTGCCCGGCATAGGCCAGCCGCGCTTCACCGACGATACTGGGGGCCAAAATATGGGGAACGCGCGCTTCGAGGCGACCAGTAATCAAGCCATTGGTGCCCCGATCCAAGCTCGCCTCCAGCGTTTTCTGGTCGCTGTAGCCCAGTCGCGAAAGCTGGCTGATGAAGTTGCGCCCTGTTGTCTCGCGCAGGTCATAGGGCAAGGCGGACGGGTCAACGGGAACCAGGGCGCCAAGGCTGACCATGCTTGGGCTCTGCTCAGCAGCGCTGCTGGTACCGCTGCCCTCTGGGGCAAAAATATCATCAAAGCTGGGGCCGCGAGCGTCCGCCGGCGACTGGAGGCCCTCAACCGCCTGACCTTCGGGCGCAAAGATGTCGTCCAGCGGTCCAAGGGCGCTGGACCGGCGACGCGGCCCCACTTGGCTGGCCGCAAGCGCTTGGCCGTTGGTCTCGATATAGTCCGCGCGCGCCTTGGCAATCCGGTCGCTCAGGCTCATGTCGCTGGTCAGCTTGCTGACCACCTTGGAGGTGAAACTGACCGTCGGGTCGCGATCCAGCACCTGCGACAACACCAGCTTGGCGCTTGCGTCGGTCGTGGTCGCGCCAGCCACAAAGCCCGAGGCCGCGACACCCAAATCCATGCCCAAGGTGGTCGCATCAACCGCTGACAGCGGGTCGCTTGAGGGCAGAGACGGATTGGACAGATACTCATACTTGGCGGACACATTGCCCGCGGCCTCATAGATCCCTTGCGTATAGACCAGCCCAGCGCTGGCCAGCATGGCGCCAGCATTGGGGACGAATTCCGCCTGGCCTTGCACTTTGAGCTTCAGCCGGTCGGTCAGGCGGCGGACGACGGTAACGTCGGGCGCTATTTTGTAGCGATCGAGCGGCGCAAGCTGCTGAGCAATATTGTTGAGAGCGCCGACGACATTGACACCATATTCGACTTCCCAATTTTGCGACTTGATCGCGCCAGACCGGAAATTGAGGCCCGACTCTAGCTGGCCAGAAGAGCGCAAGATCGTGGTCCAAATCGCCTTGTTGCGGCTAAAACTGAAGCCGTTGGCCTTGTGGTCGGCAACGGCCAGGTCAGCGTTGACCTCACGCTTGTCGTCGGTCAGGCCATACAGTCCACCGCTCAAGGGGCCGTTGGGCGTTGCGGCGGAAGTTGTTGCCTGCGCTGCCGCGGCCGTCGCTGCGTTCTGTCCCTGGGCAACAGAAGAGGCGGAGGCCTGGCCCGACGCGCGCGCCACCTGTGCTGCTTGCAGTCGGTCCACAGCAGCAACTAGGGCCTGCGTTTGTGCGTCAGACAGCGCCTCGACACCCTGCCCCTGGCCCAAGTCCTGTTGCAATTCTTCGATCAATTGGATCACGGCAAGCAGCGCCTGACGCTCTTGCGTTGACATATCCAGGGCTGCCTGGGCGTCACCGCCCTGCGCCTGCACCTGTTCAGCGCGGCGCAACTTGGCGAGTCCAGATGCCAAGGCTGCTTCTTGGGCCGGGCTCAAGAGCCCTGACAGCCCGCCATCGCTCTGGGACGCGCCCGCTTGGCCTTGGTCGGCAGCCGCTTGCTGTCGAACGCTCTGCTGAGCCTGACCCTGCTGAGCTTGCCGCTGTTGACGCGCACGCGCGCGCTCAATGGCCTTTTGCTCGGCCTCAAGCGTTGACAGGGCCTCAACGATGGCTTCGCGTTGTTCGGGGCTA
>CAZHYF010000159.1:0-7025 GCA_964536635.1 uncultured Rhodospirillaceae bacterium | reverse complement strand
ACCAAGCCCTTGCGAAACGCAAGGAGCCAAGGAAGACGGCCCCAGCCCCGAACAACCTGGACGCTCTTGGGTCCAAGAGATTGGGCCTTACTCTAGATCTGGATAAAGACGCGCCCGCCCTCGACCTTGACCGGATAGGTGTTTAGATCCTCGCAAACCGGCGCGCGCAGGGCCTTGCCGTTGCGGTAGTCGAACTGGCCGTTGTGCTTGGGGCACTCGATCACATGGTCCATGACCAAGCCATCCTCCAAGTGCACCTGTTCGTGGGTGCAGAGCCCGTCGGTGCAGAAATAGCCGTCGTCAGGACTGCGATAGATCGCAAAGCTGCGCCCTGCGTGGTCAAAGCGGATCAAATCCTCTTGGTCGATGTCGCCTGTGGCGCAAGCCTCGATCCAGTCAGCCATGCTGTGTCCTTCCTTTATGGTGGTCCGTTCCGTCTATGCTGCTGCCAGCTCTGCGGCATGCAGGTCTTCGCGATAGGGCTGAGCACCCAAGGGCAAATCGCGCTTGATGTAAGCATCTTGGTTGCGCAACTGACGCAACAAAACCGGCACAAACTCCGCATAAGCCGCCCACATGGAGGGGCTGGGCGCGGGCAGGTCGTGTTTGATCTTGGCGTGCAGCTCGGGCAGGCGATAGTAGGGCACCATGGGGAACATGTGGTGCTCGATGTGGTAATTCATGTTCCAATAGATAAAGCGGCTGACCGGGTTGATATAAACCGTGCGGCTGTTGAGCCGATGGTCCAGCACGTCCTCGGCCAGGCCCGCGTGCTGCATGACGCCGGTCAGGACGTGGTGCCAAGCCCCATAGAGCCGGGGCAGCCCCACCAGCATCAACGGCAACATCGAGCCCAACCAGACCGCCGTTGCGAGGATCAGAGCATAGATCACCAGCCAGATGCGCGCGGCGCGGATGGCCTTGGCCTGCTCGCCGGCGGGGATGAAGCTGGCCTCGTCGGGGGTCAGGCGGCCGGCAGCGTTCGCAAGCATGCGCGTCCAGCCGACCCAAGCGTCCACAAGACCAAAGACATTCGCCAAGATACGCGCCAGTTTTGGCGGGCGCATCGCGACGATCTCAGGATCGCGGCCGACGATCAGCGTATCGGTATGGTGGCGCGCGTGCGACCAGCGCCAGGTCACCGGGTTGCGCACCATCATGAAGGAGGCAATCTGGTAGACGGCATCGTTCATCCAGCCGGTGCGAAAGGCGGTGCCGTGCCCGCATTCGTGCCAGCGCGAGTCCATGGCCGAGCCATAGAGAACCCCGTAGGCCAGCCAAAAGGGCAAAGAGATCAGGCTGGGCCAGAGCGCAAGGCTGCCCCCGTCGTGCGGCCAAAGCGCAATGCCTGCTCCAGCAAACAGAGCCATGCAAGCGAACAGGATCAGGCTGTCGCGGATGGCGGGGCCATCTTCGCGCCGCATCAAGGCTTTCATCTCCTGGCGCGCAATGGCGCTGTGGTACCACTCGGCCGTGGCCAGCCCGCTTTCGACCGCGCGTGCGCCATCGGCGCCCAGCATGCTGTAGTCGCGTTCTTTCATCAGGGCTTCCTTCCTTGCCTTCGCTTTCGCTGTGCAGCCTAAGGGGCCCGGATTCCTGCGCCAAGGGGCGATGCAATTTATCTTGCATTATCCCTCAATATTAACGAACAGTTTGATGGTTTTTCGTCACAACGAGTGAGAGCCATGGCAGGGAGACCAACGATTGACGATGTCGCTCGGGCCGCGAAGGTCAGCAGCGCGACGGTTGACCGCGTACTCAACGGGCGCCAAAAGGTGCGCGAGGAGACGGCGCGGCGGGTCTATGAGGCTGCACAGAATATTGGCTACCATGGTGTTGGCCTGATCGCCCAACGCATGCAGGCCGAGCTGCCCCGGATCCGCTATGGCATTGTTCTTCACAAGCCGCGTCAGGACTTCTATCAAGACTTTCGCGCCGAGCTGGAACGCAGCGTCCAGGCGCTGACCGGCGTGCGTGCCGAGCTGAAAATCCGCTTCTCGCCGTCGCAGCTTCCGGCGGATTTCGTGGCCGAAATGCAGGCGCTGTCGCAGGAGGTGGATGTCTTGGCAGCCACCGCCATCACCGACAACGCCGTCACCGAGGCCGTGGAGGACTTGCAGGCACGCGGCATTCCCTGTTTTTCGATCCTCAATGACTTCGCCCCTGGCGTTCGGCAGTCCTATTTGGGGCTTAACAATCTGAAAGTAGGGAGAATTGCGGGCTCGATCATTGCCATGGCGGTGCAGCGCGCGGGTAAGGTTGCGGTCTTCGTCGGCGGCCATCGTTGGCACGGCCACGAGCTGCGCGAGACCGGTTTTCGCTCTTACTTGCGTGAAAATGCACCGCGTTTTCAGGTGCTGGAGACCCTGGTCAACCTGGAAACGCGTGAGCTGACCTATGAAGCCACGCTCGATGTTTTGCACCGTCACCGCGACCTGCTCGGCATCTATTGCGCGGGCGGCGGCATGGAGGGCGCCATCGCGGCCCTGCGCGAAGTGCGCCAGCCGGGTGAGGTGGCGCTGGTGGTCAGCGAGTTGACCGCAGAATCGCGCAAGGCGCTGGCAAACGGCTATGTAACCCTCGCCATTGGCACGCCCCTAGCACCGCTGTGCCGCGACCTGTTCCAGGCCATGACCCGCGCGGTTCTGGACGGCATGTCAGGAGCCGCCGCCCAGCACTTCTTGCAACCCGATCTCTTTTTACCCGAGTGTATCTAGCGTGACGAAATACCATCACTAGTTCCGAAGAATTTCGTCAAGAATGATAGATTCCATCGCGGCGCCATTGACCGAATCGCTGCAAGAGGCGAAGGCTTGCGCTCTACCCAGACCCCCGCGCTCCGAAGCCTTCGGGCGCGCTGCCCGGAGCACCGCATGGACTTTGCGCTCAACCACATGACCGCCGCCAAGGCCAGTTTCACAGCCCTGCTGGATCTTGCCAGCGCCTTGGGCTGCGTCGGCATTGAGCTGCGCAACGACCTGCCCCAGCCGCTGTTTGACGGCCTAGACCCGCAAGATGCAGGCCAGCGGATCAAAGACCGAGGCCTGCGCCTGCTGGCCCTGGCAGAAGTCAAGCGCTTCAACGATTGGTCCGAGGCCAAGCGTCAGGAGGCCGCCGCGCTGATCGCGCTTGCTCAGCAAGCAGGCGCCGAGGCGGTCAGCCTCATTCCGCGCAACGACGGTCAGGGCCTGGGCAATGGCGAACGCCAAGCCCACCTGCGCCTGGCGCTGCGCGACCTCAAACCCATGCTGGAGGACGCGGGCCTGATCGGTCTGATCGAGCCGCTGGGCTTCGAGGTCTGCGCCCTGCGCCACAAGCAAGAGGCGGTTGATGCCATCGACGCGCTGGAGGCCAGTCACTGTTTCCGCCTGGTGCACGACACCTTCCACCATCATCTGGCGGGCGACGGCCCGCTGTTCGCCCGGCACACGGGGATCGTTCACGTCTCGGGCGTCACCGATGCCAGCCTCGCCAGCCCGCAGATGCAAGACGGCCACCGGGTGCTGGTCACGCCCGAAGATCGCTTGGGAAATCTGCAACAAATTCGCGCCCTGCAAGCCGCTGGCTATTGCGGGCCCATCTCGTTCGAGTGCTTCGCTGCCTCGGTTCACAATAGCCAATTCCTTCAACAGGAGTTGGCGGCCTCCATGGCCTTCATCACCAGCCAAGCGGCACGCTAGGCAACACACCACCCCGGCCTGCGCGCGCTAACGGAACGCGCCGGCAGGCCGCCTTTGGTCTAAGGAGACACACACATATGGCCATCCGCTTTGGAGTTTTGGGCGCTGGACGCATCGGTCAGGTTCATGCGCGCGCCATCGCCTCGGTCGAGGGCGCGGAGCTGGTTGCGGTCTTCGACCCCGTGCCCGCCGCTGCCGAGGCCGTGCGCAGCAAATACGGCTGTGATATCCGCAGCCTCAAGTCGATCATTGAGGCCGACGACATCGACGCGGTTGCCATCTGTACCCCGACCGACACCCACGCCGACCTGATCGAACGGCTGGCGCAAGCGGGTAAGGCGGTGTTCTGCGAAAAGCCCATCGACCTGTCCTTGCCGCGCGTCAAAGCCTGTTTGCAGGTGGTCGAGGAGATGGACGCCACGCTGATGTTGGGCTTCAACCGCCGCTTTGATCCCGACTTCGAAGCCCTGCATGCCGCCGTCGCCGCTGGCCAGATCGGCGATGTTGAGATGGTGACCATCACCAGCCGCGACCCTGGCGCCCCGCCCTATGGCTACATCCAGGTTTCAGGCGGCATTTTTCGCGACATGACCATTCATGACTTCGACGTGGCCCGCTGGATGCTGGGCGAGGAGGTCGAGAGCGTGCAGGCAGCGGCTTCTGTGTTGGTGGACCCCAAGATCGGCGAACTGGGCGACTACGACAGCGTCAACGTCATTTTACGCACCGCCAGCGGCAAGCAATGCGTCATCACCAACAGCCGCCACGCCGCCTATGGCTATGACCAGCGCATCGAGGTGCTGGGCTCCAAGGGCGTTGCCAGCGCCCACAACACCCACGAGGCCAATATCGAAATCGCCACCGCTGACGGCTACCGGCGCCCGCCCTTGCTCAACTTCTTTATGACCCGCTACACGGCGGCCTATGCGGCGGAAATCGCGCACTTGGTCGAGGCTTTGGCGACCAACTCTCAGCCGCGCACCACGGGCCAAGACGGGCTGATGGCGCTGGCGCTGGCCGAGGCAGCCTTGCTTTCGGTGGCGCAAGGACGGGTGGTGCGGCTGGACGAGGTGCTGGCTTAGGGCCATGCTCGCCAGCCGACCAGCGCCAGACCCCAAGGAGACACAGAGCATGTTCAAACTCAGATACGCCTTTTTCAACCCCTTATGGCGGCGCGCGCTCGTCGTCGCTGTTTGCACAGGCTGGGGCCTTGTCGAGCTGCTGTGGGGCGCAGATCTGGTCTGGGCCATGATCTTCTTGGGCCTGGCGGGGGTCTGCACCTGGGTCTTTTTCTTCGACTGGCAGGATGTCCCCGATGACGAGGAATAGATCAACCCGGCTCTGCTTCTTTGCAAAGGGCTCCTCGGTAAAGGGCTGCTCTGCAAGACGAGGCCGCCCGACATGAGCCCCCTTTTGCGACGCCCGGCGGGTGAAACTGGCCAGATCCACAACATCAGCCCGCAAAACGCCGAGTGGAGCTATGTCGGTTTCAGCGTCTACCGCCTTCAAGCCGGCCAGAGCGCAGCGGAAGCCACCGGCGACCGCGAGGCCATCTTGGTGCTGGTCGAAGGCAAGGCCGAGCTGGAAACAGCGGGCCAAAATTTTGGCGAACGGGGCGCGCGCATGAACGTCTTCGAGAAAACCCCGCCGCACTGCCTCTATGTGCCGAACGACAGCCAGTGGCGCGCCACCGCGACCAGCGACTGCACCTTGGCGGTTTGCTCGGCGCCAGGCAAGGGCGGCCATAGGGCTCAAGTCATCGGCCCCGAGGGCATCGAGACCGTAACGCGCGGCAAGGGTGCCAACACCCGCTATGTCAACACCATCGCCATGGAAGAGCGCGACGTGGCCGACTCCTTGCTGGTGACCGAAGTCTTTACACCAAGCGGCAACTGGTCCTCCTACCCGCCGCACCGCCACGATGAAGACGACTTCCCGCGCATGACCTACCTGGAAGAGACCTACTACCACCGCCTGACCCCTGAGCAGGGCTATGGCCACCAGCGGGTTTGGACCGAAGACGGCGCCCTGGACGAGACCATGACCGTGCACAATCACGACGTGGTGCTGGTGCCGCGCGGGCACCATCCCTGCGGCGTGCCCTGGGGCTATGAGATGTACTACCTCAACGTCATGGCCGGGCCGCTGCGCAAGTGGCGTTTTGAAAACCACCCCCACCACGACTGGATCTTTCAGCGCGACAGCGAAGAAACCGCCACCTCACCGACCTAGGAGGCCTCCATGCCCTACGATCACGCCTCATCGCCCAGCTTTTACAGCGAAGAGGCCTGCCAGCTCGCCGATCTGCAAGCCCTCTGCGCCCAGAGCCTTAGCCGAGCCGATCTGAGCTTTGCCAAGGATGTCCAAAAGAACGTGCCAATCTATGACGCCGCCGATCTGGAGCCGCTTTTGGGCGATCCCGACCAGCGGCGCGCCTTGCTCAGCGAGTGGGCCTGGATCTTCCGCGCTTCGGCGGGTGTTCTCGCCATTCAAGGGGCTGTGCGCGATACAAGTGCGCTTGAGACGGCCAACGCCATTTTCGCCGACATCATCGCCGAGGAGAAAGCCGGAAGCGGTGGCGGCGGCGATCACTTCGCCAAGGCAGGCGCCAACGACCGGGTATGGAACTCCTTGCAAAAGCTCTGCCTGCGCGCGCCAGAGGTGTTCGCGCGCTGTTTCGCAAGCCCCACGATTGCCGCTGCCTGCGAGGCTTGGCTCGGTCCGCACTATCAGGTGACCGCGCAGGTCAACTTGGTTCGCCCCGGAGGCGCTGCGCAGAGCGCGCACCGCGACTACCACCTGGGCTTCCAGACCGCTGCTGGCGCCGCAGCCTACCCCGCGCACGCCCACGAGCTGACCGCCGCGCTGACGCTTCAAGGAGCCGTGGCGCACACCGACATGCCGATCGAGTCCGGCCCGACCAAGCTCCTGCCCTTCAGTCAGCTCTATGGCGCGGGCTATGTCGCTTTCCGGCGACCGGAGTTCAGCGCCTACTTTGAGGAATCCTATGTGCAGTTGCCCTTGCGCCAGGGCGATGCCGTCTTCTTTAACCCGGCGCTGTTCCACGCAGCGGGCGCCAACACCTCGAAGGACGTGCAGCGCTTGGCGCACCTGCTGCAAATCTCCTCGGCCTTTGGTGTTGCGATGGAGACCATCGATCGCGCTGCCATGAGCAAGGCGCTGTATCCAGTGCTGCACAGCGCGCAAGCGGACGCCAGCCTAACGCCGCCCGAAATTGCGGCGGTTGTGGCAGCCAGCGCACAGGGCTATGCCTTCCCGACCAACCTAGACACCGATCCACCGGTTGGTGGTCTGGCTCCGCAAACCCAGCAGGACATCATGCAC